>DATDKX010000541.1:0-5149 GCA_036519615.1 Propionibacteriaceae bacterium
GCAGGTACGTGAGACCTTCGCCCTGGAGGCTGTGACTCTTCTCGAGCGCCGACCAGGCGCCTTGGGAGGGCCAGATCTAGAGCACACGAATGAAGCGTGGACGGTGGTCGCATGCGTTGGCAGCCCAATCTGCCTGGCCCCAGGGGACGGGGACGCCGAGGTGCACGTCGATGAGTCGTACACACTGGTGCTGTCAGGTCACCCGCTCGCCGCGCAGGATCGGCGGATCCTGGAGGCGTTTGCAGCCCAGGCCACCATCGCATTACGCCAGGAGCGGCTGGAGGAAGCTGCGGCCACCGCAGGCTCCCTCGCCGAAGTGGACCGGGTACGGACTGCGCTACTCAATGCGGTGAGTCATGATCTACGCACTCCACTGGCCTCAGCGAAGGCGGCGATCGGAACCCTCCGCATCTCGGATCTCCCACTAAGCGATGAGGATCAAGCCGAGCTGCTCGCGACGGCTGAGGAGTCGTTGGACCGGCTGAGCGGCCTGGTCGAGAACCTGCTCGACATGAGCCGGCTCCAAGCTGGTGCCCTGGCGCTTGCCATCCAGTCGATCGACGTCGCCGATGTCGTCTCCGCCGCTATGACCAGCCTGGGACCAGCTGCAGCTGATGTGATCATCCGTATTCCGGAAGAGACGCCCGAAATACGGGCCGATCCCGCATTTCTGGAACGAGCGATCGCTAATCTCGTGCAGAACGCCGTACGACACAGCCCACCCGGAGCCCCCTCCGCAGGTTATGGCCAGCGCCTACGGCGACACCGTCGAAATCCGGGTGGTCGACTGTGGTCCAGGCGTACCTGAGACCGACTGGGACCAGATCTTTCTCCCGTTCCAACGGCTTGGGGATCGGGACAACACCAGCGGGGTCGGGCTGGGTCTTGCCTTGGCGCGGGGTCTAATCGAGGCGATGTCGGGCAGTCTGGCTCCGGTAGGGACACCCGGAGGCGGCCTAACTATGACCATTTCGATGCCCGCCGCGACTCAACCCGCTCCGGAGCCGGTGCAGACGGTAAGCGAGCGATCATGACCCGCGTTCTGGTCGTCGATGACGAGCCTCAGATTCTCAGGGCGCTCCGGATCAACCTCCATGCGCGACAGTACGACGTGGTCACCGCCGGTAGCGGCCGGGGAGGGCTCGAGGCGGCGACCGACGCTCATCCGGACCTCGTCATCCTTGATCTGGGTCTACCCGACATGGATGGGGTGGAGGTCATTCGTTCACTGCGCCGCTGGACCCAGGTGCCCATCGTGATTCTCTCTGGTCGGATGAACAATGCGGCGAAGGTGGACGCTCTGGATGCCGGCGCCGATGACTACGTCACAAAGCCGTTCAGCGTGGCGGAGCTCTTCGCGCGAATCCGTGCGGTGACGCGGCGCAGCAGCGAGCCTGAGGTGGTGGAACCGGTTCAGCTCGGACGGTGGATGGTCGACCTCAACGACCACATGATCTTGGAGCCGGCAGCGCCGGAACGGCAAGTGCATCTCACGCCGATCGAGTGGCAGCTCCTCCAGGCATTGGTGCGGCATCCGGGGCGCTTGGTGAGCCAACGGCAGCTGCTTCAAGAAGTCTGGGGACCGACGTACGTCGATCAGACCCACTACCTACGTCAGTACGTCAAGGCACTCAGACACAAGCTTGAAGATGATCCCACTCGACCCCGCCACCTCATCACCGAGCCCGGAATGGGTTATCGATTCCAGCCCTAATGCGCAGCCCTCGAGGCGCCTGCCTCCATGACATGGCCATCCCGGGTGACGCTGCCGTCACCATGCAGCACCGTGGCGGGTAACTGCTCGTTGAGCACCAGGCGGCAGCTGTCAGCATCGAGCACCTTGCTGACAGTGTCCGAGATAGCGTCCAAGGTTGCCGCGTGCGTCTCCGGCGCGAGTGGCGCTGCGGCGTGCCGTAGTGCCGTCAGATAGTCGAGCCGACGAGCAGCCACGGCGCGCTGACGGCCAGCCCACCAGCTGAGCTGCTCGATTGCGCCGCCCACGAGGACCAGCAGCAGGACGGTCAGGATGTCTTGGATGTCGAAGATCCTGAGGCTGTAGTACGGCTCGGTCCAGAAATAGTCGTAGGCAATGGCGGTCGTCGCGGCGGCAACCAAGCCAGCCGGACGCAGCCCAGCGGCAGAAACCACCGCGACGGCCAGGACCAGCACCAACGTCACATGATTCTCATGCAGTTGCGGGCGGCCCAGCGTCAGCAAAGCAGCGACTACGGGCCCCAGTAGTACTGCAGCAACCCAGACAACCGCGCGGTGCTGGCCCAACCAATTAGACAACGCCATGTCCAACACCCTTGCCCGTGTCAAAGATGATCAAGATCACAGCTCAAGTCTGAGTCTGGCCGGTGCCTCACAACAGGTTCCTTTACGAAGGTTCTACGCGTACGCCGAACCTCCAGCCAGTTGCACACACTCCACCAAATTGAGGGTGGGTGTCTCAGACGGCGTGGGCGTCAAAATCTCGCCAAAGAGCGGTGCTTGCTGGCTGCCTGACGGTTGACTGATGGAGGGCACAATTTGTTCGCCTCGCTGTGACCCCACATGACCGCTGGACGGATCACAGGAGAAGGGGTGACTAGGACTGACGAAGCGCGGACCGCGCCACTCGCCTTGCGCTCCTGGTTGATGAAAGGCGTTCCCGAAGACCGGAACTACCTCGGCCCCCACCCCAGCCCGCAGCAAACGGAAAAGACCCATCGATGGTGGCAGGTCATGTGCCTGACCGGTGTCGATTACTTCTCCACTCTCGGATACCAACCGGGCATTGCGGCGCTTGCCGCCGGCTTGATCTCCCCCATCGCAACCCTGGTACTTGTCGCTCTGACGCTCCTCGGCGCACTGCCGGTTTATCGGCGCGTGGCGTCCGAAAGCCCTAATGGCGAAGGTTCGATCGCCATGTTGGAGCGGCTCATGTCGTTCTGGAAGGGCAAGATCTTCGTCTTGGTGCTGCTCGGCTTTGCCGCCACCGACTTCATCATCACCATGACTTTGTCGGCCGCCGACGCCACTGCGCACCTGGTGGAGAACCCTCACCTCGAGCCGTTCCTCGCCGGGCATCAGGTGGTGATCACGCTGGTGCTGTTGGCCTTGCTGGGCGGGGTGTTCCTGCGCGGGTTCACAGAAGCCATTGGTGTTGCGGTGGCCTTGGTGGCGCTGTACCTCGGTCTGAACGTCGTCGTCATTGCGGACGGAATAGCACAGGTGTTAGCACAGCCAGCCCTTTGGACTGACTGGCGCGTGGCCTTAACCCAACAGCACGGCAATCCGCTGGTAGTTGTCGGCATCGCGCTGCTGGTTTTCCCAAAACTGGCGCTGGGCCTCTCTGGCTTCGAGACGGGTGTGGCGGTAATGCCGCACATCCACAGCGGGCCGAACGACACTCCGGCACATCCTGTTGGTCGCATCCGCGGAGCAAGGCGATTGCTCACCACAGCCGCATTGATCATGAGCGTCTTCTTGATCACGAGCAGCGTGGCCACGACATTGCTCATTCCGCCCGCCGAGTTCCAACCCGGCGGATCGGCCAATGGGCGCGCACTTGCCTATCTGGCGCATGAATATCTGGGAAATACGTTCGGCAGCATCTATGACGCTTCGACGATTGCGATCTTGTGGTTTGCCGGCGCGTCGGCCATGGCGGGACTGCTGAACTTGATCCCGCGCTACTTGCCTCGTTACGGCATGGCACCGCAGTGGGCACGAGCCGTACGTCCCCTGGTGCTGATCCTCACCTTGGGAGCATTCCTCATCACGATCATCTTCCGTGCCAGCGTCGATGCCCAGGGCGGTGCGTACGCCACGGGTGTCCTCGTCTTGATCACTTCAGCAGCCGTCGCCGTCGCGTTAGCGGCACGGCACGCTAGGCAGCGCGGCCTCATGATCGCGTTCGGTCTGATCGCTGTGATCTTCATTTACACCACGATCGACAACATCGTGGAACGTCCAGAGGGTGTCAAGATCGCCAGCGTCTTCATCGCTGCCATCCTCCTGGTGTCCTTGGCGTCGCGGTTCGCACGCTCTTTCGAGTTGCGAGTCACCGAGGTGACCTTCGACAAAACCGCGCAGCTCTTCCTCCGGGACGTGGCGCGGCGGTCAATCCGGCTCGTCGCTAATGAGCCGGACGGCCGTGACCGGGCTGAGGACAGCGACAAGCTGCGGCAGGTCAGCCACGACAACGACCTGACCGATCCCAACGACGTGATCTTTGTGGAGGTGACGCTTACGGATCCATCGGAGTTCGCCAGCCGGCTCGACGTCTGTGGTGAAGTCCAACACAGCCGCTACCGAGTTCTCACCTTTAGCAGCTCGACGGTTCCAAATGCGCTGGCAGCCTTACTGCTCGCGGTGCGAGACCAAACTGAGCGTCTGCCGCACATCTACTTCGAATGGTCTGAAGGCAATCCTGCGGCGAACCTCGTTCGCTTCCTGTTCTTCGGTGTCGGAGAAGTCGCGCCGGTTACCCGGGAGATCATCCGCCGAGCCGAACCTGACCGGGAGCGCCGCCCGCACGTTCACGTTGGATGATGCGGTCGGCGTCGCCGCCTTGAGGTCAGGTGTCGGGTGACTGGAGGCGAGCCCGTTTCGGCCAGCCATCAAGGACCAGCGTCATTCCGGCACCGAGCAGCCAGACATCCTTCGCTAGGCCGATGCCGTCTTGTGAGGGTCTGATGCTGCCCTCTTGCCGCATGCCTGGCGTCTTCAGGTACAGCTGAACCAGCCCAGCACCGAAGCCGACCATGGCTGCTCCGACCAAAGCCGAGGGCACGAACGGGATCAACAGCGCCGCACCAAGTGCAATCTCACCGGTCGACAAGATCTTTGCGAACTGCTCCGGCGGGATCTGCTTCAAGGCAGGAATCGCGTTGGCCGCCATAGCATGTACGCCCTGGGCGGCTTCGCCCTCGAGATTCGTCTTAGACAGGCCGGAGTTCAAGATGTATGCGCCGGTGGCAACGCGCAGCGGTAGATGAGCAAGCTTCATTCAGCACTCCTTCTGGTGGGCACGGTCTGGTCGGCGATAATCCGGCGGATCTCCGGAAGGACAGCAGGGTAGATCTGATGACCACCCGGATGCGGCAGTTCTACCACTTCAGCACCACGCTCCCGCAACTGGCCGGCCAGCTGTTGGGTCACT
>DATDKX010000542.1:0-6868 GCA_036519615.1 Propionibacteriaceae bacterium
TGTCGATCGTGGCGTTCAGCTTCGGATGGCTCTTCAGCGCCTCGACCGATGCATTGGCAATGAACGGCAGGTATGACAGGGTTGCGCCTTCACGTTTCTTGAAATCGTCTTTGACCTTGGCGCGGATTTGCGAGATGACTGTCATATCCACCTCGACCGTGGCCGTCAGTTGGGCGGCCACCTGGAGGGACTCCACCATGCGCTTGGCGATTGTCTGGCGGAGTCGCGACATCTTCTCGGTCGTACCACGCAGCGTGCTGATCTCAGCTGCTGGCGCTTGGGGTGCGCCCGCGGCAGGTTCTGCCTGAGCCTCTGGCGCGGGAGCTTCTGGAGCCTGAGCGGCAGCGGCCTGCTTTGCAGCCTCGGCGGCAGCCAGCACGTCTTGCTTGCGGATACGGCCACCCACACCCGTCCCATTGAGTGATGCGAGATCGACGTCATGTTCTTTGGCGAGCTTGCGGACGAGTGGTGTCACATAAGTGGTGTCGGAGTCATTGACCGTTGGTCTCGCGGCGGGTGTGGCGCCCGCCGGGCCGCGTTGTTCTGGGCGTCCGTCTTCCTTCGCGCCTGGTGCTGCGACCTTTGGTTCAGCTTGTGGCTGCGGCTCCGGCTCAGGTTCTGCTTGCGGCTCCGGTTCGTGTTCGGCTTCCGGCTCCGGCTGGGGCTCGGGTTCCCGCTCGGGCTCGGGTTCCCGCTGGGGCTCGGGTTGCGGCTCAGCCACGGGTGCTGGCGTGGGCGCCCCCGCCGGTGTGGACCCTGCAGCTGCCCCGGCTTCGCCGATGACGGCAAGTACCGCCCCGACCCCGACCGTTTCATCTTCTTGGACTCGAATCTCGAGCAATGTGCCAGACGCCGGTGATGGTATTTCGGTGTCGACCTTGTCTGTCGAGACCTCCAATAGCGGCTCATCGGCCTTGACAGAATCACCGACCTGCTTGAGCCAGCGGCTTACCGTTCCCTCGGTGACGCTTTCGCCGAGTTCGGGCAGGCTGACTTCGGTGGCGCCACCAGAACCGTCTCCGCCTCCGCTCGGGGCCGCAGCTGGCTCAGGCTCGGCTGCGCTGGCCTCGACCGGCTGCTCGGGTTCCTGCGCCGGAGCCGGCTCTTCGGTCGCGGCTTCCGTCTCTTGCGGAGCCGTCTCTTCTGCTTGCGGTGCAGCGGCCTCTTCTGCCTGCGGCGGAGCAGCGTCTTCCGGCGGGGTTTCGGCCGCCTGCTCCGAGGGCGCCTCAGTAGCCGGCGCCCTGCCGCCGTCAGCCTCGCTCGGCTCACCGATAACGGCGAGTACGGCGCCGACCTCGACGGTCTCATCCTCCTGTGCCTTGATTTCCAACAGCACGCCTGACGCAGGGGACGGAATCTCAGTGTCGACCTTGTCTGTCGACACCTCGAGCAGCGGCTCGTCGGCTTCGACAGTGTCACCCACCTGCTTGAGCCACCGGCTGACGGTTCCTTCGGTGACGCTTTCGCCCAGTGCAGGCAGGGTTACGGAGGTCGACATGGCTGCTGAGGACTCCTTTATCGTGCTGGTGCTCGGTTTGTCCTGTGTCGCTCGTGCGGCTCGCCAGAAGGTTGGTAGCGCCTCTTCGGTGCCGGTGGGCCACAGCCTAGCCTCAGCATGTGGCTGCGGTGCCAGCACGTTGCTGGTCTTATCAAGTTCCCACCGAACCGGCGTCGTCTGGTTGATCTCGGCCGTCAGCCGTGCGTGTGCAGCGGCTTGCCAGCAAGCGCGAGATGGGCCTCACCAAGTGCCTCGCTCTGTGTCGGGTGCGCATGGATCAGGCCGGCGACGTCTTCGGGAAATGCCTCCCAGTTCGTTATCAGCTGCGCTTCGCCGGCAAGCTCACTCACCCTGGCACCGATCATGTGAATCCCCACGACCGGACCCTTCGGCCGGCGTACCAGCTTGACGAACCCGCGGGTCTTCAGAATCTGCGACTTGCCATTGCCGGCGAGGTCATAGGTCAGCGTTTCCACATCGCCAAAGTGCGCCTGGGCTTGATTTTCGGTAAGCCCTACAGATGCAATTTCGGGGTCGCAGTAGGTGACGCGTGGAATGTCTGCATCGGCAATCGGCACCGGCGCCTGCTCAAGCGCGCCACTGCGATGGGCAATTTCTTCGGCGACGAAGATGCCATGCGCGAAACCCCGATGCGCGAGCTGCAGTCCACCTACCACATCCCCAAGCGCGTACACCCCGGGAATCGATGTCTCAAGTCGTTCGGTGACGGTAACGAAACCATCCTCAAGATCAACACCTGCCTCCTGGTAGCCAAGATCAGCGGTCTGAGGTCCACGGCCGACAGCAACCAACATGATCTCTGCATCCAGCAGCTGCCCGTTCGCGAGCTCCACTCGTACGCCGGAGTCAGTTGGCCGACACGCTGACATTGCGACCTCGGTGATTACGTTGATCTTGCGCTTGCGGAAGGCCCGTTCCAGCGCGGCCGAAATGCTTTGATCTTCACCGGACACAAGTCGGGGAAGTGCTTCTACGACGGTGACTTGCACGCCAAATGACCGCCATGCCGACGCAAATTCCACGCCGATCACCCCACCCCCGAGCACGATTGCCGAAGCCGGAAGTCGATCAAGCCGGAGCGCCTGCTCGCTGGTAAGGATCTTGACGCCGTCGACGTCCAGACCGGATAGGGAGCGAGGGTAAGACCCGGTTGCCAATGCCAGATTGGGCGCTTCATACATCTCACCGTTGACCGCAACAGCTGGGCGTCCGTCATATATGGCCAACCGGCCAGCGCCGGAAATGACCGAGATGCCGCGCGAGCTCACGAGGCCGTACAGACCCTTATAAACGCGGTCCACGACGCTGTCACCGTACGAGACCACACCGGCGAGATCGACCTTGTCGATTGCTGCATGAATGCCGAACTGGCTTCCATTGCGTACCGAGTCCGCGACTTCGGCAGCGTGCAACATCGCCTTGGTCGGAATGCACCCGCGGTGCAGACAAGTGCCGCCGATCTTGTCCTTTTCCACGAGCCCGACTGTCAATCCCAGTTCGGCTGCCCGCAGCGCGCAGGCGTAGCCACCACTGCCTGCACCGAGGACGATGAGATCGAACGGCTCCGCGCTGCGAGCGTGGGTCACGCCTGCAGCGGCGTACAAAGCTGCCATGGCGCCATCCTCTCAGGCCGCGAACGCCCGCGATTGTCGAAGGTAGCGGCCATAATTGGCGCATGAGTTGGTTCCGGCGGACGGCGACCCGGGTTAAGAAAAAGGGCCGCTACGCGTCGCAGAGTCGCACTGTGGATGACGCCGTCACGTCGCACCTCACTCAGTTCGCACGAACTCGACGTGGGGTCGAGGCCTTTATTGAACCCCAGACGGCGGTGACCCAGACCACCCTGCTGCTGGTCGCCTTCGACGGCGAATGGACCCGACGAGTGGTGCCATCACCGGAATGGGCACATGCCTTCGCCGAGCATCTGCAGATTCCCGGTTACGACGCAGCTGTCGTGGGCTATCCGCAGCGGATGCGCGACTACAACAGCCGCAATAAAAAGCATCCCGATCTGCGTTGAACCTGCTGTGAGCTAAGAACGTCTGAAGGCAGTACAAGCAACCAATCCGGCAAGCTCTGGTCTCCGAACCATAAACGTGTGAAACGTCGGCGAAGCGGGGTTTCAACGAACCGCCTTGGGGGGCGGCGTCTCACACCTCCAGCCGTGCTGACAGACGTGCCGAGTCGGCGGGATGGATGACTCGGTGCCGGGGCAGCTGTCAGCACGGCTGTTTGTTGGGAGTTGCTCCCCGGGTCGGCGCCCACGGATCCGCTTACTTTGTCTCGCTCGCCGCTGGGACTGGTGCTCGCTTCGCTCGCTGAGGTTGGCGCTTCAAGTCAGCTCGCGAGTCGGCGGGCCAGAGCGATGAGCGTGCGTACCCCGATCCCGGTTCCTCCGGGGGCGACATAGCCATAGGGCTTCCCATCGAAAAACGCCGGCCCGGCAATGTCGAGATGCGCCCAAGGCGTACCTTCTGCCAAGAATTCACGCAGGAACGCGGCTGCAACCAAAGCACCAGCCCAGCGATCACCTGCGGTCGATCGCAGGTCGGCGACCTTGGAGTCGAGCTTGCTGCGGATCTCGCTCGGGATCGGCAACTGCCAGACGTCCTCGCCGGCAGTTTCGGCAGCATCGAGAACTAGGTCGGCCGTCGCATCGTCGGTGGCCATCAGCCCGGCCGTACGCTCGCCGAGGGCAACGACACAGGCGCCGGTCAGGGTCGCGACATCGACCACCAAGTCGGGGTGGTCCTCGTTCGCCCGGGCGAGCGCGTCAGCCATAACGAGCCGACCTTCGGCATCAGAATTGCCGTTCTCGACCGTCTTGCCGCCATAGATGGTTAGTACATCGGAAGGCCGATATGCGCTGCCCGACGGCATGTTCTCTGCCAGCGCGCCGTACGCGGTGACCTGAATCTTGAGGCCAAGCCGGGCGATCGCTTGCACCGCCGCCAGCACAGTTGCGGCGCCCGCCATGTCGCATTTCATGGCGTACATGCCTTCAGCCGGCTTGAGGTTGAGGCCGCCAGTGTCAAAGGTGATGCCCTTGCCCACCAGAGCGAGATGGAACTGGGCTCCGCGAGGCGCGTAGCTGAGCCGGACCAACCGCGGAGGCCGCGCCGATCCACCGCCCACAGCCATCAAGCCGCCATAGCCCCCACGGCTCAACGCCTTCTCATCCAACACGTCTACCGCGATCTTGCTGTCGCGCACCAGGGTTCGCGCCTGCTCGGCAAACGACTCCGGATAGAGCAGATTCGCTGGGATGTTCACCCATTCGCGCACCGTCACCACCGCCTGCGCGACGATCCCCGCAGCCGATGCAATGGCGGCGGCATCCTTGACCGCGTTCTCGTCAATCACACTGATCGCGGCTACGTTGCCGCTGTTGTCGGTAGCGGCGCTGATCGGCGCATACCGATAGCTGCCCAGCAGCGCACCCTCTGCAACCGCAGCCAGCTGATCTGAATCGGCCGCACCCACGGACACAGCCACAGTCAGGTTCTGGCTCTCGGTCAGGGAGGCCGCATGGCGTACGCCTGCTCCGGCCGCACGTCGCAAGTCCTCCCCACTCGGCTGATCGGATCCCAGGCCTACCACCACAATGCGAGGTCCATCGCCAGCTGCCGGAAGCGTTCGCTTGGTATCGGCACTCGACTTGGCCCCGAGCGAGGTTGCCATGTCGCCAACAGATACGCCGAAGCGCTTTGTAAACGCCTTAGCGACTGGCTCCGGTACGCCCCGTATCCTCCCATCGCTTAAACCCACCACGAGCACGTCAACATTGCGCGGCATGGCCTTGGCGATAACGAGCGAGGGCAGCAACTGACTGGGCACGATGACAACATCCTTTGGTTGCTAGGCGTGATCAAATGAGGCTTGAACAGGTTAGCCCCACGTCCTGGGCGTACTCGATGCTGGCCGACAGCACTTCTAAGAAATGGAGTGGCGTATGGAGGAGAACGGCGAAACCGGCGAACTACTGAAGTCGCCGCTGCATGAACGGCATGTCGCGGCAGGCGCCAAGTTTGCGGCGTTCAGTGGCTGGACGATGCCACTGGAGTACGCCGGTGCCGGAGTGTTGGCCGAGCATGCAGCGGTCCGCAACGCTGTCGGCATCTTCGACGTCAGTCATCTCGGCAAGGCGACTGTGGCCGGTCCAGGTGCGGCCGACTTCGTGAATCGAGGGCTGACTGCCGACCTCGGCAAGATCAGGCCAGGTCAGGCCCAATACACGTTGCTTTGCACTGAAGACGGCGGGGTAGTGGACGACATGATCGCCTACCTCATGTCTCCCGATGAGGTCTTCCTGGTCCCCAATGCGGCCAATTGCGAGCGAGTCGTCGCACTGCTGTCCGAAGCTGCGCCTGCCGATGTCACGGTGACCAACCGGCATCGCGACTTCGCTGTGCTGGCCGTTCAGGGCACCTTGTCGGACGAAGTGCTGTCGGCCATCGGCTTACCGACGGGCCACGACTACATGACATTTGTCGGCGCTCGTTACGAGGAGACGCCGGTGACTGTCTGCCGAACTGGCTATACGGGGGAACGCGGCTATGAGCTGGTGTTTCCGGTCGACGCTGCCGTCGGAGTGTGGGACGCGGTGCTAGCCGCAGGTGAGCCCTATGGGTTGCAGCCCGCGGGGCTAGGCGCACGGGACACGCTGCGCACCGAGATGGGCTATCCATTGCACGGTCAAGACATTTCACCAACAATCACTCCCGTGCAGGCCCGGCTCGGCTGGGCAGTGGGCTGGGAGAAGGAAACCTTCTTTGGAGCTGACGCCCTTCGCGCCGAGAAACGGGCCGGCCCGAAGCGCCTGCTGCGAGGCTTGCGAGCCGTCGGCCGTGGAATTCCGCGGCCGGGAATGATCGTGCGCGCCCCCGATGGTCGCGAGGTTGGCACAGTCACATCAGGGACTTTCTCGCCGACGCTCAAGATCGGCATCGCGCTGGCATTGATCGAGGCCGGTCTGAACAACGATGACGTGGTGACGGTGGACATTAGGAACCGTCAGGAATCTTTTGTGATCACCAAGCCGCCGTTTGTTACCCCTGGTGTCCGCGAGACCTGAGCCATGTCGGCGATCGTTGTGACTCATGGCGTCGGTCTAAAGATCAAAAACGCAATCGTCTCGATCTTCCAAGGCGCAGCGGATGCGGCGTATTTGGATGTCGGTGAGCTCATCGGGTAGTTCATCGGCGGGAAACCAGGCGACCTCGGTGGACTCCTCATCTCCCACCTGGGCCTCACCAGATAGGTAGCGGCATCGGAAGCACATTGCGACGAACTGGCACCTGTCGCCGTTGGGATATACGACGTCGGGGTCGGTCCGTAAGAGTGCGAGCC
>DATDKX010000543.1:0-23073 GCA_036519615.1 Propionibacteriaceae bacterium
TCCTGCGTCTGGCCTGCGCCGAGCTCGGTCGGCCGCGGGATGAATGCCGTGCCAAGTCCTGCCCGTTGGGCAAAGGTGAGATCGCGGTTGTGGGCCGCCGCGAGCATGACCTCGCCTGGATCCAGCCGTAGGATCCACGCCATGTTCTGATACGCCTCCATGGTCGGCTTGTAGGCCCGGGTCGCGTCAGAACCGACGATCACGGTCCAGGGCAGTTTCGCCCGCAGCGCCATCCGCAGTAGCAGGGCAAGGTTGGCGTTCGACAGTGGTCCGACGATCACGTGTCGGCCGAGCTCGGCCAGGCCGGCGACGCTGTCCTCCCATGGGTCCAACCGCTCCCACGCCGCGTTGAGGTCGGCGAGGTCGCCGTCGTCGAAGTCGGCCGCGTCCAAGCCGAACTCCGGAAGGGTTGCGTGGAGGTTCTCCAGGTGCAGCTGATCCAGCGGCACGAACTCTCGGCTCCCGTTGCGGACCGGCTGCATCGACGGCTCGTACTTCGCCCGCCATGCGTCGGCGAACGCTATGGCGTCAAAGTCGATCCGATGACGCCTGGCGAAGGCGGCGACGTCGCGGGCCACTCCAGAGCGCCAGTCCACCACGCTGCCGAACGTGTCAAACAGAACGGCCTTGATCACACGCTCTGTGGACGGTGAGACGTAGGTCATCCTTGCCCTTTCTGCGGCGTTCGTGGCCTGAGTCGGGCAGGCGTCCTCTTCGGAATCGGTGCTCGCACGCGATCCTCCACCTACGCGGCGTCCGGACGATCCACACCCGGCTCACCAGCTAACGGCTCTGAAAAGGGAAACGAGTGCTCACGACGTCAACCGGTTGACCGGTTTACGTAACATATCGCTAGTCGACATTTCTATCAACCGGTTGACCAACTGTGCTGATGGCGGTTCATTTCAGGTCGGCGAGCTGTTGCTGCTCAGCTCTCGGCGAGAAAGCCGGTCAGTCGTTCGGCCGCGCTGTCCATGTGGGTGTTCATGGCCGCGGCTGCCTGGTCGCGGTTGCCGGCTATGAGTGCGTCGTACACGGCCTGGTGCTCTGCGAGGGTGCGGTGGGCTTGATCAGCGTTGTTGAGGGCTCGCTCCACCCAAACCCTGAGCAGCGATCGCACCGTTTGCAACAAGTCGGCAAGCAGCGTGTTCTGGGCGGCGGCTGCGACGGCCTGGTGGAATCGCATGTCGGCCGCGACGAACGCCTTGTAGTCCTCGATGGTGTCGGCCATCGTCTCGAGGTGGCGCCCGATTTCGGCGATGGCCTCCGGCGAGCCCAGCACCGCGGCGAGTCGGGCAGCCTGCACCTCCAGCCCGTGTCGGACTCCGATGAGGTCGTGCGTCTGCGGGGTGCCGATCAGCATTCCCCAGGACAGGGTCTGGGGGAGCAGTTCGGAGGCTTTGCCCCGCAGGTAGGTGCCGGATCCGGGGCGTACGGTGACGACGCCGAGAATCTCTAAAGCAGCGAGCGCCTCGCGGACCGCCGATCGGCCGATGCCCAGAGTCAGAGCGAGTTGGCGTTCGGGCGGGAGTCTGTCGCCGGGTTGGATGGCATCGCTGGTGAAGTAGGTCAGCAGGCGGCGCGTGACCTCGGAGACGGCGCTAACGGCGTCGATGCTGCCCCCCAGCGCGCCGCTGAGCTGGTCGGCAGTGGGGCTGGCGGCAGGCTGGGAGTGTACGGGCACTTTCCCACCCTAGGGCATCATCCGGGGAACCGGTTGACCAAAACTGGTCAACCGGTTGATAATTTGAGGAGGATTGCCATTGTGGTGTAAAGCGCCTGATGACGGCATCGCAAGGCCAGCTGTCTGGACAGCCTGCTGATAGGAGTCAACGATGTCTCGCCTCTATAACCATCCCGCAGGGTTCGCGGAGGAGGCCACGGAGGGGTTTGTGTCCCACCGTCGCAAGGACCGGACGCAGGACCGACGATGAGGATCACCATCGGGGTCAGCCTGAAGGCCTATCTCGGCTACCGGGACACCCTTCGATGGGCCTCGGCCGTTGCCGAGATCGCCCGGTCGCGGTCGAATTCGAGCATCGAGTTGTTCGTCCTGCCTGCATTCCCGGCACTGGCCCCGGTCCGCGACATCCTCACCGGCTCCGGTGTTGGGGTCGGCGGCCAAGACATTGCCGCAGACGATGCCGGCAACCAGACCGGCGAGGTCACCGGAGCAATGCTGGCCGACGCCGGCTGCCACTATGCCGAGGTCGGACACGCGGAACGTCGCCGACAATTCGGCGAGACCGAGAAGGTCGTCGCGGCCAAGACCGCGGCCGCCCTGCGGCACAAGCTGGTCCCGGTACTATGCCTCGGCGAGCCAACTCGCCTCGACATTGATGGTGCCGTCGAAGAATCAGTACGTCAGCTTCGGCACGCGCTCGGGGGCGTTCAGCCCATCACGCCGGGCGGCCGGGTCGTTGTCGCGTACGAGCCGCATTGGGCCATTGGCGCCGCTGAACCCGCCCCCGACGAGCACATCAAGGCCGTGGTCGCGGGGCTCCGTCGAGCCGTCTCCCAGCTGGCGCCTGGCTCGTCTGTCATCTATGGCGGCAGCGCCGGCCCCGGCCTTCTCACCCGGCTCGCGGACGGCGTCGATGGTTTGTTTCTGGGGCGCTTCGCCCACGACCCCAAGGCCTTCGCTACCGTCCTCGACGAGGCCATCGCCATCCAGCTCAAAAGGGTGGCGTCATGACGATCGCGCTGAGCACCTACGCCTTCTTCTGGCAGTGGCACGACACCGCCACCTCGCCGTTGTCGCTGACCGACATGATCGAGAAGACAGCAGGGTGGGACGTCAGGCTGTTCCAGATCTGCGACTACCCCGCAATTGACGGCTACGACGACGCCGCGCTCTCCAAGCTGCGGCGTCACGCCGAGTCCTGCGCCGTGACGCTGGAGCTCGGCACCCGAGGCGTCACCCCAAGCCACCTGTCTCACTACTTGCACATCGCCAAGCTGCTCGGCGCCCGGCTGGTGCGCAGCATGGTCAACACCGCCGATCACCGCCTCACGCCGGAGGAAGCGGTGCGGATGCTTGGGCAGAGCACGCCCGCATACGAGCAGGCCGGCGTCACGCTCGCATTGGAAACCTACGAGCAGGTGCCGGTACGTGACTTGGTCGGCATCGTCGACGCCGTCGACTCACCTAACCTCGGCATCTGCCTCGACCCGGCGAACTGTGTTGCGGCACTTGAGCTCCCGCGCGACACGATTGAGCTCACCGCTCCGCGGGTGGCCAACGTCCACGTCAAAGACTTCGCCTTCACCCGACAAGCCGGCTGGGTCGGCTTCTCCCTCATCGGCGCGCCGCTCGGCGACGGACTGCTCGATTACGACCACCTGACCCAGACCGTGCAACCCGACCGGCGGGAGATCAGCGAGGTGGTCGAGCACTGGCTGCCCTGGCAAGGGGACAGCGTCACCACTGTCAACACCGAAGACCAGTGGACCCTCCACGATTTGGACTACCTAAGGAGCAAGCAAGCATGACCGCCAGCCCCACTCCCACCGGCCAATTGACCATCGCGGTGATCGGCGCCGGCGGCAAGATGGGCATGCGCGTGTCGGACAATCTGCAGCGCAGCACCCACGCTGTGTACTACAGCGAGAACTCGGCTGCCGGGCAGCAGCGCATCCGCGACGCCCGCCGTGAGGTCACCGACACACCAACCGCGGTCGCCGATGCCCACGTCGTCATCCTCGCCGTGCCCGACATCGCGCTCGGCCCGGTCTCGGCCGAGGTCGTCCCGCAGCTGAAGCCGGGCACGCTATTGCTCACCTTGGACCCGGCCGCCGCCTACGCCAATCTGCTGCACCAGCGGGGTGATGTCGAGTACGCCGTAGCACACCCATGCCACCCCTCGGTGTTCTTGCAGCGCAAGACCGAAGCGGAGCTGAATGACACCTTTGGCGGCATCGCCGCTGCCCAAGACGTCGTCGCTGCCCTCCAGTCCGTCAACCAGGAGAAGATCACGATCGCCGAGAAGGTGATCCGGCTCATGTACGCGCCGGTGATCGACGTGCATTGGGTGACGGTCAAGCAGCTGGCCTACCTCGAGCCCACCTTGGTCGAGGTCGTTGCCTGCATGATCGGCGACCTGCTGAACGAGGCGCTCCGCGAGACGGTAGACACCGTCGGCGTCCCCGAGGCAGCGGCTCGCGCCATGCTGTTCGGCCACATCCAGGTCGCCCTCGCCAACGGACTACGCGGTGACAACCCGTTCTCCGACGCCTGCCTGATCGCCATGGACTACGGCCGCAACAAGATCATTAAGGATGACTGGAAGTCGATCTTCGACGACGGCGAGCTCGACCACGTGCTGAAGCAGATGCTGCACCTGGACAACATTCACCGCTGACAGGCGAGAGTTCACGGCCAACGGGCGGGGCGGCCGACGTACCCGCCGGTATGTCAGTTCGCGGTGGACGTCACCGAGGAGGTATGTATACCCCGCGCGCGGTCACTCGGTACCTGAGAAGCCCGTCCAGCTCGCCGCCTCTCTACGCGCCTTCATCCAGTAACCCCAGGCCACCGAGGCCATGGGTGGACGAGCCGCCCGATCAAAGATCATCACACCCGCTCTCGTCCGTATCCCTGCGTCTGCCGGGCCTGCTTCGGCACGAAGACCGTCCCTGTCCGGAAAAGCCACGGAGCCGTCGATGAGGCTACGTTTGCAGCGGACCAGAACGATGCCTGGGGTGACTTGCCAACCCTGTCCGCGATGAGGAGACCGTGAATGCCTGAACGAGAGGGACCCAAGGTAGTCCTGCGCGGGCCTGCCGAGGGAGAAAGCATTATCCTCCCAAATGGGTCGCCAACGTATCACGCGCAAAGCATCCCGAACCGAGACCGGCGGTCATTGCGCGATCGGGGAGGCGTGGCAGGACCCTGGCTTCGACAACCCACCGCACACGCATGATGAGGCAGAAGCCTTTACGTCCTTGAAGGTAGCGACACCTTCTACACCGGCACCGCTCCCGCAGAGGGAGTTGGACCAGGCACACTCGTCTTCATTCCGCCTAGCGCCGTCCACGGGTTCCGAACCGGTCCAGAAGGCGGGCGGCTACTTTGCATTTGGCCGTCGGCCGTCGAAACCGCGTTCTTCGGTGGACATCCGCAGAGCCCGGCGGCCCAGTAGTCATGCGGCACGCGCTGGCTTGTCGTCGCCTCACGTAGGAACGCTCGACGCCGACCGTCTTGCCTAACGCCGCCGGGCAAGTTTCACAGCGCTCACCACGGAGGTTCAGCGGTGCAACAACGTGCGGGCGTCGACGGTCTGAAGTTCAACTGACGGTCCATCCCGCACTTCGACGCGGCAATGCTGCCCCGGCCCGATCGGATGTATCCCGGTGATGGCGCCTGTGGCGAAGACCGTGCCTGCTCGGACCGGTCGACCTCGGCTGGCGAGGATATTCAGGGCAGTGGCCAGACCATGATGAATCCCACCTGGCAGGTTCTCGGCAGATCCTTCTCCCTGGAGTTGCCCGTCGACGTAACAAGCAAGCTGGACCGGAGCTCCACCAGGCTGGTCCGCAAGGACCGAGCCGAGCACTAGACCGTTGTTGTTGCCGAAGTCGGCGGCGATCGCTGTCGGGCCGAGCGAATTGATTTCAGGGATCGGGCTGCTGGCCACCTCCACGCCCACCAGCAGATGCTGCTCCAGGTCCGACGCCGCCTGGGCGGTCCAGCCGCCCCCGTCGCGGGCAGGCAGATCCTGACCGAGCTGAATGATCAGCTCTGCTTCCACGGCCGCGAACCCTGTCACGAAGATACCGACCTCGGCTGCGGAGACGTGCTCCTCACTAAGGTGATATTGCTGACGCCAGATTGGGCCGACCAGTCGGTCCGGATCGCCGGGCGCACGCCGGTCCGCCGGGATATAGCCAATCTTCCAGCCGACCAGCGAGTCGTGCCATCGCGATATTGCCAGCTCCTGGATCTGGTAGGCCTCGGCCATGCTGGCGGGGATAACGCCCGGGAACCCGGTCAGGCTCCGCCCCTCTCTTCGGGCAGCGACCAGCTCGGCGGCGACGACGTCCTCGGCTGCCGGTGTGCTCATTTCGACCTTTCCGGTCTCCACTCACCTCGGTGGAGCGCGTACTAGACGCTAGACGATGCGATGGGGACGACCCGATTTTCCACCCTTCGGCGTGATGCCGGCTTGGCTTGTTGATTGCCCAAGTCGCCTGCAATTCCGAGGAGATTTCGTCCAGACCGGGGCTGGCCGGCTGGTCCTTACACCTGCGGTGATCGGAACGCCAATGCGCGGCGGTCCAAGATCGTGACCGTCGCGACGCCCGCCCGATGGTGATCTTGGCGCTAGCTCATGCCCACTACTCCCACTCCCAGGACCGTTGCCGGTACTGACGCGGGACGAAGGAGACCAGGCATCCGCCGGGCAGGGGAGTCACCTTGAAATCACTCGGCGACGTCAGCAGGTGGTCAGGGTCGACTCGGCTCATCTCCTCAGGGGTTGGCAATTCCTGTAGCTCGCGTCGAGGTGGAGTCGGCGGCACTGGTGCCGGTACCGGCTTGGTGGCGCCCGGAAGCCGTGTCCTGACCGCGGCCCGGAGTGGTTCCCCGTACGGCATCACGGCACCGCACGCTGCGCACGTCCTGCCGCCGCGGTTGACCCCTTCACAGACAGGGCATCGCCAGATTGCGCTCATCCTGGAGGTGGATTATTGCGTTTTCGGACGAGCTTTCCGACCAGACGACCCGCAATGCCTGACTCAGTAGCCGGCGATCTTTGAGGTGAGGCGCGAAGGCCCCTACCCCGAAGGGCGCCGGACGGCGGCGGTGCGACCTCGTCCTGCGTCACGGGCCGCATGCTCATCAAGGTGGCGTGGACGTGACCAATGGTGGGCCGTTGGACCGGTTCCGGCGCCAGCATGAGATCAATAAGGTCGGCGAGTTGGGTGGGGATTTCGCGACGAGGGATGCGCAGCGTTTCGCGGTTCCTGACTGCCACCGCCGGTTCGTGATATCTGGCAACGTCGAAGGGCGGCGGCGCTCCGGTCAGGTACTCGGTATAAATCAGGCCGAGGGTGAAGATGTCGGAGGCAACCCCAAGCTCGCTCGCAGGAACCCCAGCCTCTTGGATGTAGCCGAGCAACTCGGGGGAGTAATAGTTGATCGTGCCGACGATTTCTTCGGGCGGCGGCGGCCTGCCAGCGATGTAGGCGTTATCGAAGTCGATCAGCTTCGTGGTGTAACCCAGCTCGGTCCGCTTGATCAATACGTTGCTCGGCTTGAGGTCGCCATGGACAATCTTGAGGTCATGAAGGATTTTCAGGCTGTGCGCCACGGTCTTCATCAAGACGAGCTGAGCACGTAAGCCGAGTGCCGCAATGTCGGCGCTACTCAGGCCCTCGGCGTCGACCTTCTCGGTCACCTTGTAGTACTTGGCACCCCAACGAAAGAAGTCCAGCGTGACGATGAGGTTTCCACCGTACGCAGACAGCGGAGCCAGTGCGCGTTGGACGCCTCGGTGATGTGCCTCGAACGCGGCACACCGGGCGCGCTTTTTCGCCTTGATTTTCTCGCTGCCGGGGGCATCGTCTTCGGGATAGGTCGGGCTCAAGAACTCTTTGATGAAGTACTGCCGCCCGCCCCGCTCGGCGAAAGTCCACTTGCTCAGACCAGCACCTACGACCTTGAAGTCCTCGAGGATCCTGTAACCGTTGATGACATCGCCGGCCTTCATGACGACGTTTCCTCCGTGCGTTCCAGGGAGGGCTCGTCCATTGGGCCGGCGCCTTCGGCCGGTTGGGACTCTTCGTTGTCTACCGCGGCGCTAGAGACCGTCGGTTCGCTGTCTGACGCCTCGACGGCATTGGAGCTGTCGTCGGGAGCGGCTGTCTCCTCCTGTTCCATCTCTTCGCCGGCCATGGACTCGTCCTCCATCAGGCCCTCGGGTCGTAGATAATGCTCATACTCCGACTTGTACTGGTTCCACCTTTCCGTCATCTCATCGAGCTGGCGCGACTGCAGTGCCCGAAGTTCATGCTCGGCCCGGGTGACAGCGTCACTCAGCTCATCGAGCGGCTCAATGAAGTCGGATACGAGCTCGGCGACCCGTGGGGCAAACAGCTTCTGAAACTCCTTAAGGTCCGCGCCAACCCCGAGCGTCGACATGGCCGCATCGTCACCCGTGACGGCCGCGATCTCGGCCTGCAACGCTGACGACCACGCTTCGGTACTGCGCGCCTCCAGCAAGTGGCTCAGCACCAGATACTCGAAATGCATGGGCGTACGTACATATCCGAAGCAGCCATCGGTGGCGCACACCACCAGAAACGGCGAGTGCAACTCCACGCGACGGTAATTGATGTGGAACTCGGTATCAGCAGACAACGCATTGCTCACCACGGAATCCCGACGGAGGTTGGCCAGGGCATCGCCCGGGTCCCGGAGATCATCAGTGCTGAGCTGGCTCGCCCCCCGGGCCTCGAAGACGTAAACTCGCGAGTCGCCCGCCCAGAAGACATGACCGGCCCAAGTCGGACCGCCCGGCTGGGCGCGTTGCAGTGCCACGAGCGCCATAGTGGTGGGAAGCGCACGTATCAGGCGGGAGCGCAAGCCGCTGGGCGCCGGGTTGAGTTCTTGCAGCCGCTGCTTCAGCGCCTGCTGAACCGAATGCTCAAGGTTCCTGGCGGCAGCCTTGCCGTTGAGATGCCAGTCAGGCTCAAGCAGGTCCAGCATCCGCTGTTCGACGACGTCTCGAGCGATGCGTGAGCCCAGGTATGCCCCGGTCCGCCGCCCCTCCGGCGTCTCGTACACGGTGCCACCCGCTCCACCCATGCCATCAAAAACCCCCAACAGCCCCAGATCGGGCCCATCCCGCAGGATCGGGTCAGAGTCCTCGCCCTGATCCGGGATCTTGCCGAGATTGAACGCGAAGGAGATGGTCGGTCCCAGCGCCGCCGAGGAAGGCGCCCCCGGCCAGGCACGAGGGCTTTCGTTCACACCGAGTTGCCGATCGAGTCGATAATCGTTCCATAATCGACCTCAGACAGGCCACCGCCTGCCTGGGAGGGATTGTGAACCACGTTCTCCCAGACACCCGACATGTCACTCCAGCCCGGGCCGTCAGGTGCGAACAGGATGAGTCGCTTGGAACTAGAGCCCATTCGGCCCTGCTCGTCCTCCCAGGCGTCAGTCAAAGCGCTGAAATCGACAGGCACGCGTGAGGCGATGTCGGGAGGCAGGACCGAAGGGTCGAGCGGTTGAGCGGGCTGGTCGGTCCACACGACGATCACCTGCCGACGGCGATCGCCGGCCGTCGTCCAGGGCGAGTCGATCGCAAGGGCCACCGCCTCCAGACCGGACTCCGGAGCGTCGCCACCGCCTTCGGCTACCAGACCGTTGACGAACGCGGAGAAGTCAGCCCGGTCATCCGGCAGAGTGAAGAACGGTGACTCGTCCAGGGCGGCCGCACCGTCGACCGCAAAGTCGCGGAAGCCGATAACTCGCACCCGAAGCTGATCAACGTTCTTGCCTTTGGCCGTCAGATTCGACTGAACGTCATCGTAGAAGCGAAGTGCATTGGCCTTCACCTGGTCGATGATCGGCGTCATGCTCCCCGTCACATCTATGCAGAACACGATGTCGACGGCATAACTTAGCCCTCTGGGCGCCGCCATGCTCGATTGATCGACCGCGGGGGATGTGTCTGAAGCCGGTGGGCTGGATGCCGCGGCCGCTGACGGCGTACCCTCTTCCATCACGGGCCACTCGGTGCTGGGAGCGCTGCTCGCCGGAGGCTCTGTGGGAGCGGTCTCGGGCGGTGGGGTCGCTGCCGGTGCGGGATTCGGGTTTTCGCTCATACGTCCTCCAGGAGTGAATCCAAACAGAAAGTCGCGACCATGCGCCGCCGCAGACAACTGAACTTACCCCCACGCGCACGCGTCAAACGCGCCGTTGCGGCCGCCGGTGAAACGGAGGCGTAGACCCGCCAATAATCGCGTGCCTCCGCGGTGACAGCAGTGATCACGAGCCGGGCGAGCGGCATGACGCACTTCCAAGATCAGCTGAGGTGTCGACTATGCCTCGGTACAGATGCCAACTATGTCGTGCAACCAGTCAGAGCTTGCATTACAGGCCGCGAGGTGGAGCACCAATGGCGAATGCTCAGCGACACTCAGCCAGGAAGTTAGTGCGCCCGACTGATCGCAGGCGTGATCCGTACCTTCGACGCCGCCGCTTTCCGAACGGAGCGGCCCGGTCCAGTCGTCGAAGTTGATCAAGGTTGTCTGGAGGCAAAGGAGAAGACATGTCTGGAGAGACCACCAGATTCCAGAGCCGATACCAGCTGCTGCTTGGTCGACGCGTAGTCGGCGAGTGCGCCGAGGCACTCAGCGAGGGCATCGCGGTCGCCTCCACTCGTTACTGCTACGGCGACGACTACACCGATCAGGAGCATGAACTTGCCTTGCCCGGCGGTCCGGAGGCTCTGGCGTTCTCCGCGGCGTTCGAGGCGCGGATGGGTTCAGTCATACGCTGCGTACCCGGCTTTAATCTCGATGGTGCGCTGTCCACCACCATCGGTCTCCGGCGATTCTTTTGTTGGGGTTTCCTGGCCGCACTCACGCTTAGGAGAACAGCTTCGTGGACCTAATCCTGCTTCCGTCCAATCGTCCGCCGGACAGGTTCTACCGCGGTGGCCGGAAAATCACCGAGTTCCGCGGGGAGCCGCCCACTGGCGAGCGGGAGCCGGAGGATTGGGTTGCCTCAACCACGACGCTTGCCGGTGAGGAGTTACTCGGGCTGAGTGCCTTCCTGATGGTCGATCCTTGAAGGCCGCGATCGAGGAGCAGCCCGAAGCCTGGCTGGGCGCTGCGCACGTGGACCGCTTCGGGGCCGACACCTGTCTGCTCGTCAAGCTGTTGGATGCCGGCCAGCGGCTACCCGTCCATGCTCATCCGGCTGGGTCGTTCGCGTCTCGGCACCTCGGCAGAGCTCATGGCAAAGCGGAGGCGTGGTTCATCCTGGACGGCGGTGAGGTCTACCTGGGTCTCAAGCAAGATGTGATCTTGGATGACCTCATGCCGCTGATCATGATGCAAGACGTCGACATGATGCGCAGGCTGCTCCACCGAATCGAGGTACATCCCGGTGACATTGTTTACGTGCCACCGGGTGTGCTGCACGCGCCCGGTGAAGGTCTGTTCTTGGTAGAACTGCAAGAGCCGGAGGACCTCTCGATCTTGCTGGAGTGGCAAGGCTTCGAATTGGACGGCGAGCGGGACGGACATCTTGGGCTGGGATTCGATCTAGCATTGCAGGCGGTCGAATTTCGGGGCCGTAGCACCGAAGAGATCCGTCAGCTGGTGCGCCCGGCCCGGTTCGGGCCCTCCGTGATGCCGCAAGCTGCAGACCAGTACTTCCGGCTGGAGCGTATTGCGTTGGACGGTGAGGCGACACTTGAACCGGGCTTCGCCGTGGTGGTTCTTCTCAGTGGCGAAGCCGATCTTGCAGGCGGGCAAGCTCCCCGCTTGCGGGCAGGCAACACGGCCGTGGCGCCGAACTCATTCGGACCGCTGGCACTCCGCGGGCGAGCTGAGGTGCTTGCCTGCCGGCCACCTCTGCCGCGCTGAATGCCATCGACATGCCGTTCTCTCGAAATGCGCGCCCATCGACCGGTTGAGGGCGCATGTTCCGAGGGTCAGGGAGCCCGTCCCGTTGCAAGCCACGCTCGCGCGCCAAGCCTGAACGGCTTGTTTCCGGCGCCGAGACGTTGCTGGAAGTCAGCCTTGAGTTTCGCTCGTCGGTCGGGCTGCAGCGACGCCACGTACGCGCCTGACGGAGCGACCCCGAATTCGAGCGGCTCCCACAGATCCTCGAATCCCTCGTAACCGGCGGTGACAACGACCTCAGAGATTCCGACTTGGTCCAGGCCGGCACCCGTCCAGAGCACCTCGAGTTCCTCGGGCGTGCAGTACCGCATGGAGCGGCCCTCGTCCAGGTCGGCTGCGGAGGGGTCAAGCTCCGTCACCGAATCCCAGAAGCGGCGTAGCAATGTCATTTGGCCGGCGTAGTCCCAGACCGCGGCCGCGACGATGCCGCCGCTCTTGGTCACGCGGCGCATCTCGCGTAGGCCGGCCTCGGCATCGGTCATGAAATTCACCACCAGCTGGGCGAGCGTTCGGTCGAAGACTCCATCCCCGAACGGCAGCGCCTCGGCAACGGCCACCTGAGCCCGTACGCCGGGCAGCCGGTCTTGGCACGCCTGCACGAAAGAGGGTGACGGATCGATTGCGGCGACCTGCTCGGCGCCGACCACTATGGCCAATTGCCAGGTCAGGGCGCCCGGCCCGCAGCCTACGTCGAGGACCTGCTGGCCGAAGCGCACATCTGCGAACTTGATCAACTCCTGTGCGAGTTCGCGGCCGTAGCGGCCGATGTGCCGGTCGTATACGTCCGCGCCGTGGAGAAAGGTGTCCGCTGCCGATGTCCCGCTCATGGCGACCCAGTCTCCGACAGGGCACATAGTGGCTTCAAGGCCCTTTCACGGACTCGGCCGAAACGCAATCGGTTGTGCCGCCTGCAAATTCGGATCAATGTCCAAGTGTCGGACATCTTCCGCGCATCCGAGCGGTGACTCCTGGCTCCCGAGGTACGTCTTTGATCACAAGCGCCGAGGCGGCCCCCTCTGGTGGCTCCGAGGGGTCGTTTGCGATCACAAGCGCGAAGACGTACGGCGAGCAGACGTACGGCGAGCAGGCCCTGTCAGTCGGCTTCGCTCCTGCTCTCAAGCACTGCGAGCAATGCATCGGCGCCCAGCCGAAGCTCATCGGCGCGGGCGCTTTGCCCATGCTCCTCATACGTGGTGGCGGCTGCCAGCCTGGCCTCGATCTCCGCTCTGACGGTCGAGCGCTGTGATTCGGGATCAAGAATTCGACGTTCGACCTCGGCCGCTCCAAGGCCAACCACTCCACCGGCGACGTGTTCACTAACCTGAGCCGGAACGTCCTGCTGGGGTTCGACCGCCTCCGCGTTGTCAAGTGCAGCGATCGCGTCTCGCAGCGCACTCGCTGCGATGCGATCGCGGTTCCGCACCGCGGCACTGAGCCGCCGCCGCAGGTGCGTCCGCAGGTCGTCCTCGGTTTGCATGAACGGAGTTGTCTGTAGGGAGTTACCAAGTCTGCGGCAAGCGGATCTCAGGGACGGGCTGGCCGCGCCGAGCTGCCTCCGACTCCAGGTGCGGCGAGAGACGCCGCACGCTGCGTACAACATGCCTATCAGATGGGCTCAGTGCCACATGCTGAACGCTACTCGAGATGTACGCAGCGGCCGCCGCATTTCCCGTCGGCGCTCGTCACCAGCAGGTGAATCCACCGTCGACCAGGAGGTCGACCCCCGTGCAGTAGCTAGCCGCCGCGGACAGCAGAAATACCACGGGGCCAGCAATCTCCTCCGGCTCCGCGTACCGGCCCATCGGTACCTCCTGGGAAAACTTTTCCACCAGGTGAACCATCTCGGGTCGGGTATTCATGGGAGTTGCGGTGTAGCCAGGGCTGACGGCGTTCAGGCGTACGCCGCGATCCACCCACTCCATGGCCAATGAGCGCGTGAGGTGGCTGACCGCGGCCTTGGCGCTGTTGTAGTGCACCTGCTGGAGGCCGCGGTTGACGATCGTGCCCGACATCGAGCTGATGTTGACGATCGAGCCGCGGCCATGCCGCAGCATTGCCTCGGCCTCAGCTTGGCAGCTCAAGAACACGCCCGTGACATCGACGTCATAGACCCGCTGCCACTGATCAAGTGTCATGGCCTCGGCTGGGGCGGCGTTGGCGATTCCCGCTGAATTCGCCGCAAGGCTCAGTGGTCCGAAGGCCGCCTCCGTCTGTTCTGCCGCAGCGCGCAGGTGGGCCAGCTGAGTTACGTCGGCAGCGATGGATAGACAACGTCCACCCGCTTCGGAAATCGCCTCAGCGGTGTCCGCGCTGGCTTGCTCAGTCAGGTCGACCAATCCGACGGAGGCACCGCCGGCAGCTATCGCCTCCGCGATGGCTCTTCCGATACCGCTCGCGGCTCCGGTGACCAGTGCTACCTCGCCGGCGAGCGAGAAGTTCACAGCGGCCATTGCGCTACCTCCTTATTCATTGGCCTACTCCAAAAGGCGTAGTGAACATGCCCCTTGAGGCGGATGTATGCGAGCTTGCCAAAAGCTAGCGTCATTGTCCTCACCACCCGGAGGCACGACATGACCGTTGTTGATCAAACCATTACTCGCCCGGCTCCGGTCCTTCCCGGTCGGCGCCGCAGTCTCGCTCGGATTCTGGCCAGACCGGGATGGGTGATCATGACCATTCTTTCGCTGGCGACCATTGCCTTTGTAGCGCGCTATCTCGCGTTCAACCCGGACACGTACTTTCCCGAGCAACGAGAGGTCTACATGCGGCGCGAGTTCGTGCTCGGCGTCCATGTGCTCTCCGGCATGCTTGCCCTGGCGGTTGGCCCCCTCCAATTCGTGGGCAAGATCAGGCGCCGGTTTCTCCACCTACACCGCTGCTTCGGTGTGATCTACATCGCAAGCTGCACCGGCCTGGGAATGTCGGGTTTGGTCCTCGCAACAACCTCCTACGCCGGCTGGACAACATCACTGGCGTTCGGCTTGCTGGGCTTGAGCATGTTGTTCACGACCTGGACCGCGCTGCGCATGGTGCTGGCTCGCCGTATCGGTGATCATCGTCGCTGGATGATTCGCAGCTTCTCGTTGATCTTCGCGGGGGTGATGCTGCGCGTCTTGAGTCCTCTTTACTCCTTGCTCAGCAGTGTCGGACTGGTCTCGTTCTCCTTCGAAACTGCGTACATCTGGATTGCCTGGCTGTGCTGGGTGCCGAACCTGTTGATCGCGGTCTGGATCACCCGCAGGCCAATGCCGGTGACATGATCATCGAGCGAATCGGCGAACGCTAAACGGCGCCAGCAGAGGATGTGGCTCACCAATGATCATCTCGTACCCGAGAAGCTCGCCGACGATCAATGCCAGGGTGGCGCCGCTATGGGTGAACGCCACGTAGAGGCCCTCAACATCGCCGAGTTGGCCGAGCACAGGTTCTCCATCACCGGGTATTGGCCTAGGTCCAACGCCGTAGTATGCAGCGCTAAGAGACGGCGTGCCAGCGAGCACGGGTGACGCCTCGGCGAGCAGCTCATTGATCGTCTCTGCCGGCACCCGATAAGCGCCGTCGGCAAGCACTTCGATGTGCGACTCTGTCCAGCCGGCGTCCACAGCTAGCCCACCGTTCGGGGTAGGTCGCAGCGACACCCGTGGCGTATTCAACACGGCTCGCAGCTCAGTCTTCACAGGGGAAGTCTTGATCAATAGCGCCGTATTCGTGGCATCGGGGATAGCGACACCGAACTCTGCAGCCATCTCAGGCGTCATGGAGCCTGCTGCCAGCAGAGCTGCATCGACCATGATTGTGTCGTGGCTCTCCGTCGTGATCTTGGTGACGCGACCGGCTTCGGTGCTGACGGAGGCTCTGCCGGCGTTGGTGATCACTTCGCCATCCATCTTCACCAGCTGCGTGGCCAGATAGTTGATCAAGGAGGGTAGATCGACCCACCCCTCACCCGGATTCCAGATCGCTCCTGACCCAGGGATGGCGGCAGGATCAACACCCGGTATCCGAGCCGCAATTTCATCTCGAGTCAGCAGCTGGCTGTCGTAGCCGTGAGCCACCTCATGATCATGAATTCGGCGCAGACTTTGCGCGTCCTCAGGCGGACCCCACCTCAGGCCACCGTCGAATCGCAGCCAGCCGAGTGTCGGCTCCCGGGCCAAGAGCGTCCGGTAGCGATCGATGCCGATCATGCGGAAGCGGTGGTAGTGCTCGGACCGAACGCCGGCCGCGTTGAGCCATGAGAGGGATCGGCCAGAAGCGCCGCTCGCAAGGCTTCCTTCGGTCACGAGCCAGACCTTGGCGCCACGGCGGGCAAGGTGGTACGCGCTGGAGACGCCGATGACGCCTCCACCGATGACTGCCACCTTGGGCTGTGATTGGTTGTTCATTGCGCTGACACAAATCTAGGGACTGTGCGCCAAGAGGAGCGAGCCAATGGTGACTTCGATCGGGATCAAACTCGGGGCCTTGAGGTGAATCTCAGCGGCCGGCAACGACATCTCGAGCACCTGTGAACATTCGCTGCGCCCACTCCACCGCCTTGTTGGCGCTCGATGGGGCGACCGATAAAGGCGCGTATTGAGACTTCGTTTTGAGCTTGAGGAGCCGGTTAAGTGTCGGAGATAGATCGGCACCCGCCGGACCCGCTCGCTTCAGTTCTGGCACAGCATCTGCATGATTGTCACTCTTGCTGGTACGCCCGGTCAGTGCGAGGCAGATGGCATCCTTGGAGTTGATCGCGGAGATGATCGCGTCAGACGTCGCGGCGTTGTACAGCTTTCGATCCCGGCTCGCCTCCGCTGCCTCAAGAAACTCCCGCGCCTTGGCAAGGTGCAGTTGCGCCTCCTCTGAGACAGTCATGACAGGAGCTCCTTGCGCAGCAGATCGCCAGGATCGTGGCCGGCCAGTATCACCGCTTGGTCGCGGAGGTCGCGGACGAGAAGATCATCACGTTCGACAGCGGCACTGAGCTCAGCAGCTTCCATCTCAACTACCTCGCATCGATTGCCTGACCAGGCCATGATCTTGTCCGTCAGCACTTCAGTCTGGCGTTCCCAGATGTCAACCGCCGCAGGGTCGAGGTCGCCGGCGGGCAAGACCAGAAAGATATCGATATCACTCTGCTCTGTGCCTTCTCCGCGCGCCGCTGAACCGAAGAGCCAGGCAGCCTGGGGCGGGATAGACCAGTTCCCAAGCTCAGCTCGAATACGTGCGACCAGGGTCGCGGACATTCGAGCGAGCAGCAGAATGCCTTCAGCGGCGACATGATCATGATTGAGTCGGTAGAAGTTTGAGGGTGGCCTCTTGTCGCACAGCACGATGCCAGAATCGGCGAGGTGTCTGAGGACATCGTTCACCCTTCTTTGGCTGAACCTTGGCTGGGTGAGTTCGGCTATCCGGCGGCCACTGAGTGGGAGATCTGTGCGCGCGAGCACAGCTAGGACCCCGCCATGAGCACTCGGAATAACCGACTGCATTGGGTTCGCTAAGTCCATAAAAGGTCCTCGAGAAGGATACAACTCAATTGAGCACTATACTGCTTAATTGAGCAATATAGTGCTTAAGCTGTGGAGCTCCAGTGCGAGTGGCTAGTTTGCTAACCCTGCGGCGCGTACTGGCTCACTGTGAAGTCGGCGCCCTGCGGATCCCGTATCTGCGCATCACGTGTCCATTCAGTATCCGTGGTGGACGCGACAATCGCGCCGAGTTGCTCAGCCGCCGCTGCCGCGTCGTCGCGATCGGCGACAGTGAATGTCACATGCCAGTGCGGTTGCTCTTCCTGTGCCAGAGCCAACCAGCCGAAGGCATCGGCGAATCCAGGAGGCACCTTGTCGCCAGACTGTCTCTCGTGTATCCCCGGGTCCGACGTCCTCGCAAGATGATCACCATATCCGGGTTGGCGGATCATGGTCGCGAAGCCGAGATCGTCGAATAACCAGCCGAACACACCGGAATAGAACGCAATCGACGCTGACGGATCCGTTGTGTACAGGTCACTGAAGTTCCAGGCGCCAGGAGTGTTGGCTATCTGTGCGCCCTGCCGCTCTTGCGCCTGCCACAAGCGGAACGGGATTCCCTCTGGATCGAGACAGGATGCCGTAAGAGCGGCTCCGCCAAGATCCGACGGCGACTCTGTGATGCGGCCACCGGCCGCCACGATGTGGTCCGCTGCCTGGGTGACGTTACGGACTGAAATGTAGGTGTTCCAGCGCGGGAGGTGTGTCGCCACGTCATCCACAGCAGGCGACTGACCGATCCCCGCTGCATCCTGGCCACCGCGCTGAGCAATGAGGTAGCGCCGCCTCGGTGCAGCCTCGACGAACGTCCAGCCGAAGAGAACACCGTAGAACCGGGCCGCCTCCTCGACGTCGGCCTCCTCGATGTCTACCCAGCAGGTGACGCCCTCGGGATAGGTTCTCGGCTGGTTCATCAGCTTCTCCTCCTGCTCGCCCGCACGTCTGATCATCGTCGACGCATCACCATTCGGCGATGGATCCATCGGCGTGCCGCCAGAGCGGGTTGCGCCACCGATGACCCTGCTGGGCCCGTTCTACGACGTAGTTCTCGTTGATCTCGATGCCCAAGCCAGGGCCGGTGGGAATCGTGACGAATCCCTCGGCATAGTCGAATACCGACCGATCGGTCAGATAGTCGAGCAGATCATTGCCCACGTTGTAGTGGATACCGAGGCTCTGCTCCTGGATGAAGGCGTTGTACGTACAGCCGTCGATCTGAAGGCAGGTGGCGAGTGCAATAGGGCCGAGTGGACAGTGCAGTGCGACAGCGACGTCGTACGCCTCCGCCATCGTGGCGATCTTGCGCGTCTCAGTAATCCCGCCAGAGTGCGACGGATCGGGCTGAATGATATCGGCGGCGCCACTAGCCAAGATCGACTTGAAGTCCCATCGCGAGTAGAGCCGTTCACCGAGCGCGATCGGCGTTGCGGTATTGATCATGGGCCCGAGGAAGGAGTCAAGATTTTCGGAGAGCACCGGCTCTTCGATGAACATCAGCCGGTAGGGCTCCAGCTCCTTCAGCAGCACCTTGGCCATCGGCTTGTGGACTCGGCCGTGAAAGTCGACGGCGATTCCTAGCCCTGGTACCGCATCCCGCACAGCCGCCACCCGATCAAGGGCAGCTTGGACCCGATCCCAGGTGTCGATGATCTGCAGCTCCTCAGTGGCGTTCATTTTGATTGCGGTGAACCCACGGTCAGCAGCAGCCTGAGCGGCGACTGCAGTCTCAGCGGGCCGATCACCACCAATCCACGAGTACACCTTGATCCGATCTCGCACCGGGCCGCCCAGCAGCTGCGCCACCGACATGCCGGACGCCTTGCCCTTGATGTCCCACAACGCTTGATCAATACCCGCAATAGCGCTCATCAAGATCGGCCCGCCGCGATAGAACCCGCCGCGATACATCACCTGCCAGAGATCCTCGATATTGCGTGGGTCGCAACCGACCAGATAGTCAGACAGCTCCTCGACGCAGCTCGCGACGGTGGCTGCCCGCCCCTCTACGACAGGCTCACCCCAGCCGACAATTCCTTCGTCGGTTTCGATCTTGAGAAACAGCCAACGAGGCGGGACTGCGTAAGTGGTCAACTGGGTGATCTTCATATCTGCCTCAGCGGCCCTCGACCACCGCGTATGTGGGGCGTCCCGTTCGTGCCCAGTCAACAATGTTCTGAGCGGCCTTACGCCGCAGTTCGACCTCTGCTTCGGCTGAGTACCAGGCCACATGCGGCGTGATCAACGCCCGCGGATGAGTCAGCAGTGGGTGATCGCTCGGCGGTGGTTCTTGGGGCAGTACGTCGAGGGCAACACCGGCAAGCCGGCCGCTTTCCAGTGCGTCCAACAGCGCATCAAGATCGACTAGCCCGCCGCGAGAGGTATTCACCAGATAGGACGCGGGTGGCATGCGCTCGAGAAGGTCAAAACCGACCAGTTCACGGGTTTCGTCGGTCAACGGCAGATGCAGAGTCACCGCGGAACTGCGAGTGAAGACCTCCGGCAGCTCGACGCGCTCAAACCCTTCAGGCCAAGCCGAATCCGGCAGGTATGGGTCGTAACCAACAACAGCACCGAACCATGGTGCCGCTCGCTCCGCTGTCATCCGACCGATGCGGCCCAATCCCACCACCCCGAGCGTCAGAGAGCTGGACCGGCGCAGTTCACCGCCAAGGTGGTAGTCCCAGTGCCCGGCGCGTACTTCGCGATCATGTTCGGCAAGGTTGCGTAATAGCGCGAGCAGCAGGGCGACCGCATGCAGCGCTACCTCCGTTGTCCCGTAGTCCGGAACATTGCAGACCCATACGCCGCGCTCGCCTGCGGCCTCGGTGTCCACGACGTCAACCCCAACGCCGTATCGGCTCACTAATCTCAGTTGCGGCAGCGCCTCGAAGACGGCGGCGGTGATCGGTGCGTACTGCACCAGCATCGCAGCAACCCCGGCCCCGGCTTCGATGACATCCTCCGCGGTCCGGCACGAGGCCACGACTAGCTCATGGCCCGCGGCAGCCAGTACGCCGGCCTCGATGTCGAGGGAGGAATACTCCGAGTCAGTAATGAGCACTTTCATTGCTGGTAGATGTCCTCTAGCCTTCTGGGCCCGAAAGCGCGAGCGCGGTAGCGGTTACCACGTCGAAAGACGGTGAAATCGGGACCAGCGGCGGTCGTACGGTGCCCATCGGTTGACCGTGGCGCTCTTCGGCAACCCGTTTCAGGATGCCCGGAGAGGCGTACTCCTTGGTCATCTCCCGGACTTTCAGCAGGTGATCCGACAGCTTGGCGGCTTCCTCCGCGCGTCCGGCTCGTATGTGGGAGTACAGCGACACGACCTGCTCAGGAACGATATTGGCCAGGGCGGAGATGCAGCCATTCGCGGTTGGCAACCGGCCAGGTAGATCATCCTCGGTGCCTACCAGCACTCCCTTTCCTGCAGCGTGGAGTGTGTCGGCGTAACCCAGTTCCCCGCCGGAGTCCTTGACGCCCCATACCGGAAGCGAAATCACGAGGTCGGTGGGAATAGGAATTGCGTACTTAGGAATGTGATAGAGCACCAGCGGGTGCCGGGTGGCCTCCAGCACCCGCTCATAAAAGATCTTCAAGCCTTCGGTCTCCACGGGCTTGAAGTAGTAGGGCGGCATTACCATCACCGCGCGTACCGGGAGGTCGTCGAGAAAGGCGAGCTGATCGAGGGTATCCGGCAAGTTCGCCTCGGCCACCGTTGCGATGATCTGTAGATTCTCGGCTGCTGCCGCCAGCGCCTCGAACAGCGGTCGTTTCTCGCGAGCTGCGATTGAGGGACCCTCCCCATTGGTGCCGAACGGAACGATGCCGGTTACACCATGATCAGCTAGCCACCGCACGTGGGCACCATAGACGCGGGCATCGATGGAATAGCGATCATCGTCCAGGAACGGGGTGACGTTGGCGACATAAACGCCCTCGAGAAGGCCGGCTGACTGCTCGGAGGTCATGATCATCTCCCGAGATCTGGAATTTGTTCGAGAAAACCGTCAAGTTCGCCTCGGCTCGGCAATCCCTCGTAGTCGCCGAGGTTCTGGACACAGAAGGCGCCCATGGCGTTGGCGGCGCGTAGCCGCTTTTCAGGTGCCCAGCCCCACAACGTTGCGGCGAGATAGCCGGCGTCGAAGGCATCACCGGCTCCAATGGGGTCGAGCTGTCGGGCCGGAAAGCCCGGAGAGGTCAGCTGCTCGCCGTTGATCATCGCTGCGCAGCCGTCTGCACCGAGCTTGAGCATCACCTCGCTTGGGCCGATCTTGGATAGCTGCTCCAGCGCGGTGTCAGTTTCCCAACCCCAAAGAGCGTTTGCCTCGTCGTGTCCGACAAACAGCACGTCGATCAATGGCAGCAGCGCTTCCGTGGCGGCTTGTGCCGCCGACGGTTCCCAGAGCCGGCTGCGGAAATTCACGTCATAGCTGACTCGAACGCCGGCGTCTCGGGCGGTCGTCGCCGCCCACGGCAGGAACTCGGCGCATTCCTGCGACAGCGCGCCAGTAATCCCGGTGAGATGAAGGAAGGCAGCTCCCTGCAGGATGCTCGGGTCGAATGCATTGGGCGACAGCGTGGCAGCCGCTGAGCCGCTGCGGTAGTAGTACACCCGCAAACGCCCAGCGACCTCCTCCCGAAGGTAGAGCCCAGTGGGCCGGTCAGCGATTCGCCTTACCCCGCTGGTATCGACGCCTTCGGCCCGCAGTCGGTGCAAGACCAGCTCGCCAAGCTCGTCGTCTCCGAGCACGCTGATCCAGCTGGCGGGAATTCCCAGTCGGGCCAGGCCGATGGCAACATTGCTTTCCGCGCCGCCAATAGATAGCGAGAGGCTGGTGGCATGGCGGAGGCGGCCAGGGCTGGGCGGCACGACCAGCGCCATCGTTTCGCCCGCGGTGATCACGCGGCCTGGCTCAGCGGCTTCCATTACCGATCACAGATCGTGGTTGTCCGAATGAACCGGAGCTCACCTGTTCTAAGGCTGATCGGATGGCGGCACGTACGCCGCCGCGCCGCAACGTCTCACCCAACTCGGCGCAATCGGCGATGAAGGTCTCTTGGTCGGCTAGCCGGGCTGGGAAGATCCCCGAGTCCAACAGCACAGCGCGGACTCGGTCCGTCTCACTCGAATATCGCGATCCGATCGATGTCAGGATCTCTAGCGCCGGGTCGCGCAGACCTTCGCGGACAGCCGCGTCGGTGGCGGACGGATCGGTCATAACGCGTACGAAGGTGGCGGTGAGCAGCGCAGAGATAGGCGAGCGGATGCCCTTTTCCGCTCGGATAGCAACAGGGTCAGGAACGCGGGCCGGCACCTTCAACGAGCCGTCCGTGCCGACCTGGCTGGTCCGATGCCCGGTCGCGGAATTGCCAAAGCGGCGCAGCAGCGAGGCCCGATAGCCCTCGAGCGAGATTCCCGCCGGCGTCTGCAGGGTTTCCACCATCTCGTCCATGAACGCCTCGACCGCGTTGCGGATGTCTGGATCGCCGACGGCTTCATCGATAGTCCGAGCGCCGATCAACATGCCAAGATAAGCGATCAAGGAATGCGTGCCGTTCAGCCACCGGATCTTCAAGATCTCAAAACTGTGCACGTCGTCGCTGAGGATGGCGCCAACCCGATCCCAGCAAGGGCGGGCCGTCGCAAAGTTGTTCTCCATCACCCACATGGAGAAGGGCTCAGCGGGTACTGGGCAGGCGTCGATCAAGCCGGTACGTGATCGAACCAGTTGGCGATGCTGCTCAGACGTCCGCGGAACGATCCGATCAACCATCGATCCTGGGAAAGCCACCTGGCTGTGGCACCACTCGAGCAGCTCCGCCTGCTCAGCCGCGGCCACAGTCCTTTCCAGAGATTGCCGTACCAATGACTGGAGTAGAGCCCCGTTGGCAACGAGATTGTCGCAGCTCATCACTGTCA
>DATDKX010000544.1:0-8192 GCA_036519615.1 Propionibacteriaceae bacterium
GCGCAACATGGACTTGCGCTCGACGATGACGATGATCACCGCAACGGCGCCGAACAGATAGTTCTCCCACGGTTGCGCCTCCGGCCAGATCGGTAGGTTCATCTGGAGGTGGAACAGGATCGGAATGAGGATGCTGCCGCGAGCCGCATTGAACATTGGAGTGACGATCACGGCCAGCGCTAACACGCCTATCACGTAGGGACCGAATGACCAGGCGCTTTGCAGGGTGCCACCCAGAACAAATGCCAGACCCCAGATCACTCCAAGGATCAGGGAAGCCCAGAGTGGGGCGAACCGACCCTGCAGCAGCGGCAGCGCGACGCCGCGCCAACCGAATTCCTCTCCGAGCGGCCCAGTGAATAAGGTAATCACCAACGTCGGCAACACCATGTACCACGGCGAGAAGGGCAGCGGCTCGCCGATGCTGCCATTGATGGCAGCGCCCAGATACTTGACTGCCGGTATGCCAATGAGCAGAAAGGCCCACCAACCCAGCGGCATGCGCCACAGCGTGATCCGACTAAAGAAGCTCACCAAAGCCTTTAGCGCCGTAGTGCCGCCAGACCAAAAGCACCGCTGCGATGCCGGGCGCGTACACGGCCAAGATGAAGAGCGGATTCGTGCCGCTCACCGGGCCAAAGACCTCCTCAACCTGGTCGGTGAAGAAGATCATCACTGCCAGAAGACCCCAGGCGAGCCCGAAGGCGATTGCGAAGAAGGCTCCAAGCGACCGCGTGGACATTTCGCGATGAGCCCCGCTGCGCCGCGCGGTCCCGGTATCTGACTGCGCCGGAATGGTAGCCATCTCTTGCCTCCATAGACCTGCCTCTTTTAGCTAATGAAGAATGGAAATGCCAATCAGCGGCAATGGTCCTAAGCCGGGCGAGTATTGGTCACGATTCATTTGTTAAGTTGAGTGCGGTCCCGAAAACGCATCACCAGCGTGCCGCTGGTACCGGGAGCAGGGCATGAGATCCGCACATAGCTTTGGGGACGTGCGCGGAGCCCGCCAACAATCCAGGTGTGGTCGTCAGTCTCTCGCGCTGATCGAACTCTCGCCCTTTCTGCAGGAACGTGCCGGGTGGCCGCAAGACATCGGAGCGGTGGTGGTTTTGGAGGGCATGGACGCAGCCAGCGGATGGGACCCAGAAGCGCGTGAGCTCCTGCTCAAGCGGCTCCAGCGCTGGACCGAGGCATTCCCACGCGCAACTCAGGTGGTTCACGGCCCGCTCTTCGGATCGCGCATGCCTTACTGGCTTGCGATGCCGAATCTCGATCTTGAAAAACAAATAGGTGTGGTAACGGTATCGGCGCCGAGCGATGAACGGGTGCTGCTCGACACCTGCGCCAAGCTCTGGCTGGAACCGTTCGACATCACGAGCCCCTTATGGCGCCTTTGGCTGTTGGACGGTCTCGCGGAGGGGTCGTACGGCGATCCTCATTCAATTGCATCACGCGCTCGCCGATGGAGCTGCGGCTCTCGATTCCCTGATCCAGCTCTTCGAGCCTAAGGACGTTCCCGGCGATAGTCGTCCCGTACTCCAGCCTCAGCCGACGAAAGGCCCACCACCGCGAGCCGCTGAACCTACTGACCCGGCACCTGGCGTCAGGCGTGTGTTGACCAGGTTCTTGAGCTCGATGCGCCAGTTGAGTGCCATGCTCAGCCATCCAGCTCCGCGCACGAGCCTGAACCGCCGGGTGGGGCGCGAGCGAGGATTCACCGTGCTGCGCTACGACCTCGATCTGGTCAAGCGGCTTGCACACTCCTTTGATGTGACGATCAATGACGTCCTGCTCACAGCCGTCGCGGGTGGCTTGCACCGTCTTTTGGCGGAGCGTGGTGGGATCACCGGAGAAATGATCTTGCATGCCATGGTCCCGATCGGCGGCGGGGCGGGCCCAGGCAGCACTCAAAACGCCACGACGGCGATGGTCGTGCGATTGCCGGTCGGTGAGGTCCATCCGCAGCGCCGGTTGGCGATCATCGCGGCCGACACCAGGCGATGGAAGCGTGAGCCAGTCGACTTTTCGGGTGCTGGCTTCCTTCGCAGCCGGCTGCTGATGACGCTCGGCACTCGCCTGGCCGGCTTTCAACGCTTGGCGAATGTGTACGTGGCGAATCTTAGTGGTCCGACCGGACCGCTTCAGCTCGACCGTCGACGAGTCTCCTACGTGGCACCACTAGTACCGGTGACCGGGAATCTGCCGCTCAGCGTGGGCGCTCTCTTGCTCGGGAGTGTTTGTGATCACGATTGTCACTGACCCAACGGCTTATGGAGACGTTACGGCCTTCCTCGACGGCATATGCGAAACCGTGCAAGGCCTATCGGTGCTGCCCGACTCGAGGCTCGCTCGTGCTCGTGAAGATCAAGACTCGGACGATCTTGGCAATTCGTGATCATGACGAGTGATCACCAGACGGCGATCTTGCCGATCAGACGGCTCGGGCTATCGTGTGCCGTGATCTTTACCCTCGCCGTGATCACCTTGGATATCACCGAAACGGTTGCCGTCCTACGAGGAATCGGCGTGGATTACCCATCCGTAGCGGTCGGTTTGATCAACCCGCTCTCGTTTCTCGGGGTTCTTGTTGCGGTTCACCTCACGGCACCGGTGGGAAAGCGGATGTGGAGCCTGATCGGCGTAGTGTTCGGCTCACTTTGGGTAGCGGTCAGCGTACCTGCCTACTTCTTGCAGCTCACAGTTGTCCGCTGGGGAGACACATCGGTGCGCAGCTTTGCCGACCTACGGGCAGCTCCCTGGGCACAGAACGTCCTCGGATGGGGTCTGTTCCTTGGAATCGCCGCCCTGGCCAGCTCGCGAGTCTTCGAGGGAACCAGGCGGGCCCGGCTGGCACGCTGGCTACTTGCCGCCAGCGGCGCCTCCATGCTCACCCTCCTCACCGGCTTTGCCATGTCATTAACCTGGCTAGCTCTCGCCGGCGGCATAGTTGGCTGGTTCATCACATTGCCCGCGACTGGGATCGTCCTCGCCTCGATCTTTCACCGGATGGACATGGCCTGCCTTGGCCCATCTGATTGAGGACGATTGTCCCTCCAAGGTTTCGTTGCTGAGCCGCGCCTGTCGAAAATTGCTGACGAGACGGCATCTGCGAGTAAGTCGAGCCTCGGCATACGGCTGCGTTCTTAGAACTTGTCGGTAGGTCTCTCTGGGCGACAGCTGTTGAGAGCTTGGCCCGGAAACGACAAGGTGACCGCCAACTCTCTCGCACGCACTTACGGCCCAAAAGAGCTGTTGTTTCCACAGGTGATTCGCCCTGCGACCTCGCGGCCGTCACTTGTGGCTTCATTGGACAACGTCTAGGCGAAGGGCAGCCGAGTGGACATGGAGCAGATGGACGCCGAAGTGGTTGAAACGGTGGCTGGCGTCGCGCGCCTACTTCGACGCGCAGCCGAGCTGGCGTGGACAAAGGCCGACGCAGCAGGTCCCCGGTCAGTGCATCAACTTCTCGCGTTGGGGATCGACGCAGCAGCGGATGAGGCATTGGGCCTGTTGCCTCGCCGTGCCCGGCTGGATGGGCCCACCCCTGTTGGGGACGACCCGGCTGAGCTTCTTGCGTCGGCTGAGCAGTTGTTGCGCCCGGATCTGTGTCGTAGGTGCACCGTCCCGGCTGCTGGGCCTAAGGACGCTGGTCGCTGAGCTGGTCTGGGAGGCGAACACCAGTGCCGGCGCCTGACAGACGCACGGTAGGCGAGCTATTGGCGGATAGCGATGCACTCGCCCGCGACACGCTCCTCGATGTGACCCCCCTTAACGGCCCTGCGATGGTGAGGACCTGGAGCAAGGCCGTTCAGTCAGCAGCTGGACTGTGGGCCGTGCTCCCGCCCATATCGTTGGCTGCGCCCTCGGGACCGGATCTGATGGTGCGGCTCCGCGCGCTGGGGGAAAGTATCGGTCGCAGCGCGGCCGGCCATTGGCCCGGGCCCGGCCCTGAAGATCGGCGCCTGGTCGAGATTGCCCGTAACCTGTCGCGCGCTCGGGAGCTCGTGGAGCGTTACGGCCGGGATGTGCAGCCCACCAGCGGGGAAGCGCGGGCGGATGTTGCCGCTGCCCGTGCCCGGGTCATGCACACACTCTATGTGGGCGCCCACGGTACCGCTGTTGTGCTAAGGGACTATGCGACCGACCTGCGCGATCGACTGCATGTTGACACCAGAAGGCGCCGGCCCGTCGGATCGCGACCGACGATCGGCGAGATCGCTGCAGCCGAGGCCATGGCATCCCGCTTCGAAGTCTTCGAACAGCTTGCCGCTGGATATGTGGCGGCCCACCCAGTCACTCCAAGCGTTCTTCGCGAAGTTCGACAAACCCCACGACCAGCACGGCTGCAGTCGGCGTTGACGACGTGGGACATTCAAGCCCACCGCACGCTCGCCACAGATCCAGATGCCGCGGACCTGGTTCGCATGGGGCGCGTTCAGGCGCTTATTGCCAGCGCCACCGCAGTGGTCACCGAGGCGGCCGGACAGAAGAGCGAAATCGACCCGGAAATGGTTGATCGAGTGACGGCGACGTTGGATGCTTCCCAGGTCGCGTGGAGCCGATTGGCCAAGCGGTGGGGCGAGCTATCGAGCCCGGAAGACCGCCCCGGACCCAGCGCTGACTCGCGCCGCCAGCGAGGTCAGAGCAGCAATATCGGCAACCGCATGCACTTCAACAGGATGGGCCACGCCAGACCAGATCGCTAACCGCGTCGATCTAAAGCGCACGCTTAAAAGCCTCCATCTCAGCATGGTCGGGGCCGTCGACATCGCGCACGTTGCGCGTGAGGTCGCGGCCACACATCCAACACTGACCGGTCCAGCCCGCGTGATCGCCATTCGCGCCCAAGGAGAGGCCGAGATCGCACGAGAGCAAGGTGTCACGGCGTACGACGGCATCACATGGGAAACCTCACGGCAGATCGCAGCCAACCAACTCATCCCGCTGCCGGAACCGGCTCGCCGTGGACTCGTCAACCTCACCAACGACGTCATCGCCGCCTGCAACCGAGCAGTCGCCGCAGCGGCGCCGCTGGATCCCAGTGAATCGGCACAACAAAAAAGATCCGGACCGTCGCGTGCTCTAGGGCGTTCCGGTCAAAGCCGAACGATGCGTCGGCAGGCACCTGCTTCGGAAGGACCTCGACGGTGAGCCGGAACCATGCACGCAAACCTGGTGCGCAAGAGCCGCGGGACCTCGATCCCAAGTGGTACACGGTTTCTCAAGTCGCGAACCTGCTGGGGTGTGGCGAGACCAAGGTTCGAATGCTGATTATCTCCGGCGATCTCCGATCGCTGAAGGATGGACGATCGAGACGGGTGCTCCCGGAATGGGTTGAAGACTACGTCCAACTCCGAGCATCCCAGGCCAAGGACCCGTGGGACTAATGGCAACTCGACGTCAAAGCGGTGAGGGATCGATCTATCCGTATCCACACGGGTTCCGAGCCTACGTCTGGGTAACCACGAGCACAGGGCGAAGGCAGCGAAAGTATGTGAGCGGCAAGACGCGGGAGGAAGTAAGAGAGAAATACCTCGCACTTCATCAGGCCGCTCGAAGAGGGCCAGTCGCCTCTTCGGTGCCAACTCTGGGCCGCTATTTGGAGGGCTGGTTGGCTGATGTTGTCCGCCCATCTCTCGCCCCGAAGACCGCTACGAACTACGAAATCTTCAGCCGGCTGTACATCATTCCTGGCATTGGTGCCAAGCGCCTTGACAAGCTTTCGGTGCGCGACGTCCAGGTCTGGATCAACCGACTGCGGGAGCAGTGTCAATGCTGTGCCCAAGGCAAGGACGCCAGCCGGCGTGCGCCACGATGCTGTGCAATCGGTCGCTGCTGCAACCAAATTCCCAAGGACTGGACGGTCCATCAGGCCTGGCGCGTCTTGCGAGCCGCACTGAGTCAAGCAGTGAGAGATGAACTCGTACCGCGGAACGTCGCGGCCCTGGTAAGGGTGCCGTTGCCGCGATCTAAGGTGCGGAGTTCATGGACGGTGAGCGATGCTCGCCGATTTCTCGAGTTCTCCTTCGACAATGGCGATCCAATGCACGCCGGATACGTTCTCATGTTGGTCCTCGGGTTGCGGCGGGGAGAACTCCTGGGACTGCGGTGGGATGACATTGACTTAGAGACGGGCAGCGCGCAAATACGGTCGCAGCTGCAACGCATCGATGGACGACTAGTGCTGCGGCCAACCAAAACGATCTCCTCTGAAGCGGTGCTGCCATTGCCCGAGCCCTGCGTGCACGCTCTGGCGGAACATCGGGCAGTGGTGGAGCGTTGGAGGGCAGATGCAGGCAAAGCCTGGCATGAGAATGATCTTGTATTCAGTACTCGCTACGGCCTCCCCCTGGACCCGCGTAACTTCCACCGCCGGTTCAAAGCGCAAGCAAGGAAGGCGGGTGTGCCCGTAGTGTCAGTGCACTCGACAAGACGAACGTGCGCCTCGTTGCTTGTCGAGCTAGACGTGCACCCTCGTGTCGCGATGCAAATACTGCGACACAGCAGGATCTCCATCACGATGGACATCTATTCACAGGTCGCCGCCGCGAGCACTCGTGATGCGCTTGGGCGACTAGGTACGACGCTGGCCATCAAGAGCTAGGGCCAACTGCTGCAGTTTGCTGCTGCAACAGCCCTGGGTCCGACCGCCAAGGAATGCCGAAAGGCAACTTGACTAGGGGTGGAGCCAAGGGGACTCGAACCCCTAACCCCTTGCTTGCAAAGTGACGGCGTTGACCTCGCTAAGCCTCGCTCAGGCGCGCTGAGTGTGGGCGAACCCCCGCTGTACAGCGCTGAGCAGCGGGGACACTGCTGTACTTTGCTGCTGTACTGGTTCGCTCCCTCGGAGGTGCCGATGTGGGCGAGAGTCCATCCATGGCCGTAGATCGAGGACGCCCCGAGCCGACGCAAGGGCGACTGTCCCGCTACAGCGCGCGTGACGGGATCGGCATTCTGGTTTTGTCGGCTCTCGCGGCGGTGGAGCTCGATGTAGCGTTCCATGTCCCGCGGCGTTTCAGCGCCGGGGCGGGTGCCGTGCAGAAAGTTTGGAAGTACCGCCAGCGTCTTGCGCGCACGACACTTCCGGCCAGCCGGTCGTCCGGCGCTCGTCGAAGTCTCTTGTCAGTCCTTGCCCGGCTGGGCAGGGGCGAAAAAGTCGGTGAGCAGCTGTGTGACGCGCTCGGCCGCGTCGTGATGCACCCAGTGCGACGCGCCGAGCAGGCGCTCGACGCGGTCCAGGTTGGGCACGTCGTCGTGGTCGGGCTCGGCTAGGTCGGGGCCGAGGTAGCCATCGTCCTGCCCCCAGATGACCAAGGTGGGCGCCTTGATCGGACGAAGCGCCGCTTCGGCGCGCTTGGGTGAGGTCCGCACCGAGGATCGATAGTAGTTGATCATCCCGGCGGCCGCGCCCGGCTGCGACCACGCCTCGATGTAGCGATCCATCTCCTCCGGCGTGTACGCCGGGCGGGCGTCGTGCAGGAAGTGCCGGAAGAAATGCCACTGGTTGGCGTGCACGACGGCTTCTGGCACGTCCGGGAGGTCGAAGAAGAAGAAGTACCAGGACCTGCGGAGCTGGCCTGGGTGGTGCAATCCCTGCAGAAGCTTCCGCGGATGGGCCGCGTTGAGGATGGCCAGCTTGTCCACGACCTCGGGATGGTTCATCGCGGTGGCCCACGCGGCGGTTCCGCCCCAGTCGTGACCCACCAGCAGCGCGGACTGGGCACCGCGTTCGCTGATGAGACCGCGGACGTCGGCGGCCAGCTTCTCGGTGTCGTACGCCGCGACGCCATCCGGCTTTGATGACAGGTTGTAGCCGCGCATGTCGGGGGCGACGACGCGGAATCCCGCCGCCGCGAGCGGCTGGATCTGCTGCCGCCAGCCGTACCAGAACTCGGGGAAGCCATGCAGCAGAACGATCAGCGGCCCGTCACCGGCCTCGACGTAATGCAGTCGTTGGTCGCCGACCTCGGCGTAGCCCTCACGAACTTCGCCGCCCAAGAGTCCTGCCGCCGGGCCGCTCGCCGGTGTGGATCAAGATCTTGACGCCGAGGTCGTAGTCAACTTCGGTCGCATCTGTTATCCAGAGCGTTGTTCGCCGTCCAGGCTGGGCCGCCACAATGCCAATGGTCCGCGGCGGATATCGGCGGCGAGCCGTACGGTGGCGAATGCGACAACCGCTCGCTCAGCGG
>DATDKX010000545.1:0-31383 GCA_036519615.1 Propionibacteriaceae bacterium
CCCGGAGCACGATCCGTTGAGCGCCATGCGGGGATCAGGACCCAGCCACGGCACCCTCACCCTGAACGCCAACGGCTCCTTCACCTACACCCCCGCTGCCGACTATGACCGCAGCGACTCCTTCACCTACCGGGCCAACGACGGCACCGTGGAGTCCAACGAGGCCACCGTGACGATCACGATCACCGCTCGCAACGACTCTCCCACGGTGAAGGTGGTGGCTTCCGGCGGAACGTGCGGCAAGGACGACCATTCGGGCACGGTCAAACTTACCGTGGCCGATGTGGACAGCCCCGCAGCCAAGCTCACACTCAGCGCCGCCTCATCTAACCTGCTGCTGGTCCCGACCGGCAACGTGAACTTCGCCGACAGCGGCGACAGCGGCGCTTCCCGAACGATGACCGTGAACGCCGTGGACGGTCGCAGCGGCACCGCGAAACTGACTATCACCGTCAGCGATGGGCAGGACAGGGGTGAGGTCGAGGTTACGGTCCAGGTCGGCGGCGGTGGCAAGGACACCCTGACCGGCGGCACCGGCGCCGACCTCCTCTTAGCCCAAAGCAACAACGACACGCTGACTGGCGGGGACGGGAATGACCTGCTGTGCGGCGACAGCGGCAGCGACACCCTGTCCGGCGGCGATGGCGACGACAGCCTGGGCGGCGGCAGTGGCAGCGACAAGCTCGCCGGCGGATCGGGCGCGGACCGCTTCAGCGGCGGCAGCGGCACCGACGAGGCAACCGACTTCACCGCCGCCCAGGGCGACACCACCGATGGCACAATCCCGTAGACACCGAAGGGATCAGCGCGGCGGATTACATGTCTTATGCACAGCCACCCATAAGGGAGGCGGTCTGAGTGGAGATAGACCCAGGCGGCTGAGGATGCGGTACGAGATCACGCCAGGAGCGGTGATGCGCCTCTAGTGTTCGTGTCGTGACTCGACAGGAGAGATCACCTCTGTTCGCCAAGCGACTGCGGTGTGTGCCGCAAGGCCTACAACGAGATGGAGAGAGCCCGAGGCGAGCGCGAGCTCAGAAGCGCCTACCCCGCGAGGGTGCGGCAACAGCTTCTCAACGCGATCTACGCCGGTCAGCCGTTCCGGCAGGTGCTGCGTGACCTCGGCCTCACCGCGAATCAAGTCTGGGGACTCACTAAGACCGATGAGGAGTGGTCGGAGCAGCTAGAGGCCCTTGATGGCCAGTCGTCGGGACGACCCCGAGCATGGCACCACTGCGGCGTACGTGCGTGGTTGCGTATGCAGCAAGTGTCGAGAGCACCAGCGACTGCGGATGGCTAGGATGCCCCGACCACCAATTCAGCTCAATGCGGATTCTCGGCTCATGTTTGGCCTACGCTTATCGATCCAAGTTCATTTCGCCGTCGAGGGCTGTACGACGGTCAAACTCGGGGGTTCTCAATGCTCAAGCAATTGGCCGCCGGGGCCGCCGGCTTGGCCCTGACGTTGGGGGGCGTCGCTCTGGCGGCAGTCCCGGCACAGGCGTTCACCGGCGCACCGTGCGATGACGGTGACGCCTGGAGCTGGTCGATTGCCAACCCGGCGCGCTACCAGGCGGGCCCGCACGAGGCTGCGATCGGGCTGTCCGACGCCATCCGCACGGTCACCATTAAGGCGCCTACCGGTTGCGCTGTTGACGCCGGGGACACCTGGCGGGTGTACAACGGCTACTTCAGCGCTGAGGGCACCTTCAACACTGAGGAAGCGGCAGCCGGTAAGGACACCGACCGGGTCTCGATAAAAGTGCCGACCTCCAACGCGGTGGCTGGCGATGAGATTCCGGTCAAGCTGAAAGTGAACGACTCCTCAGCCGGAGTCTCGGGCGTATGGGATGTGGACGAGTCGAATGCCGGCTCGCTAGTGCTGCTGCGTCGCACCCTGTTCAAGTACAAGGGCGTCACCGATTGGATGAACTTCATCAACGAGCCTTACATCTGCGGTGAGCCTGTCGAGGGTGCAGCCCCGCTGCTGCGGGCATCGTGGAACTCCAAGCGGTACCTGGGTTATGCCGGTCGCACCGTCCGCATGGAATACCGGCTGGCCGACGGGCCGGACAACGCCTGGGACAACCGGTTCCTGGACAGTGCCTCGACCGACGACCGTGGTTATGTCGAGCTATTCGATATTCTCAGTGGAGCAGAGGAGGGGCCCGGTGGAGTACTGCCTGACGACGGTCCGCCTTGCGGTGGAACGCTCGTCTTTCGAGGCCACTACGGCGGCAACCGAACCAGCTCAGGCACCTGGTCCAACGGAGACGCGATAGCAGAAGCAACGATCGACTGGGAGAAGTACCGCCCACACCTTAAAGAAGAGATCGATGCAGCGGGCATGGCCAAGGACTGCGCCAAACTTGACGAGCTGGGCCAGGAAGTAGCCGACCTTCCCAACGCGACCGAGGTGTTGTGGGCCTATCTCTTCCGATGGGGTGTGCAGACCGGATGCTGGGAGGACGACTGATCGTCACCTGAAGTGATGCGGAGCTGGCAAGATCGCGGTCGGCTGAGCGAGCCAAAGGGCCTGGCCGGAGTATCCCGGTCAGGCCCTTTGTTCATTGTGCAGGGATGATCACTGCCTGCTGTAGTAGCGACCGTAATAATCGCCAACTCTGTTGCGGTAGGCGGGTTCGTTGTAGCTGCTTTGGTCAAACTCGGGGGAATTCTTGATCTGGTCCTTTGTCAGATCGACGTAGACGTTCCCTCTGTCGGCGTCGACCCGATTGATGGTGCCGGCCGGCAAAAGCACTTTCTTGCCGAAGATCCACGGCCCCGTATCGACCACGATGTAGCTGGATCCGACCTCATTGGTCGCCTCATCGACCTTGCCAATCCCGCCGTCGGTAGCTTCTACGTCGTAGCCGACGAGGTTGGCGCTGCCCTGCGCTGTCATGCCCGAGTTCTCGCGGTAGCTCCACGGGTCCCAGTCAGTGGTCATGTCACGCTCCTCTCAAGCTGGGGTATGTCCTCACGCGTTGGCCAGTTGTTAGGCCCCGGCGGGCCGCTGGGGTGGCGTTGTTGTTTGTTGCGTCTCGCCCGGGCCGAGGTCAATTTTTCCACTCAGGTCAGCCGAGATAACCACCCCTAGGGGTGAGGATTACCAGCCAGGTCAGCAATCTGAACAGGATGCCCCAGAACGTGAAACGGGCAGGTTTGAGCCGGTTATAAGTGCTTGGCCGCTTTGATTTGGGTGTACGCGGTGACCGCGCTGGCGAGGATTCTTATCACCGCGGCGGCTGTTTCGTTGAGCTTGGCGGGTGTGGTGACGTTGGCGCTGCTGAGCAGCGGACCATGATCACGCTTAGTTGTCGGCGGGCTGCACCAAGACAATCTCGATGGTGCCGCCGGCCTGACACAAACCCCGAGGGCGCATTTCCTTTCCGGGGCCGGGGCCCCATTGGTGCTGGTACACCAGAGAGGTGAAATGTCATGATGCATCCCGATGTTGAAGATCAGCTCCGCTCCCACGCGTTCGCAATCGTCGCTGCCTATTTGCGGAATGATCTTGACGGCGTCCTCGCCCTTGTCGGCGATGACGATGCGGAGTTGTTGCCGATTGTGGTCGAGATCCTTACCGGCGCGTTGCTGCAGCTGGTCGGTCCCGACGAGCTGGAGCGCCAGGTTACGGCCTGGCTCGGTGAGCGGGCCGCTCGATTGGCGGGATGAGAGGCAAAGCGCTAGCTAGTCGCTGCTCTCTGCGTGATCTTGGCGCACGCGGTCGACTGCCTCGTCGATAGCCGCCTCAATTGCATTTTTTCAGCTGAGGCAAGCCCTGTACGGTGCCAGGTTTGGGGGTTGCTCGCGAGAAATTACGGCTCTGTCAGCCTGTAAGCCCGACCCAATGTCGCTTTTGAGGTGATGGCTAATCAAGATCATTAGCAATGACCTACGTGACATCGGATGCGTCATGTAAGCGGCCCGCCATGTGCCGGAACACCCGACGGGCCAGGAACCCATCAGGGTCGTATCCGGTCATCAACAGTCAACTGGTTTGGGAAGCATGTTTCCGTTATCTGCAACGGGATTACGCAACGGTCATCAATGATCATCAACGCTGTGATAGACCGCACGATGCTTCACTCTGCCAGTCGGCGTTCGTCATGACGCAGCGAGGGTCTAGCCTCGTGAAATGATCACTGCCGTTCATGCTCTGCTCTATTCCGAGGATCCTCCGACGACCAGGGCCTTCCTACGTGATGTGCTGGAATGGCCGTTCCTGGAGAACGCGGAGTCAGGACCCGGCTGGTTGATCTTCCGGCCGGGGCCAAGCGAAATGGGGGTACATCCGAACAGCTGGACCTATGAGGGTCAAACGACAAGAGTGCCGATCCATCATGAGATTTCGCTGATCTGCGACGACCTTCCGGCAACCATGAAAGAGCTGAGCGCGAAGGGCGCAGAGTTCAGCGGCGGGCCGGTCGACTACGGCTACGGGCTCATGATCAATCTGCGCATTCCTGCCGCCGGGGAAGTCCAGCTTTATCAGCCGAATTACCAGCCCTCCTATGACTTGCACTAGCACGGATCGCGAGCCGCCGAGCTGAGGCGGAGCGAGGGGACACGCTTTCGTCCCTGAGCGACAACGAAGACGGCGGCTTCCCAGCGCGATCCGCGCTCGCGATGTTCGCGCCGCCGATCTGCAGGAGGAACCGACGGAACGACACATCGCGAGTACAGCTGGGTATCAAAGACCGTTGTTCCGTCGGATCCGACGAAGACGGCGGCTCCCGGCGAGCATCGCAGCGAGCGGAGTGAGCCATTAGACACCGCGAGCGCAGCGAGCGGAGCAATCAAACAACGTTGTAGGCTCGAAGTACAAGTACATACGACAGGGGAGCGCACAGCGCTGAGAGTGCAGGTACGCCTGCAGACCCTCGAACCTGATCCGGGTAATGCCGGCGCAGGAAGTCGACAGTCACCCGTTGCGGCACGCCCACGGCTTCGAGGCGCGCTGTTTCGTCGTGGTGACGGGCGCGCGACGCCACCCCTCCTGATCAACGGGAGGTAGCACATGAACAAGCAGGACGCCAAGGCAACGCGCGCCGATACCGCCGCCAGCGGCTGGCGCACGGTCGACCTGGTGGTCACGGCAGTACTGGGCGTCGCATTCGGCGTCGTGTTCTGGGCCTGGAACACCCTCTGGGCGGCGCTGGACCCGGCCTTCAAGGCATTCCCGCCCGGGCAGGCATTCATGTACGGCGTCTGGCTGGTGCCCGGTGTCTTGGCGATGTTGGTCGTCCGCAAGCCGGGCGCCGCTGTCTTCGCAATGGTGCTCGCCTCGACGGTGAGCGCGCTACTCGGCAGCCAGTGGGGCACCCAGGTGATCTGGTACGGCGTGCTCGAGGGGTTGGCGCCGGAATTGGTGTTCCTCGCCTTTCGGTACCGGCGCTTCGCCCTGCCGGTCGCATTGACGGCGGGCGCAGCGGCGGGTCTGATGGCATTCGGGCTGGACTGGTTTTACTACTACCGGGATTGGTCGGTCGGATGGCTCACCGCCTATGCCGTGATCCTCACCGCGAGCTCGGTGTTGATCGCCGGCCTCGGCTCGTGGTTGCTGGTGCGGCGTTTGGCTAGGACCGGCGTATTGGACGCATTTGCCTCGGGTCGAGAGCGGGCGCGAGTCTGACCGGCAGCCGGATCCAGGCCCTCGGGTGGGGTTGGCGGCACGCCGGGCGTCGCCAGTACGCGGTTCGCGGGCTCGACTTAGTCATTGAGCCGGGCGAGCGAGTCTTGCTACTCGGTGCCTCCGGTGCCGGCAAGAGCACCCTGCTCCTCGCGCTCGCCGGGCTGCTCGATCCGGCCAGCGCGGGCGAGGCCGAGGGCTCGCTAACCGTGGACGGCCTCGATCCACGCGATGCCCGAGATCGAACCGGGCTCGTGTTGCAGGATCCGGAGAGTCAGCTGGTCATGGCCCGTGCCGGCGACGATGTCGCGTTCGGACCGGAGAACCGCGCTGTGCCGCCGGACGCGATCTGGCCGCTCGTCGACGCCGCTCTCGCCGCGGTCGGCTTCCCCTACGGGCGGGACCGGCGAACCGATTGGCTCTCTGGTGGCGAGCAGCAACGGCTCGCTTTGGCCGGCGTACTGGCGCTCTCGCCACGGCTGCTGCTCCTCGATGAGCCCACTGCGAACCTCGATCCCACCGGCGCAGGACTGGTTCGAGAAGCACTCACAGCAGTCCAGCGAGAGACCGACGCAACCACGATTTTGGTCGAACATCGGGTGGCCGAAGCTTTGCCGATGGTCGACCGGGTCGTGGTGCTCGAGGCCAACGCCGATGTGCTGGCCGACGGCCCACCAGCCGAGGTCTTCTCTCGGCACGGCGACCGGCTCGCACAAGCCGGCGTCTGGATGCCCAACAATGCGCTGTTCAACCGACTTGTTAGGGCGCAAACATCGGTGACCGCCGCACGGTTGACCCAACGCCCTGCGACATCAAATGGAGATGCATTGCTGATCGCGACCGACGTCGGGTTTCGGCACCGCGGCGCACCGGAGCCAGCCGTGTGCGACGTGTCCACCGCCCTGCGGGCGGGCGAAGCACTGGCTGTCATCGGTCCGAACGGATCAGGCAAGTCCACCCTGGCCACGGTGCTGGCTGGGCTCGTCGCCCCGACCACCGGGGCTGTGCGAGCCACCAGGAAGCTGGCTGGTAGTGATGCCGCCACTCCACCCCATCGCTGGCCGGCCGCGGCACTCGCCGACCGCATTGGCATGGTGTTCCAAGATCCCGAGCACCAATTTCTCGCGGAACGGGTGTACGACGAGCTCGCCGTCGGCCCAACCCGGCGGGGTGCTCCGGCCGGCGAAGTCCGCCGTCGCGTCGACGCACTGCTCGATCGCCTGCACCTGACCCACCTCGCCGAGGCCAACCCGTTCACGCTCTCGGGAGGCGAGAAACGCCGCCTGTCCGTCGCCACTGCGCTAACGACCGAACCCGCCGTCCTGGTGCTCGACGAGCCGACCTTCGGCCAGGACCGACGCACCTGGCTGGAGATCGTCGGCCTACTCGCCGACCATCGCGACGCCGGTGGTGCAGTCCTTGCCGTGACACACGACCAAGCTGTGGTGAGCTCGCTCGCAAACCGGGTGCTCACCATGGATCGCGGCCGCGCCGCCGACTCGGCGGAGGTGGTCCGCTGATGGTGCTGGATGTCCATACCGTCGCAGTAACGACCGGTCGGCTGGCGCGTGCGAATCCCACGGCCAAACTGGCCGCCTGCTTCCTGCTCGGTTTCGGAGCCGCCCTGTCCGACGACGCCCTGACGCCGGCGGTATTGCTGGCGTTCGAGGTGCTGGCCTTGGCAATAGGCGGTATCCGGATCACCGATGTGCTGCGCCGCGGCTGGCCGCTGCTAGTGTCGGCCGCTGGCCTCGGCGCGACAACACTGTTGTTCGGCAACAGCCCTACGCCCTGGTTGACAGCCCTGACTGTGACCATTCGGGTGCTCGCCGTCGCGCTGCCCGGCGTAGTCGTGCTGCTGACGATCGACCCGACCGATCTTGCCGACTCAGTCGTGCAGAACGCCAGGGTGCCGGCGCGGTTCGCCTACGCGTCGCTCGCCGCGCTACGACTCCTTCCACTGCTGGCTCTGGACTGGCGGACGATCAAGATGGCCAGACGGGCGCGCGGTGTCGACGCGGGGCCCAACCCAATCCGCCACGTCCAGCTCTTTGCGGGCACGGTCTTCACTCTGCTGGTCGGCGCTGTGCGGCGCGCCACCCGCATCGCGCTCGCCATGGACGCACGAGGCTTCGACGCAGCCGGACCGCGTACGGTGGCGCGCCAGCAGATCATCCGCCCATCCGATGTCGCGCTGATCGCCGGCGCAGTCGCGCTGCTCGGCGTGGCGGTCGCGGTCAGCATCGCATTCGGCACGTTCCGCCCGGTCTGGGCGTAGCGGGTGCCGGGATGCCTACCCCTCCGCCATGTCGACCGAGACCTCCATTGTGGACTTCTTCGCTTCAGTGAAGATCACGCCCTTGACCGGAGGCACGTCACCGTAATCGCGCCCCCAGGCAACCGTGGTGTGTGCGTCGTCAATGACGCGGTCGTTTGTCGGGTCGAGGTACAGCCAGCCAGCGCCAGGAATCCAGCAACCGACCCAGGCATGGCTAGCGGCATCCTGGGCTTGTCTCGGCTTATCTGGCGCCGGCCGAGTTGCCAAATAGCCACTCACGTAACGCCCCGGCAACCCAAGCGAGCGCAAGTTCCCGACCATGAAGTGAGCGAAGTCCTGGCAGACACCCGTCCTCTTCTCCAACAGATCCGACACCTTGGTGCTCAGCGTTGTGGAGCCTGACTTGTACGCGAAGTCGGAATGTATCCGATGCATGAGCTCCACCGCCGCCTCGCCGATAGGGCGTCCGGCGGGAAAAGACCGGCGTGCGTAGTCCTGTATCGGTGCGGGGACTTCGACGTACGGCGAGGGGAACGTGAAGTCGGTCGCCTCCCAGGTCTCCGGATTGTCGGCTTGCCAAGCCGGCAGCGTCTGTTCCCACGGCACTCTCAATGCAGCCACATCCAGTTCATTTACTTCGACGCTGACCACGCTGGTGGAGGTGACGACCAACCGGGTGTGCGGCTGCACCACATGGAAGTAGGACTTGGTGTTCCCATAAAGATCAACATGCCTGAACAGATCGGCCGGCTCGGGCTCAATGCTGATCTCATGAGCAACACAGGTCTGCCAGTCAAGATCACGCGGGCGGAGATGAACCAGCCCGTAGCTTCCGGTGACGTCGGAATCATAGGTATAGGTGGTCCGGTGCTCGATGTGATAGGTCGTCATGCCCTACCACCCACTGCATCGGGCCGGAATAGCGGCCGCTGAGTTGGCGGCTGTTGCTGATAGTGATCACGGATGGCATCCGATAGCGCGCGCAGCTGATCTTGTAATCCAGCAAGCAAGTCGTGCAGCTCGGTTCGCCGGCTATTCTCCGATTCCGCAAGAGCAACCGGGTCGCTCGTGCGTACCCGCTCCGCCAGGCTGTCGAGCAACCGCAAAGGTCGTGCAGTTGGCGAGGTGTTGGGCAGCGCCCGGAGATCGTTCCTGATCCGGTTGAGCTGGTAGGCGACCGACCGCGGGTTGAACGGATCGATGAGGAGTAATTCGAGCAGCGCATCAACCCTTGCCCGAGTGCTATAACGCCGACGGAACGTCACGATGGACTCGGCTGCGGTGAGCACCGCCTCCAGCACGATGTCATCAGTCTCGGCGACCCTCTCCTCACAGATTGTGACGCGCAGCAACGCCAAGATCTGCAGTGCCCGCTCTAGACCGCGCCCGGAGTCGAGCATGTACCAACCGGGGTCGCGAACCATGTTCTCCGTCGCGATGCCGGCCAACGCGAGTAAGCCGGAGAGCACCCGTTCGCTGACGTCGGTCAGCTGCAGTCCTTGGTCGTACGGATTGGCAGCTAGCGCGGCGAGGGCTCGTTCGATGTCAGCCAGCACCATCCAGACGTCTTCGGAAAGTTGATCTCGGACACCCTGCGCGGCCAACGACAAAGCTCCCAGAGACTGGGCGACGGTGCCGATCCGTTGCCGATCCAGCAGCATTGATCGGAACTCCGGGATCATCTCGCGCAGCGAGCCAACGAAGCCGGGGTAGGTCGTACTCACATGCGTGACCGCCTGCAGCATCACCTCCAGCGCTCGACCGGGGCTGAGGTCAAAATCGGCCTCAACGGCCACCGTGCGCGTAGCAAGCAGCACCCGAAGCAGGTCCTCGGCGCGTTCGGCATACCGGCCGAACCAGTAAAGGTCGCTGAGCACCCTCGGGACCATGGCGATCGAGGCGGACACCGCGGGAACGAATCCCGGCTCCTCCTCAGCCCGATCGCGCGCCAGGATCCTCGGAGCGGCGACAGGCTCGGTGCCGACAACCCAAACATCCTTGGCGAGCTGGTTGTTCGGGTCGGTAACGAACACGCCACGCCGTTCCGAGGCGTCATCACCCACCCGGGCCAGGCCGCCCAACATCGCCGCGTACGACTCACCGCTGCGGACGGCGAAGGAGCGCAACACCACGTTCCGGCGGACTAGCCGATCTTCCTCACTGGTCGGAGCCGAGGATAGGTTCAGCACTTCCTGCCCAACGAAACGGTGTGGCAGCGCCTTGATCTTGTCCGCCAACAGTTCACGTTGCCGGCGGGTTAAGCCGGCTCCGCGCACGCTACGGCCGTGACCACGGCTGATCGGTCGAATGACGAGTGAATCCAGATTGCTCAGCACATGACTCAACGCAGCGTGATCGCCACACCACCAGGTCTCAACGGAGGGCAATCGCAACGACTGACCGAGCAACCGTTCGCATAACTCTGGCAGAAGCGGCATCAGAGCGGGATTTTCGAGCACACCAGAGCCGAGGTTGTTCAAGACAGTAACCGTGCCTTGGCGTACGCATTCCAGCAGGCCGGTGACACCAAGTCGGGAGTCAGGGCGCAGCTCCAGCGCGTCCATCCAGGTGGAGTCGATCCGGCGCAGAATCACATCGACCTGTTCGAGCTTGCCAAGGACGCGCATCCAGACTCGACCGTCACGGACTGTCAAATCGCTGCCCTCGAGCAGCGGGAAGCCAAGCAGCGAGGCTACGAAAGCCTGATCAAAGGCGGTTTCGGAGAGGGTGCCTGGACTCAGTACGACAACCCGCGGGTCCTCGATTGCGCTCGGCGCCGCATCCACGAGAGCGAGCCGCATCGCCTGGAAGAACGGGGTCAGTCGGTGCAGGTTGGCCTGGTGGTAGATCTCGGGCATCACCCGCGCCACCACCCGCCGGTTCTGCATGGCGTAGCCCGCGCCGGAGGGGGCCTGGGTGCGATCAGAGATCACTTTCCACTGCCCGCTGCCGTCCCGGCCCAGGTCTGCCGCGACCATGAACAATCGCTGGCGTGCTACCGCATTGCTGCCCACCAGCGGTCGGACGTACTCGTCATGATCGAAAATGGCTGCGGCCGGGACCTGATACCGGGACAGTAACCGCCGAGCCCCATAAAGGTCGGCCATGATCGCATCCAGCAGTTGCGCGCGTTGTACCAAACCCGCCTCAAGTCCCGCCCACTCTCGGTCCTCGAGAATGAGCGGCAGCGGGTCAAGCCGCCACGGCCGCGGCTCCACCAGCCCGGTCGTCGTTGGAGTCGTCGGTGGGCCATGCCCGTTCGGCTCATCGGCGATCGAGATCGTTGACGCAGGACTCGGCGTGTAGGTGACATTGTCGTCTTCCAGCAGCCGGGCGACCTCGTGTTGCGCCTTCAGGAGGTCAGTGTCGGCAAACTCATCGAGACCGGCCAACACCGTCGACCAACCCTGACGTACCGTGCCGTCCGCTGCCGCGAACTCGTCGAATACCTGCTGCGATTCCATCGGGGAGGGCCGGCTAGCCGCAGCCAGGTAGCGACTCAGGATAGTCACGTACCGCCACCCCGAGACTCGTGCAGCCCCCAGCTGCGTGGTGTGCGACGACGTAGATCGAGCGTCAGCGGGTACTCGTCGACGCCGGCCGAGCGCCGCAGCAGCTGGGCATCCAGCGCCTCGATATCGATCACCCCAGTGGTATGCCCCATCGGCTCGAATCGGCGTGATCGACGGGCCTCAGCCTCCAACGCGTTCACCGGCGGGCGACTGTACGCCCGACCACCGGGATGCACGACGTGGTAAGTGGCACCGCCGAGGGAGATCCGACTCGCTCGGTCGATGATGTCAAAGGACAAGGGGGAATCCACCTCCAGGCTCGGATGGAGCGACGACCAGGGGCTCCAGGCCTTATAGCGGACGCCGGCAACGTAGTCGCCCGTCGTCCCGGTCCCGGTCAGCGGAACCGGTCGTCCGTTGCACGTCAGCAGATGCCGTTCCGGCACGAAACCATTCACGGCCACCTGAAGCCGTTCGGTCGAGGAATCCACATAACGCGCGGTGCCTCCCGCGGTCGCCTCCTCAGCAAGCACGTGCCAAGGTTCGATTGCGCCGCGCAGCTCCAATTCCACACCGCTGATCATGGTTACCCCGATTCGCGGAAATCGGAACTCGATAAATGGCAGTAGCCAAGACAGATCGAACTCGATGTCGCGGGCCCGCAGATCGGCAACAACCTCAGTGCTGTCGGCCAGCACGAAGTGGGGCAACAGGAATCGCTCATGCAGCGCGGCCCCCCACCTGACCAGCGGGGCCGAATAGGACTCTGCGCCGAATCGGGCGATCAATGCGCGTACCAACAGCGCCTGCACCAGGGCCATGTCGGGATGCGGAGGCATCTCGAAGCCGCGAAGTTCGAGCAGCCCGAGCCGCCCGCGCATCGAATCGGGACTGTAGAGCTTGTCGATGCAGAACTCGGCACGGTGGGTGTTGCCAGTGATGTCGGACAGCAGGTGCCGCAGCGCCCGATCAACCGCCCACGGCCGGTGTTCGGTGTCGGCCAGCTCCTCGATCTCGGCGAATGCAATCTCGAGCTCGTACAGGGTTTCCGGCCGACCCTCGTCCACTCGTGGCGCCTGACTGGTCGGGCCCACGAAACGTCCCGAAAACAGGTAGGACAGCGAGGGATGGTGCTGCCAGTAGGTCAGCATGCTCACCAGGAGATCGGGCCGCTTGATCAAGGGCGATCGGATCGGCTCGGGGCCACCAAGCGTGACGTGGTTGCCACCGCCAGTACCGCTGTGCCGTCCATCCAAGGCGAAGGTCTCGGCGCAAAGCCGCTGTTCGCGGGCGATTCCGTACAGCGTGTGGGTCAGCTCGGAGAACTCAGCCCAGCTGGAGGTGGGATGCACGTTGACTTCGATCACGCCTGGATCGGGTGTGATCAATATTGTCTTGATCCGAGGGTCCGGCGGCGGTCCGTAGCCTTCCAGAATCAGGATGGTGCCTGTCTCGGTTGCGGCGCGATCGATCAGTCGTACGAGCTCGAAGAACTTTTCCAGCCTCTCCAGGGGAGGCAGGAAAACGTGTACAAAACCGTCTCGGGCTTGGAAAACCAATGCCGTACGCGTTGGCGCATCTTTCGGATCGACCACCACTGCATGCAGCTGATCAGCCTGTTCGGTGAGTGCTGGTCCTACCCTGACGTATGACTCTTCGCCGGCGTACTCCGGATCTGTCCAGGAGAGGGCGTCGAGTGGCAACCGTGATCCTGCTGGAGACTCGCCGGGAACGAGAACCAGGCGGCCGCGTCGGGTTCGCCAGCCGGGGCTCGCCCAGCCTTCGCCAAACCAGGACGGAATCAGCGGCAGAACCCAGGCGGCCGGTTCAATCTCTGTGCGATCCAGCTCGCTGACGAACTGGGCATCCGGCCGTTCTGGATCATCAGCGAGCCTTGGGCCGGTGGGTTGGCTGACCTCCCGGGCAAGCCGGGCCAGCGGATCTTCGAACGCCGGCTGCAGTTGATCATCCGGCAATCCGAAATTCGCGGTTATCGCTCGGGCTAGCCGCTCGACCGAGGCGGCGGCGTCGGGATTGGATTTAGTGGAATCGAGCGGATCGGCCAGCAGAGCAGGATCACTCCACAGTTGTTCGCCGTCACTCCGCCAAATCAGGCCGATCTGCCAGCGAGGTAGCGGCTCACCCGGATACCACTTGCCCTCGCTGCGCTGTACGAGGCCGCCCTTGGCGTAGCGGTCCGCCAGCGCAGCAGCGAGCCGATTGGCGATCTGCCGTTTCTCGGGCCCATCGGCGGCGACCGTCCACTGGGCTGAGGTCATGTCATCGGCCGATACGAACGTGGGCTCACCGCCCATGGTGAGCTCAAGGCCTGCCGCTTGCAGCCGCTCGTCAACGGCCTCACCCAGCCGCTGAATGTCGTCGATCTGAACCGTCGTATACGGCAAGGTGATACGAGGCTCCTGCTCCAGACGCGATACCCGGTTGGCGAAGTCCATGATCGTTTCGACGGGCTCGGTTGACCCCGTGATCGGCGATGCCGACGCCGGATGGGGCGTCGCGGCCAGCGGGATGTGTCCCTCACCGGCGAACAGGGCCGAGGTGGCGTCGAGCCCAATCCAGCCGGCACCTGGAATATAGGCCTCAGCCCAGGCGTGGAGGTCCGTGAAGTCTTCGGTGGGGCCGCTGGGACCATCCAGACTCGGCTGATCTGGTGCGAGCTGAACGAGATAGCCGGAGACGAATCGAGCCGCCAGCCCGCAGTGCCGCAGTGCTGTCACCAGCAGCCAGGCTGAATCCCGGCAGGAACCGATCTGCCGCGTCAGAGTTTCATCAGGCGTCTGAACGCCGTGTTCCATACGGAGCGAGTAAGCGACATCGCGATGGATAGCAGAATTCAGCGCGCCAAGAAACTGGATCGTCGGTTGCCCGTCGGCCGGCGGAGCGGTCGCTGTGACCCAGTCGTCGAAGATTGGACCACGTGCCGCAGCGGGGATATCGAGGTATGGCTTGAGGTCGGCGACGAGCTCTGGCGGATAGCGAAACGGGTAGGTCTCGGCATAGTCCTCGATAAAGAAGTCGAAAGGATTGATCACCCGCAGGTCCGCCACCAGCCCGACAGTGATGTCGAGCTCGCGCGCTTTGCTCGGGAAGACCGCGCGCGCCAGATAATTGCCGAAGGGATCCTGCTGCCAGTTGATGAAGTGATCAGCGGGAGAAATCGTGAGCGAGTACGCCTCAATTGGCGTACGTGAGTGTGGCGCGGGACGCAACCGGATGACATGAGGCCCGATCGCAATCGGCCGATCGAACCGATAGGTCGTGCGGTGCTCGAGCGCGATCTTCATCTAGTACCGATAGTGATCGGACTTGTACGGCCCGCCGACATCGACCCCCAAGTAAGCGGCCTGCTTTGGGGTGAGTTCGGTCAGGTGCACACCGAGCGCGTCGAGGTGCAGCCGAGCAACGGCCTCGTCGAGATGCTTGGGAAGCGTGTACACCCCAAGCGGATACTCCTCGGGCTTGGTAAAGAGCTCGATTTGGGCGAGCACTTGATTGGTGAACGAGTTGCTCATCACAAAGCTGGGGTGCCCGGTCGCATTGCCGAGATTCATCAGGCGCCCTTCGCTGAGCACGATGATGCTGCGCGGCTCCTCGCCGTTCTCGGTGAACTGCCACTCGTCCACCTGGGGCTTGATGTTGATCTTGGTTGCACTGGATAAAGCGGCTAATCCCGCAATGTCGATCTCGTTGTCGAAGTGCCCGATGTTGCACACGATCGCCTGGTGTTTCATCCGTCGCATCTGGTCTGCGGTGATCACGTCACGGCAGCCGGTTGCGGTCACGTAAATGTCGGCAATGTCGAGCGTCTCCTCGAGCCGGGCCACTTGGAAGCCGTCCATCGCTGCCTGCAACGCGCAAATCGGATCGATCTCAGTGATGATCACTCGAGCGCCCTGGCCGCGAAGAGACTCCGCACAACCCTTGCCGACATCGCCGTAACCGCAAACCACCGCGACCTTGCCGCCGATCAGCACGTCGGTGGCGCGGTTCAGTCCGTCAATGAGCGAATGCCGAACGCCGTACTTGTTGTCGAACTTCGACTTGGTGACCGAGTCGTTGACATTGATGGCTGGGAACATCAAGGTGCCGGCGCGCATCATCTCGTACAGGCGATGGACGCCGGTGGTGGTCTCCTCGGTCACGCCCTTGATGGCATTGGCCACCTCGACCCAGGACCGCCCGGCGGCCAGTGTTTCGCGTACCAGCTCCAGGAACACCCGCCACTCTTCAGAATCCTCCTCCGAAGGCTCCGGGACCTCTCCTGCCTTTTCGGCCTCAGCGCCCTTGTGCACCAGCATGGTGGCATCGCCGCCGTCGTCGAGGATCATGTTGGCGAGCTCGCCGTCGGGCCAGTTGAGAATCTGGCTGGTACACCACCAGTACTCCTGCAAGTTTTCGCCCTTCCAGGCGAAGACTGATACGCCTTCGGGGTCGGCCGGCGTACCGTTCGGGCCGACAACCACGGCTGCTGCGGCATGGTCTTGAGTGGAAAAGATGTTGCAACTTGCCCACCGGACTTCGGCGCCCAGCGCCACCAAGGTTTCGATCAGTACAGCGGTCTGCACCGTCATATGCAGTGAGCCGGCAATCTTGGCACCCGCAAGTGGCTTGGAGTCGCCATACTGCGCGCGCATAGCCATCAGTCCGGGCATTTCGTGCTCAGCCAGGCTGATCTCCTTACGGCCAAACTCGGCAAGGGTCAGGTCGGCAACGCGAAAATCCATAACCGGAAGCCTAAGGGAGTGATGTGACAGCCACGGCACGATCCCGATGTCGGTTGAGCGGTTTGGGTCTTTGACACCGCACCGATCGTTCCCATCAAAGTGGCGAAAGGCCTCGAGATCGAGCTTCCAGTCGTGCGTTTCCCACCAGTCGGGCGAAAGCGTACGACGGCGGCGCGGTGAGCTGCGAGCGTCGGGAATCGCGCGCCGGCGCACGGAGGAGGAGAGAGCGGAGGTGTTCTTTCCTGCGCGAGCGACGACGACGGCGGCGGATTCCAAGCGCGATGCGCGAGCAGCTCCCAAAGCTAGTGGCTGGGGGTGGCAGGCCGTTCTGGTCGAGGGGCTGGAACGTGATTCGGGTCGTAGATGTCCGGCTCCAGATACAGCGCCGTGACCATCGGCTCTGTCTCGCGGATTTTGGCCTCGGCGCGATCAATGGTCTCGGTCACCTCAATGGCGGTATCGCAGGGCACCACCGCGATCTTGGCAGCCACCAACACCTCTTCAGGCCCGAGGTGCAGCGTCTTCATATGAATGATCCGCTCGACGCCAGGAGTCTCGACCAGCGCCCGCTCGATGCGACCAACGGCCTCTGGGCTCGCGGCCTCACCGAGTAGCAGGCTCTTGGTCTCGACCGCCAACGCGATAGCCACGGCCACCAGAAGCAGACCAATCATGACCGTACCGAGTACGTCGAAGATGCCGTTGTGGGTCAGCAACGTCATACCTACGCCGAAAAGCGCGAAGACCAGACCGAGTAGCGCAGCGAAGTCCTCGAGCAGGATAACGGGCAGCTCGGGAGCCTTTGCAGCGCGAATGTACTTGCTCCAGGTTTGCTTGCCGCGCGTCTTGTTCGACTCGTTTATGGCAGTCCGGAATGAGAAGCTCTCGGCCACGATCGCGGCTACCAAGATCACCACCGGGACCCACCACCATCTGCTTTCCAGCAGCTCGTTGGGATGTCCTTCCTGGATCTCGTGCCACTTGTGGTACGCCTCGTACAACGCAAATAGTCCGCCCACACTGAATAGCACGACCGAGACGATGAAGCCGAAAACGTAGCGCTCTCGGCCGTAGCCGAATGGGTGTTCTTCGGTCGCACCCTTTTGGGAGCGCTTGCCGCCCACCAGCAACAGCACCTGGTTGCCGGAGTCGGCGACGGAGTGGATCGCCTCGGCCAACATGGATGAGGCTCCAGTGAGCGCCCAGGCGGCGAACTTGGTCACCGCAATGAAGCAATTGGCGAGCAGGGCGGCAATGACCGCCCTGGTTCCGCCTTCGGCACTCACAGGGAAATCCTGCCTCAGAAATGAAGGACTGTCAGCGTTCCAGGTTGCGACCGAGCCCGACGGCTAGGTAAACCGCGGCGAACATCCCGGTCTGCAGCAAGCTCGCATAACGCTCGACGTCGGAGCCTGCCCAGTGGGCGATCGTGCAGACGCGTACGTCGGCCCGTTCGGCAGATGATGCGAGGCGCTCATGATCAGTACGGATCAAGTCCTCTGTGTTCCCGTCATCCAGAAGCACCAGAGTTGGCCGTCGATCAATTGATACTTGGTCCTCGAAGGGGTCGGCAAAGGGATCACGTGGGCCGGTGGAGTCCAAGATCGGCAACAGCGCCTCGGCGTCAGCTGCGAGTGCGGCCCGGCCGCTGGCGGCTCGGAGCGCCTCGGCAATACGACGGCTGGCCCGCGCGGCGAGTACCGAACCACCCCAAACGAGCGGTTGGGCCTCAGCCAGGCCCATTGCCAAATCCTTAGCAGGGTTCTCCGCAACGTCGGCAAAGGGGGAACAATCCTGTGCGACCTTGTCCATGGCATCAGCGACCAGCTCCGGGCGGACCTCTGGGCCGAGCTGCATCTTGTGCAACCCGTGTAGCACGACGATCGCCGCCGCCAGCGGATCGGCGGTCGCCGTCGGCAGCATGATGGTGGATCGGGCTGCGGCGTGCTCGGCAATCATTGAGGGCCGCGGGCAGGCGATCAACAGTTGGCTGCCGCGGCGTACGGCCTCGTGCACGGTGGCGATTACACCGGCCGGCGCTCTCTCGCTTGCCATCACGACCACGAGGTCGAGAGCACCGACCCAGCCGGGAAGGCCATGAGTTGGCCACGCCACAAAGGGGACCGGACACACCGGTTCGAGCATTGCCCGGATGAAGCGCGCCTCGGTGCCGGCGGCGATCACGGCGCGAGGACGAGGCAATCCTCGGAGCTGATTGATCGGCTCTGCCGAGTCGGCGGTCTCCCGGCGCACCCGGGCGCCGGCTTCGGCGAGTCGGCGCAGGATTGCATCGGCACCTGCCAGCGCCTTCTCATCATCTAGCCAGGCGTCGTTGAAGATCGAAATCACCGTCCAGGTGCGGTGCCCGGATGGTCGGCCCGAGAGTTGGGACGGCGCGCCTCCTCGATCAGTAGCACTGGAATCTGTTGCCGTACGGGATAGGCCAGGCCGCAGTCGGCCGCCAGACATACCAGCTCGTCACGTTCGTGATCAACAGCCAGCGCCCCATGACAGTTGGGACAAGCCAAGATCTCCAACAGCTCTGGCGCTAATTCGACTGCCATGCTCTCCCTTCCTCCTCGGCTGGAGGCTATGCGCGGATCAAACCTAGCGTCTCGTCACGCAACGCCTCCATGGTTTCCTGGCTGGCGGCTTCGACATTTAGCCTGAGCAGCGGCTCGGTATTGCTGGGTCGGACATTCACCCACCAGTCCGGGCCAGAAATGGTCAGCCCGTCGAGTCGATCTTGCTCCCCACGACCAGCAAAGGCGGCAGCGACTCGATCCATGATCATCTGCTGGTCGGCGACGCGGCTGTTGATCTCTCCGGAGGCAGCGTATCGCTCGAAGCCGGCCACCAGCTGCGACAGCGGCCGGTCGGAATGACCCACTGCGGCCAACACATGCAGCGCCGCAAGCATGCCAGTGTCGGCGCCCCAGAAGTCCCGGAAGTAATAGTGCGCTGAATGCTCACCACCGAAGATCGCATCGTATTTGGCCATCGCTGCTTTCACGAAGGTGTGGCCGACTTTGGTGACGACGATCTTGCCACCGGCCGCTTGAACGACTTCGGAAACGACTCGTGAGGTGATCTTGTTGCAGACGATGGTGGCGCCCGGCTCGCGGGCTAGCTCCTCAGTGGCGATCATCGCCGTCACGGCCGAGGGGTTGATCACGATGCCGCGCTCGTCGATGATGAAGCAACGATCAGCGTCGCCGTCGAAAACTAGTGCAAGATCAGCTGCATGATCGCGGACGGCGGCCTGTGCATCGAGAAGGTTCTCCGGCTCTAGCGGGTTCGGCGGGTGGTTCGGAAAGCTGCCATCCAGCTCGGTGAACAGACCGATCAGCTCAAGATCATCATCGCCTAGGACGGCTGGTAGGGTGTGCCCAGCCATTCCGTTGCCAGCGTCGGCTACGACCCGCAGCCGCCGGATGCCCGTCATGTCGACCAGGGAATGCAGATGATCTGCGTAAGCCGACAGCACGTCTCGTTCCGTACGCTGTCCCGTTGTCGCTGCCGGTTTGGGCTCGGACCCGCTCGCCTTCTCGGCAATCTCTACCAAGTTGGCTGAGGTGATCGGCCTGGCGCCTGCCAGACAGAACTTGATTCCGTTGTATTCGGCAGGATTGTGGCTAGCGGTAAACATTGCGCCTGGCAGATCGAGCCAGCCGGAGGCGAACCACAACTGATCGGTACTCGAAAGACCGATGTCGATCACATCGACCCCGCGGCTCAGCACACCATCGATAAATGCGCCCGTCATTCGTGGACCGCTGATCCGCATGTCGCGGCCCACGGCGAGGGCTCCGGCCGTCTGGAGATCAAGCACATCAACCGCGGCGGCACCGATGGCGTACGCCCCAGCGGCGTCCCACTCCGGGTGCGGACCCTCTGTGATTCCGCGAATGTCGTTGGCTTTGAAGATCCCCCGCTTAATCATGGCGTGAGAATCCTAGACTGCCCGCGCTGCGCTGCAGGACTCAGCTTGCCCCGGGATCCGCGAGAACTGTGAGATGTCCTCGACGGGCCAACTCGACAAGACCGTTACGGCGGGGTGGAGGCTCCATGGTCGGTCCGGCTGGAGGGTCGTAGGACAGTCCGGCATCGCGGACAGCGTCGGCAAGTGCCAGCAGATCGTCGGTGCTTGGCTTGGGCTCCTGCTCGACGGCAATTCTGATCACTTCCCAACCACGGGGCGCCGACAGTGTTTGGGCATGCGACTGGCAAAGGTCATAGCAATGCGGCTCGACCTGGTTTGCCAGCGGGCCCAGAACCGCGGTGGAATCGCGGTAGGCGTAGGTCAGTGTTGAGGTGGCTGGATTCGGGCACCCTGCTCGAGAACATCGGCGCGACCTCACCTGCCTGACGCTACTCCGCGGGCGGGTTCGATCGTGGGAAGCGCCCCCATATCCGGCTACCGTGTCCGGATCGCGCGCCGGCGTGCTGAGGAGGAACGAGGGGACGCGTTCTTCGTCTCCGAGCGACGACGAAGTAGGCGGCTATCCAGCGCGATCCGCGCGGAGTGAGCGCTAGCGAGCGGAGCAATCAAACACGGTTAGAGTGCTCACGTGTCCAGTCATCGTCGTGACCGTCACGACCGTGGACTGCGGGGACCTCTGGCACTTCCAAACTCTCTGACCGTGCGCCGCGCTCAGCCGTCGCACCCCGCCAGCAAGGCTGACTTCTTCATCGAGGCCGTGCATGACGCTGTCGACCGGATCGGATTGCAGTGTCCCGACGTGCTCGTCGGGATCACGTTCGGCATCGAGGACGTACCCCACTTCGACATGGCCTGGTCTGGTGATCAAGTGCCGCTGGCCGCCGCACTTGAGGGGACAGCTGATCAGCCTGGTCAGGTTGTCATCTATCGCCGGCCGTTGGAGCATCGCGCGGTGAGCCGTCATGGTTTGCGCATTCTGGTCTACCGCACGATTGTCGAGCAACTCGCTGCGCTCACCGGCCGAAGTGTCGAGGAGATCGACCCGGACGGCGCCGGTGCAGAGGATGACTGACCACTCCCTGGTTTTTAGATCACTCATGCGGTCGCATGGGCCTCAGTGGTCCTGTTTTGGCACAGCCGCGATGTGTTTTCAGTGAAGTGCGTCGAGAACCGCGCCGAGGAAGACCTCAGGGTGGTCACGCAACATCGCCCAGGTGAAACGCAAAACCCGCCAGCCATCCGCAACGAGCGCGTTTTGGCGCCAGCGGTCCGACTCGAGCAAGTCCTCGTCTGTCTCGTGAAGCCGTCCGTCAATCTCAATCGCTAATTTCTGCTGCTTGAACGCGATATCGATGCAGAAGACCTGACCATAAATCAGCACCGGCAGATTCGGCTGCCAGCCCTTGATCCGCACAGTACGCAGCAGCCGGTGACATACAACCGAATCATGTGCTGTGCCGCAGATCTGTGGATGAACCACGAGGAGCGAGCCGACTGTGGATTCTCAGCCCTGGAGACGCAGCACCAGCAAGCAGGACATCGGCGAAATCAACGGCCTGCGACTCAGCCGCGATGCGTTGTCAGGACGCTAGTGCCCTACCGAGTAGTCCGGTCTGGTCGCTGGCGCTCGGCTAGCCAGATCAGGCGAGTTCAACGGAATAGTCGCCAGCCCAGACACTTCTCGTCGGTCTGGTTGGGTCAGCACCACACCTCCAAAAACCGAGGAGCCGTCGGGCACCTTGACCACGACATAGGAAGGCGCGGGCGAGTTGAGCCGCCTGGTTGCTGTGCTGTTGGCTCCGAGCAGCATGTCCCCAGTTCGCAGCGTGACACCGTCGTAGCTGATCACCTCGAAAGTGATCTGGGCGTCGGCCTCTCCGGCGTTGCTGACGATGAGTTCGCTCTCGGCGCTGTTGCTGGTGGCCAGCGCGCTGACGCCTGACCCGATCAATGGGACGGCAGCGGACTGGATTGCCAGATCCGTGGCAGCTCCGCGGCGCTGGCTGGTGGAGATGACTGCGCCGGTCACCGGCACGTTACTTGTCAGCTTGATGCTGCCGGCCGCCCCGCCCAGGCCCTTCTCCAGGCTTACGGTTGCAGTGCTTTCGGGCGCGACTTCAAGGGACTCCGCGCCGCTCGGCTCGTAAGGGCCCTGGAACCCGAGCAGCTGCACGCCGACCGTCGCTCGCGAGTTCCCCGGATTGGTGACCACCAGCTGCCGGCGCCCGGCATCGGATGGTATGCCCGGAATGACGACAATGGGGCTGGGCGAGGCGGAGGGGATCTGCCAATCCGCTACGCCCTGGCTGCGCTTAGCTACTGCTGTTACCCGGCCCTCAGTCGCCTGTACTTGGACACTGAATGGGCCATCGGCCGGCACCAGGCCGTTCAGCGAAACCTTAACAAAATGATGACCTTTGATCACCCGCCCAGAGCTAGCTGGCACCGCAATCCGGCCGCTTTGGCCGTAGTACCGAAGATCGACCTGAGCTTGAGCATCATCAGGATTGGTCAAGATCAGATCCGTACGATCGTCATCGGTTGCGCTGAGCCCCGAGAACCAGTGCAAAGTCGCCGGCGCCAGGCAGGGTGCCGCGCTCAGGCTAGCGCCGGAACCTTCCATCACATCGCTAACGATCACCGAGCTGCCGGTTGTCGCCATGGCGCCCTCACCCGAGACCACGATCGGTGCGGTCACCGGGGACAGCTGGTCGCCCTTCCCCTGTTGGGTGATCTTCAGCTCAGTGGGCTCGGACGAGAGCGTTGATCCGGTTAGCAAGCCTGACCGATCCGGCGCATCGCGGACGGCGACTGCCGAAACCTCCGTTTTCTCTGCTGGCGCCCCCCTCTGTGCAACCGATGTAGTGCAAACTGCGGTGGTCCGACCGACCAACGGCGTGCGAGTCGCGTTTGACGCCGGCGCTTCCTGGCCGAACAACATGCCCCCACCCACGAGCAATAAAACAGCGCCCAGCGCTGCGCCGAGCGCCGCGGCCCGACGGCCAGGAGAGGTGAATGCACGCTGGCGAATATCAGACATCAGGTCAGCTCTGAGAGTGTCGCTGCACGCCGGGCCGTCTTAGCTGGATCGCGTACCTCCGGCCGCCGGATGGCTGGTGCGGCGAGTACGCCAGCCACCAATAGCACTAGACCTTGAGCCGGGAGCAACCACGGCATGACCGACGGCAATGCATAAGTCACAGTTCCCGCGCGGGCAGGCATTGTGTACACCTGCTGCCAGCCGTCGGCCGCTGGCGTCAGAACCTGACCATCAAGCTCCGCACGCCACCGCATGTCGGAGGACTCGCCGATCTGAAGCTGTCGCTGGTCCGCCCCCGCGGGCACCGATGCGGGCGACCGGCCAACAGGCAGCCGCTGCGGCCCATCCACAAGCACGGTACGAGCCACCGGAGGTTCCAGCTTCCACACGATCCCGCGCTCGTTCCCACTGGCGGTGCCCAGTCCCGGCGTGTTGTCGATCCTGGCCTTGACATCGGTATTAGCACCCGTGACCCAGAGATAGCCGATCCCGAGACTGGTCAGCTGCGGATTGATATCTGCATCTGCCGTGCCCGCGACGAGGCGTACCACAAGATCATCAACCTGCTGACGCGCCGCAACTGAGCCGCCGAAAGTGAAGCCACGATCGGCATCACCCAGCCTGATGTAGTCATCGGCCAGCACTGCGTACCGTGCAGAGCCATCAGAGAGGTCAATGGCCAGCAGCCGGGGGCGAGCGTCGGCCTTCATGGCATTCATGACGTACGGCGGAATCGCGTTAAGCCGGGTGCGCTCTATTGGGCCATGGGCGCCGGCCAGCACCCACCAGGCTGCGCCGCCGAGACTGACCAGACAGACCGCGATGCCAGCCAATACTGAGGCCGGTTGCAGCCAGCTGAAGCTGCGCTCCTTCATGTCTGCGGAGACCCCGTCAAGTCCCATACCACCGCCGATGATCAGCGCAGCGAACCCAAGCAGCAGATAGCTGCCGACCCAAGGCCGCACATCGGTGCCTGCTGGGGGCACGGAAACCACCAACCTGGACAACACAACAGCCATGCCAAAAGCCAGCAGTGCAGCTGCCCATGCTGCTAGCACAGCAGGTCGAGCTGGGCGCCGGGCGAGTCCGAGGAGGGCAACGATCCAGATCACGCCGAAGACGACTGCTCCAACCCACAGGGGCGGCAGGCCCGGTCCCACCTCGCGACCGAGCAGTAGCTGCCATGCCTGGGGCGCAGCAGCCACTCCGTCCAATGCTGCGTCAGGTCCAACGAACAGACGTCCGGGCGCAGAGATCAAAGTGGGCCACCAGGGCAGCAGCACAACCAGTGGCACCCCGAGCGCGATGGCAATACGCCCGATTTTGCGCGGAGTCCGGCGCAGCACAACAGCACCCAGAATCCCGACTAGCAGCGCAAAGATGATCATGGATGGCTCGAAGGCTGTAAGTGCCACAAGTACTACTCCGGCACCCCATCCACCACGCCATGCCTCCGGAGTCCGGGTCCGGCGCAGTACCAGGCCGCGGGCCGCCAGGACCAGCAGTGGCAAACCGATAGCCACGACACTGAGCGTGAGCCGGCCCTGATTTGTGCCGCCAAGTAGCACGGGCAGCAGCGCGTACGTCGCCGCCACCCAAAGCCTTAACCTGCGGTCATTGATCACCCGCCGGACAACGGGGTACGCCGCCAGCAGCGACAACGGCACCGCTCCACAGATCAGCAGCGTGGTCAACCACTCCGGCTGGCCGAACAAAACCGTTGAACCGAGTGCGGTGAGCGCAACCCAAGGCGGGGTTACCTGCGCAGGAGCCCCAGGGATCGCGCTGACCACTGTGTGCCACAAGGTGAGGACGCTGTCGTGCGCAGGAAGCAAGGCCGGCCCGACCAGAGAGCCGCGGCCGAACAAGCTGCGGGCGGCGACGACACTTGCGACAAGTGCGGCTGCCACCGTCAGCGCCACTGGATTGAGCCAGACGTTCCTTGGCCGCTCATCGGTGGCCGAGCTGAACTCGTCACCGGTAAGTTCGTCAAGCGTTGCGACATCGGTGTCACCCGCCAAGGATCGATAGCGCTCCGAAGCAGCGCCTGTTACTGCGTCAAGCCCGACCTGCAGGCCGCTCCACCATCGGGGTCTTAGCGACTCGACCACTTCCTGGGTCCCAGGTACGGGGTCGATAGACGCAGTCCGCCTACGCAACGCCGCGAGCCGACGCGGATGCGCAACGAAGGAACCAAGAGCCAGCATCTCATCGAGCGCTCGGCCTGGCGCCTTTCCGATCAAGTAACCGACGGCGCGTACCAGGCAGCTCCAAACAAGGCGAAGCCACACCAGCGGGAGCAACTTCGGTTCGGCATGACCGGCGACGACCAGCATGCCGAGCAACCGGTCAACCTTGCCTGGCCTCCGCCCCGTAATGCCGTGGGGACGCAGTCCGGCACGGCCCACCTGGCGGTGAGTGACCTGGGCACGTGGCGTGGTCACCACGCTGTAGCCGTTGAGATGGGCACGCCAGCCAAAGTCGACGCCGTCACGGAATACCGGCAGGGCCGGGTCAAGACCGTCGAGATGTCCCCAGACCGCGGTCCGTACCAACATCCCACAGGTGGAGACCCCCAGGCGTTCCTGAGGATGATCGCGTTGCCCTTGATCGATCTCGTCGACATCGAGATCGAGCTCCCGACGGCCAGTCCCGGAGATGCTGACCCCGACCTCGCTGATCGGCTGGCCGCCGTGTCGCCGCCGCGGCAATAGCAGCTTCGGACCGGTCAGATCGATACTCTGATCGATCGTCACGTGCGCCAGCAGCTGGTAGAGCGCGTCCGGTGCAGGCACTGCGTCGTCGTGCAACAGCCATAGCCAATGCGAGTCTTCCGCCGATATGGCGCGGAAGCCGATGGTGTCGGCGTCATCTTGGAGATTGGCAGTATCCAGCTCCAGAGCCGCCTTTACCGCGTCGCCGAATCCGAATTCCCGGTTCCCGTCATAGACCGCATCCAGTACGCCACGGTCGTAGGCGCTGTCCAGAAGCGTTCGGGTTGCATCCCCACTCGCATTGTCGATTGCAATCAGCCGAGTGGGTCGGGTATCAAGCTGGGCCAGCGCCTCGAGAGTGGCTGGCAGCCAACGCGCCGCGTCGAGGGTGACGAGGACAGCTGTGACGTGTGCAGCGGTGACATCGACCCGATGGGTCTCTTCGTCGACGTAGTCTGCCCAGGCCCATGGATTCTCATCGAATCCGTAGTCCTCGACGTTGACCGGCATCAGTCCGGACCAGGCGCCAGAGCCTCCTGGTCGGTCCTCGTACGAACCGGTCAGGGTGATGTGGCTATCCATCAGATCCTGTGCAACCCCCGATTACCAATCGGGCCCCCGCACCACGCAAAGGGCTGCCCGGTTGGGCGGCCCCTTACTTTACGCGAGTCGGCTAAGTACGCGACAGGGCGTCTCGGCTACACAGCCCGCTTCTTGAGCTTTCGGCGCTCCCGTTCACTGAGACCACCCCAAATGCCGAAGCGTTCATCATTGGCGAGCGCATACTCGAGGCACTCGCCGCGTACCTCGCACGCCAAGCACACCTTCTTAGCCTCGCGTGTGGAACCGCCCTTCTCTGGAAAGAACGCCTCCGGGTCGGTTTGCGCGCACAAGGCGCGCTCCTGCCAGCTCAGTGCACCCCCCTCGTTGGTGCCCAGCTCGTACATGTAGTTATGCCTCCCTCGAGCCCACAGGTTTTTGGCCCGCAGGTTTGGTGCCCGCATGTTGTGAAACTGCCACCGCTGCTGCTCGGTCCCCCTGGCGTTTCACGGATAAGCCGAAGACGCAAATGACATTGGTGAAATTACATGCCTGTCAATACCCGAAAGTCAAGTGGTTTCCTGATATTGGACAAAGCTGGGCTCTATGAGAGGCCGGCTAAGGCTGCGGGCGGCCCCACCAGTCGAGTGTTGGCGGCCGGGAATTCCGTTGTCCCTGGTCAGCCGGGGGATCCTGGGGGCGATCTGGCGGGCTGGGCCCGTTGGGTTGAGTGGGAATGGGCTGCCACGCTGCTGAGGATGCTTCAGTTCCCCAGCCTGAGGCCGGGGCTCCCGCCGCCGCGTCGCCGGCCCTACTCCAGGCCGCACCTGCGGCTGTGTCCGGATGCCACGTCGGTTGCAGGCGTTGGTCAGGCACGGACGGTGCGGGCAAGGATTCCGGCTCATGCGGTATCAGACCGACTCCGGGCGGCAGTCGGCGAGGTACCGCCTGGAGCTGCAGCAGCTTAATCAGCAATCCAACCGCGAGCACGGAGATTGCCTGCGGGACGATCATCGCGAACACCGCCAGAGCCGGCGCGGGGGCGCCAAACCCCAGGAACGTCAGCACGATCCCAAACAGCACAGCGATGCCGCCCACCACCAGGCTGATCAGAGTGAGTTGACGAGCATGAGGCGTCCGCTCACGCAGTACGCAGAAGCTGACAAGAACTGCCAGAACGATTAACGGCACGGGATTTGCGACTCGGGCGCTCAAAACCCAGGCCACACCCGGCAGTGAGCCGTCGAAGGTGATCATCGTCACGATGGCGAGTAAGAGATTGAGTACCAAGACTCCTAGAGCGACCCAGGCCGCCGGCTCGCGCAACCGCATGAGACTGTCCACGCTTTCAGCGTATCGACACCCAAGACACGGGGAGGCGCGCTCCAGAAACTGCTGACCGGTCTCAGGTTTCTTGGGTTCCGCCCGCGCGACCGACGCTGGCAGTGCGGCAACCGGGTCAGCTGCTGATGGAACACTGGTGCGGTGCAGATTGTGATCTTGGCCGGTGGCGTCGGTGGCTCGAAGTTCGCGCTCGGGGTACGCCATGCTTATCCGACCGCAGCCCTGACTGTGATCGCCAATACCGCTGATGACATCACTCTGCATGGCTTACGGATCTGCCCCGACCTCGACACGATCATGTACACCCTCGGCGGAGCCGGGGATCCGGTACGCGGTTGGGGCCGAAAAGGTGAGAGCTGGCGGGTCATGGAGGAGCTTAGGGCCTACGGCGTCGAGCCGACCTGGTTCGCACTCGGTGATCGCGATATCGCCACCCACCTGGTACGGACTGAAATGCTGACCGCCGGATATCCGCTCTCAGAGGTGACGGCGGCGCTCTGCACCCGCTGGCTAACAAAAGATGAACGGCTCAGGTTGCTCCCGATGACCGATGATCGCGTGGAGACCCATGTCACGGTGGCAGATCCTGAGGAGCCGGGTCAGCTGCGGGCAGTGCACTTTCAGGAGTATTGGGTACGGCTTCATGCACGACCCGACGCACTTGGCATTACGTTGGTCGGCCTCAAAACCGCAGCACCTGCGCCTGGCGTCCTGGAGGCGATCGAGCGGGCGGATGTGATCTTGATAGCCCCCAGTAATCCTGTGGTCTCCATCGGCCCGATCCTTGCCGTGCCAGGCCTCCACGAGGCCTTGCAGCAGGCGCCTGCCACGGTCGTCGGATTCGCGGGGATCTTGGGCGGTTCACCGGTACTCGGCATGGCGGATCGGTTGCTCCCGGCTATCGGTGTCGAGGTAGATGCCGCGGCGGTGGGTTTGCACTATGGGGCTCGCACACGCGGCGGAGTCTTGGACGCCTGGGCGATGGATGTCTCTGACGCCGCCTCCATTGAGCGCGTCCAGCAGGGAGGTATACGAGCCGTCGTCACTGATCTGATCATGCGCGATCCGGCTAGCACCGCGGCCTTCGTCAGCTACGGGATCAAGTCGGCGACATCGTGATCAGCTGTGTTGGAGTAGATCAGCCGGCGTCAGCTGATGCGTCGTCGGCGATCACGATCTTTGCGCCCGCTGGAATCGGGGAGATCAAGACCGCAACTGATCTTGCAGCGGTGATCCTGGCCGCGATCGAAGCTGATCGGTTGGGACCGCTCCGGGACGGCGATGTTGTCATCATCACATCGAAGATCATCAGCAAGGCGGAGGGTCGCCTGGAGCCGGCCGCACGGCGTACCGAACTGATCACGTCCGAGTCCAGGCGCACCGTGGCGCGCCGCGGAGAGACCCGCATTGTCCGTACTTACGGGGGATGGACGATCGCTGCGGCCGGGATCGACAGGTCCAATGTTTCGACTGAGTCGATCTTGCTGCTGCCGAGTGATCCTGACGCAAGTGCCGCGGAATTGCATCGGCGGCTGGTGGCCGCGACCGGGCTCCGGCTGGGGGTGATCGTGTCCGACACCGCCGGACGGCCGTGGCGGCTCGGCCAGACCGACCACGCCATCGGCCTGTGCAGCATTCGCGCCGTCGAGAACTACACGGGTATCCAGGACGCGTACGGAAACGAGCTGCAGATCACCGCCATGGCCGTCGCGGACGAGCTGGCCGCCGCGGCTGATCTGGTGAAAGGCAAGCTGCATGGACGACCGGTGGCCGTGGTACGCGGGCTAGACCAGCTAGTTACCGGAACGGATGCCTCCGCGCGTGAGCTGCTGCGTGAGGAAGACAAGGACATGTTCAGCTTTGGCAGCCAAGAGGCGGTGCTGGCCGCTGCATTGGCAGCCACTGGACAGCATCATCGATACGAGGAGCTTGTCGCCTTGGACACCACCGAACGAACCGCTCGGCTGCTAGCCGGAACCAGCCTTGGGCCGGAAGCCGCGAATCTGCTGCACGCCATTCTGTCTATCGACTTGGTAACAGGCGGCACTCAGCAGTTCGAGATAGACTCGCCACTCCTCGAAACGGATCAGTAGGAGTAATCCAGGTGGCGAAAGCCAAGAGCGATGAGAAGACGACGCCCAACCGTGGGTCCGCCACAAAGACCGCGTCCGCTCCCCGGAGCCGCCGCGACAAGCTGGCATCCCTGGAGGCCGCGCGCAAGAAGGAGCAGCGCAGTCGGACTATCAAGTTGCTGGTCATCTGCTTGGTACTGGCGATAGCGCTGTTGGCCTATCCGGTCTATCTCTTCGTTGATGACTATCGCGCTCGCAACGCATCCATGGAGCATCTGGGGAGCAGCATTGCTGCGGCTGGCTGCGATCCGATTGCCGAGCACGAAGCCACCGGCAACCAAGATCACGTTGCGGAAGGTACCAAAGTCGACTACGCCCAGACTCCGCCCGACTCCGGAAAGCACTACCCCAGCCCGGCCCCGTTCACCAAGCACTTCTATGCCGAACCGGATCGCCCGCCGGTAGAAACTCTGGTGCACAATCTGGAACACGGCTACACAGTTGCCTGGTACCGGGCGGATGCCCCCGGCAAGCAGATCAAGAATCTGCAGCATATCGCCAAGACCTTCGGCAGCGACAATTACGATCCGGCGGAGAAGTTCATCGCGGCGCCGTGGTCTGAAGCTGACGGCGCTGGCTTCCCGGCCGGAAAGAACGTCGTCATAACACGTTGGACCGCCGACCCCAACGACCCTGGCAACCCAACGGCGCAGAAGGGTGTTCGGCAGGCGTGCACTGAAGTCAGCGGCGCAGCGATCAAGGACTTCATGGCTAAGTACCCGATCGCCAACTCTCCGGAGCCAAGCGGCGCCTAACGCCGCGAGCACCGACTCGTCAGCGTGAGTGGTTGGTCAGGCGACAACTGGTGCTGAGTTCCAGTTACGCGTAGCCGCCGCCGAGCTGCGCGGTGACCTCAGCAACCAGCTCCTTGATCCGTTCTGCCTCGGCGACCGGGCACACAAGGGTGATCTGTGGCGTCTGGACAATCACGGTGTCAGTAAGTCCGACGACTGCAACCACCCGCCCGTCTTCGGCATTGTTGATCACCAAGTTGTCCCGCGCGTCCACCAGCACGGACATGCCATGAGTGGCGTTGCCATGTTCGTCCCGCGGCAATTGCTCACCAAGAGCTGCGAAGCCGCCGACATCGTGCCACGTAATAGGCAACCGGACTGCGACAACCCGAGCACTCCCCTCGCCCCGCGATACGGGCTCCATGATCGCGTAATCGACGCTGATCTTGAGCAAATCGGGATAGATCTCCAAGAGCCGGTAGGGCGCAGCGGCTAGCTCGCTGATCGCATCGTGCGTCTTGGGCTGCAGCAGTTTCAGCTGATCAAGGAAGGTGCGAGCTCTCCAGACGAACATGCCGGAATTCCACCAATATTCACCCGAGGCCAGATACTCCTCGGCGGTTGTGCGGTCGGGCTTTTCCTTGAACTCGACGACTGAGAAAACATCTGGATGGCCTGGGACTGTTTCGCCTCGGTGCAGGTAGCCGTAGCCGGTATGCGGTGCGGTGGGCACCACTCCGAATGTCACCAGAAATTCCTCGGTGCT
>DATDKX010000546.1:0-12927 GCA_036519615.1 Propionibacteriaceae bacterium
GACGTGATGTGGCCCTACGGGCTGCGAGCGATTGTGCTCGTCGGCTACGTGGTTTTCACCATCGCCGCTCTGACGGTGATCTTTTCGGGGCCCATCCGCGAGCACAGCACCTTGATCGTTTTCGGCTTCGGGTCCGGGCTCGGATTGCCGGCACAAACCGTTTGGCCGCTGGTGCTGCTGCTTTCGTTCGGTGTCGCCGCGCTCATGGCGGCCGCCCAGCACGGACCCTGGTGGCTGAAGCTGCTTGGTCTGCTGTTCACGCTCATCGTGATGGGAACCTGGTCGTTGCGCAGCCCATCGCTGGTGGGCTGGGGTGGCTGGCCGATCATGGCGGCCGTCCTGATGGTGGCGCTTCTGGCGCTTGTCATCGTTCGGTGGCGGCGCAGTTTCGCTTGGTGGGAATTCGCAGTGATGTGGGCGTTGATCGGCCTCACGACGACGATCGGAGTCGCCGAGACCCGCGAAGCCAAGATCTTCGGCCAAGACTTCAACCCACTCAACCTGCAGCAAACTGCGGCATTACTCGGCTACCTTGCTTTGCCGGCAGCAACGTTGGCAGGTGCCTCAGTGGCCGAGGTGTCGGTACGGGCCACCGTGTCGGCAACGCAGAACGCGCAGCGGCTTGCCACCCGATCATGGCCCTACGTGATTTTGGTGGTCGTCGTCGGCATCCGGTTGGCACAGGGCAGCTGGCAGATTGTGCAACGAGATCCAGTGGTTGAGGGCCTGACGGCGCTGTTGTGGGCTGGCGCGCTTGTTGTCCTGTTCGCCCTCATTGGCATCGTCGTGCTACGACTGTCCGGACGACGAGAATCGGCCCCGGCGGTCTTAGAGCTGGGAGATGAGTTGGGCCGCCTGGGGTTTGCGGTGGCCGCCTCCTTGATCGCGATCACTATCCCGGTTCAGGTCTTCCTTGCCGTGATTCAGGTCGTGGGCTCACTTCAGCCAGGAGGCGCCGCGTCCCGGCTGTCATACGACATCACCCCGCTCGTTGCTCAAGTCATCGACCCCAGCAGGGTCCTCGTCGGCGTGGTGTTGCTGATCTTGGCGGTGCGAGCGGCTCGGCGAGGACAGGCTGGCCGGGCCCTCGTCATGGGTTGCATCGGTGTCATGTTGGTCGCCTTGGCGCGTCAGCTCTTGTTTGGCAATCGCGTAGCAGCACCGATCAATCCGGATGCCCTCAACCTGGTTGCCTCTGGGGTGGTGATTGTCGCGATCGGAATCTTGTTGATTCGCCGACGCTTGACCGCTCAGCGGGCCCTGGCGTTCGCGGGGTTGTTGATTCTGTCCGCCCTTTTTTCGTATCGCGACTTCATCTCCGATCCGCTCGGGGCACTGCTGGGATTCTCCGGGGCCGCCCTCGTGCTATTCGGTCTGACGTGGGACCTTTTCACGGGCTCCGGTTGGGCAAACGGGGACAGCCGCCGCTTTCCGCGTCCCACCCGGGTGCTGCTGGTATTGACCAACTACGTGTTGAGCATGACGGTGCTCGCGTACGCAGCGCTCATCCGAGATGGCAGTACCACGATCTATTTCGATCCGTTTGCTCAGTTCGGCGACTTGATCTTGGGCACTGGACTGGTCGCGGCCGCCGCCATAGCGATCTTCGACGCGGCATGGCATAACCAGCCCAGTTGAGTTGCTCCGCTCGCTGCGCTCGCTCCGCGCGGATCGCGCTGGGAAACCCGCCGACTTCGTCGTCGCTCGCCGAGGAAAAGCGTGTCGGCTCGTTCCTCCTCAGCACGGCGGCGCGCGATCCGGGAATATGTCAGCGAGCTCTGTTCCAATACCTCGTACGAGCTGACTTCATCTAAACAGGATCTGACGCGATGTACCGCTTGACTCGGGGGGCGGAGAAGCTGCCCACACCTCCAGCGCTTGACTCGTCGCAACGCGCCGTCGTCGAGCATGCCGGAGGGCCATTACTGGTGCTGGCCGGACCCGGCACGGGGAAGACCACAACTCTGGTGGAGTGCGTGGTGGACCGCATCGAACGCCGCCGCGCCACGCCCGACAGCATCCTCGTATTGACCTTCTCTCGAAAGGCCGCGGCGGACCTGCGCGCCCGGATCGCCGCCAGATTGGGGCGTACCACGGTGACCCCAATGGCAATGACCTTCCATGCCTTCTGTTACGCGCTGGTGCGCCGGTTCGGCGAGGAGGTTGGTGTGGAGTCGGATGATTTTGGTGCGCCGCTGCGCTTGCTGACCGGCCCAGAGCAGGAGTTCCGGGTCCGGGAAACTCTTCAGGGCAGCTTGGAGACCGGACGCGCCCAGTGGCCCGACTCACTTGTCCGCGCGTTTCCCACTCGGGCTTTTGCCAGCGAGGTTCGTGCGGTTCTGGCGAAGGCGCGACAGCTTGGCATGGATCCCGATGATGTTGTGGCGGCGGGCCAGGCCACCGGCCGGGAGGAGTGGGTCAGCGTCGGAGCCTTCTTCGATGAGTACCTCGACGTACTCGATGCCGAAGGCGTCCTGGACTATGCCGAACTGGTGCACCGGTGCCGGATCTTGCTGAGCCAACCGGAGATCGTGACAACGCTGCGTGGTGAGATCAACTACGTCTTCGTCGATGAGTATCAAGACACCGATCCCTCGCAGGTTCGACTGCTACAAGTCATCGCCGGTGATGGCCGCGATGTGATCGTCGTCGGAGATCCCGATCAGTCGATCTATGCCTTTCGCGGTGCTGAGGCCCGAGGGATCTTGGACTTCCCAGAGCTGTTTCGAACCAGAGACGGCGCGCCGGCACCTGTCCTCGCACTGAACCGGACTCGCCGCTTCGGGAGCGCCCTGCTCACGGCGAGCCGTCGCGTCGTCAGTCGTTTGGGTCTGCCGCGTTCATTACCGGCCGAGGTATTCGAGGCGTTCCGACATCCAACCGCGGATCCGGACCTTCCCAAAGGCAAGGTGGAGATCTTCACCTGCAGCAGCGCCGGTGCAGAAGCAGAGCACATCGCAGACATCCTGCGAAGCGCACACCTCCGCGACAATCTTGCATGGAATGAGATGGCAGTCCTGGTTCGCGCCGGGCGCGCCATGATCCCCGCACTTACCCGAGCGCTGGTAGCCGCTGGGGTACCGGTCGAAGTGGCCGGTGACGAGATTCCGTTGGCCATTGACCCGGCGGTGCGTCCCCTCCTGCTGGCACTTCAGGTTGCCGCTCGAGGTTGCAGGCCGACTGCCGATGAGGCGCAACTATTGCTCACCTCGCCGCTCGGCAGCATGGACAGCATGGCAACGCGGCGCCTGGGACGCGCCTTGCGCGAAGCCGAGCGCGCCGAGCTGGCCGGTACGGCCCTACCGCGGCCATCTGCCCAGCTGACCAGTGTGGCGCTGCATCAGGCGGACCTTTTGGACGACTGTCCGCCGGGCCCGGATGTCGACGCTGCTCGTCGCCTAGCCCAGCTGTTGCAGCGCTGCGAACATGCGATCCGAACCGGCAGCACCGCAGAGGAGGCCCTGTGGCTGCTGTGGTCGGAGACGCTCTGGCCGGAAAGGTTGCAACAGCAGGCGAGTCGTGGCGGCGAAGCCGGTCGCCGGGCCAACCGTGATCTTGATGCGATCTGCGCCTTGTTCGACATTGCAGCACGCTCAGAAGAAGTCTCGGGGCTTCGCGGGGTGACTGGCTTCTTGGCCGAGGTGGAGGGTCAGCAGATTCCTGCGGATCCGTTGCGCGAGTCGGAGCTACGCGGATCGGCGGTCCGCGTGCTCACTGCCCACCGGGCAAAGGGGCTGGAGTGGGATCTGGTTGTCGTTGCGGGCGTCCAGGAGGGTCGCTGGCCAGACGTACGCCGGCGCGACTGCCTGTTGGAGCCGGACCACCTGGCTCGGCATGAGGTGATGGCCTCGGTTCCGACGGCCACCCGGATCGCGGAGGAGCGGCGGCTTTTTTACGTGGCATGCACCCGCGCTCGTTCGCGGCTGGTGGTGACCGCTGTCGCCGGCACCGAGGGCGAGGCTGACCAGCCGTCGCGCTTCATTACCGAGCTTGGCGTGACGCCGCGCGAGCTGCCTGGTCGGCCGCAAAGGCCGCTGACACTGGCCGCTCTCGTCGCTGAGCTACGCAGCATGACGGTCAACCCTGAAGTCCCGCCGCGGCTTCGGGAGGAAGCGGCCCTGCGGCTCGCTCGGCTGGCGGATGCGACCGATGCTGAGGGCCAGCCGTTCGTGCCGGCTGCCCGGCCGCAGCACTGGTGGGGCATGCGCGCGCTGACTCGATCCGACCGGCCCCTCGTGGCCTCCGAGGAACCGGTGCACCTCTCCGGCAGTCAGCTGGCGAGCGTGCAGGCCTGCCCCCGTCAGTGGTTCCTGGCACGGAGGGCCCAAGGAGAGCCGGCACGCTCGGCTGCCGCGAGTTTTGGCTCGGTGGTCCATGTGCTCGCCGAATATGGCGCTCATACTGAGATGGATCACGACGAGCTCTCCTACCATCTGGAGTCGGTATGGCACCAGCTCGCCTTCGATGCCCACTGGTTGTCCGCGGTGGAGCGGGTGGAGGCAGAGTCCGCACTCGAACGCTTCCTGGCATGGCAAGAGGCCCGATCGGATCAGATCGTGCTCGGTACCGAGGTGGAATTCAGCTGCGAGGTCGATTTAGGCATCGACCGAATCCATCTCACGGGCAGCGCTGATCGAGTCGAGCGCGATCCTGACGGGCGTATTCGAATCGTGGACTTCAAGACCTCAAAAGCGCCGCCGACGGCCGCCGACATCGCATTGCATGATCAACTCGGGGTTTATCAGCTGGCCGTCCAGCAAGGCGCTTTCGCGGCGGTAGCGGGGGAAGGTGCTCGGCCAGCCGGAGCCGAACTGGTGTATTTGAGGCTCGCCGACGGTGATAGCGGCCACCCGCGGATCTTTCTGCAAGCCTCGCTGGATGACGTTCCGTTCCCCATCAAGCCGCTGGACGGTGCGGAATCGTCGCCCCGGGAACAGCCAACCTGGGTGCATCGCCGCTTGGCCGAGGCCGCGCAGATCATTCGTAGTGAACATCACGACGCACGTATCGGACCTGGCTGTCGCTACTGCGCCTTTCGCACCAGCTGTCCGGCACAGCCGGTTGGACAGCAGGTGGTGAAATGACAGTCCATACCCTGTTACCGCCAGCGCCGCGGATTCGACTCGACAGCCCTACGGAGCTGATCACTGCCCTAGGCATCTCCTTCTCGGCGCAGCAGCTGGAGGCCATCACTGCTCCGCTCCAGCCCGGCGTGATCATCGCGGGCGCAGGATCGGGCAAGACCACCGTAATGGCGGCCCGCGTGGTCTGGCTCGTCGGCACCGGCGCCGTGCGACCCGAAGAGGTGCTCGGGCTGACCTTCACCCGGAAGGCGGCTGCCGAGCTCTCCCAACGCGTACGCAATGCGCTGTTGCGTGCCGGGGTGATCGCCGATCGCGGCGTGGATGAATCTGGCGAACAGTTGATCATGACTTATGACGCCTTCGCTGCTCGGTTGGTAGCCGAACAGGGGCTGCGGCTGGGTTTCGAAGCCGATCCGACCTTGATCAGCGGAGCAACCCGATATCGACTTGCATCGCGGGTGGTGAAGGCTGCCGCCGGGCCATTCGAGTTCATTTCCCGGCTCCGGCCCGCGACCGTAACCGAGAGAGTGCTCCGACTCGACGCCGATCTTCAGCAGCACCTGGTGGATGTGGGCGATCTGGACGGGCATGCTCGCGACCTGCTGCTCGGGCTGGCGGCGGCGCCGCGCAACAACAGAGGCAACCCCTATGTCGACGTCAAGAAGGCGATCATTGCCTGCCAGGAGCGTCTCGAACTGGCCAGCCTGGTACGCGACTACCAGGACTTGAAGCGCCGCCTCGGGCTGGTGGAGTTCGCCGACCAGATGGCGATAGCGGCTCGGCTGGCCACTGAGGTGCCTCAGGTGTCCAGTGCGCTGCGGGCCGCCTTCCGAGTCGTGCTGCTCGATGAGTATCAAGACACCTCGGCAGCGCAGGCGATCATGTTGCGGGGGCTGTTCTCGGGACGGACCGCCACCGACGGTCGCGGACACCCCGTCACTGCCGTCGGTGATCCTTTCCAGGCGATTTATGGCTGGCGGGGTGCGGCGGCGAGCAACATCATGACCTTCGCCGACGACTTTCCGCGCGCGGACGGCCGACCAGCTCGTCGCTTTCCGCTTACGGTTAACCGGCGTAGCGGCCGAACCATCCTGGATGTTGCGAATGTGCTCAGCCGGCCGCTCCGAACCGAGGCCGACTCATCTACCGCCGCTCAATCTGCATCGGCCAACGACGGGGGGTTCAAGGGGGGTCGTCGCCCCTTGCTGGCACCGTCCGGCCTTGACGGTCTGGGTCTGTTGCAGGCGCCGGAAGGAACCGCCGCCGGCCAGGTGCGTGCGGCGACTTTTGAGACCTGGCCGGAGGAGATCCGTTGGATCGGGGACCAGATCTCCGGGCTGAAGGAATGCGGTGAAGTTTCCCGGTGGGCGGACATAGCTGTACTGACCCGCCGCAACGCTGACATAGCGCCGCTGTACTCCGAGCTGACGTCTCGCAATGTACCTGTGGAGATTGTTGGGCTCGGCGGGCTGTTGCATTTGCCAGAGATCATGGATATCACAGCCACGTTGCGATTGGTCGATGACGTCACCTCGAATCCTGATCTGATCAGGCTTCTGACCGGGCCTCGCTGGAGGGTCGGCCCCCGTGATCTTGGTTTGCTCGGCCGGCGCGCCCGGGAGCTTGCCCGCGCTGCGAAGACCGTATATCTGGCGAAGGATGGCGAGCAGCGACCTGCGGCGGTGCTCAGCTCTCTGGAACAAGCCGTCGCCGAGATCGACCCAACAGAGGTCGTCAGTCTGCTGGACGCTCTGGACAGTCCGGGGGAGGCGGCATACTCGCCGGAAGCCCGGGAGCGGTTCGTTCAGCTCTCTGCTGAGTTGGCGTGGTTGCGACGGCGCAGCGACGAGCCGGTGCTCGACCTGACCCGCCGAATCATCACCACAATGGGCTTGGACGTTGAGGTGATGGCCACACCGGAGTTCGCCCGTACCTCCCGGCGCGACCAGTTGGGAGCATTTCTCGACGCAGTCGCCGCGTATGTCGATGTCGACGGTGATGCCTCGTTGTCGGGCCTTCTCGGCTACCTGCAAGCGGAGAGCGACCAAGGCGCGGGACTCGAACAGGCCGTTCCCTCCGACCGTGAAGCAGTCAAGCTGCTAACGGTTCACAAAGCGAAGGGCCTGGAGTGGGAGGCGGTCTTCCTGCCAGCCCTCATGAAGGGCGTCTTCCCCAGTGACCGGGTCACCGACAACTGGGTGCTTAATCCAGCGATCTTGCCTTCCGACCTGCGTGGCGACGCGGCGTCGATTCCCCAGCTCAGTGAGGCGACCAACGCCGGAATGGTGGAGTACAAACAGCAACTCAGCCGGCAGCAACTGCTGGCCGAAGACCGGCTGGCCTACGTCGCCGTCACTAGGGCGAAGCGGTTGCTGGTGGGCAGCGGCCACTCCTGGCGGGCCGATCTCAGCAACCCTCGAGCCGCCTCGAACTACCTTCGGGCGATCGTCGAGGAGGCGGTCCGGCAAGATCAGCTCCTTGCCGAGGCCGAGCCGCCAGGAGCGGAGAATCCTTTGGTGACCGAGGTGACTCCACAGCCCTGGCCGGCGCCGCTAGATCCCGAGGCTGAGATGAGGCGGCACGATGCAGCGATGGAGGTTGAGCGAGCGCGGCGCCGCTTTGCCGAACTAAGCAGATATGAGGATCCGGAGAGCGAACCGCTGTTGCTCGATGACCATGAGATCGTCGCAGGCTGGGACGACGACATCGACCGGTTGCTGGCAGAGGCGGCCGAGTCGCGGTCCGGCGATCAAGTGGTCGAGCTGCCCAGTCAGCTGTCAACAACTGCGGTGCTGCGGTTGCACGCGGATCCCGAAGCGTTTGCCGCCGCGGTGGCTAGGCCGATGCCTCGTCAGCCTTCGCGATCTGCCCGCTTCGGCACTCGGTTCCATCATTGGGTTGAGCGCTATTTCAGCACCCAGCTACCCAATGGCCGGCTTGGTCAGCAGCAGCTAATTGATCTTGATGACCTGCCCAACCGGGCAGATTCGGGCACTCATGACGAACAGGAGTTACGCGAGCTCTGCGAAGCCTTTGGGGCCGGCCGGTTTGGCAGCACTGTGCCGTACGCGATCGAAGCGCCATTCAGCATCTGGATTGGGGGTCGACTGATCCGGGGGAGAATCGATGCCGTTTACCAGCAGCCCACGCCGTCAGCATGTGGAGACACACGGTTCCAAGTAGTGGACTGGAAGACCGGTCGCGCAGACACCGCCGATCCGCTCCAGCTGGCTATCTACCGGCTGGCCTGGGCTGAGGCGCAGGGCCTTGCCACAGGGGAAATCGACGCGATCTTCTATCACGTACGCAGCGACGAGGTCGTACGACCCAGCGACCTGCCGGACCGCGAGGCCATCGAATCGATCCTGAGCGCCCAGGTTCAGCCATTACCCTGATCTCATGATCGAGTGGGCGATCGCGAGTGATCTCGATCGTGTCGACCACCACCGCAGATCACCGGAATGGGTGGCTGGATTATGGCGCGACGAGAACGCGAAACTGCTCAAACTCGACGCTGAGTCCCGATTCACCACTAATGCCGGTGGAAGCAAGCTGCGGATGACCAAGCCGTTTGTTGACTACGACAGCCAGCGCCACCGGCTGCTCGGGCTGCTGAATGGCGATCCGATCTTCGCAGTGGAGACGCTGACCGAAGGCGAGGTGCATGATTTCCGTGAGGTCGGCTTCCAGCTCACCGACAATGAGCGTGATATCGCTGCCACAGCCGCGGCGCTCACTCATTGGCATCGGCTGGAGCCGCAGTGCCCCAGATGTGGTGGTCCGACGGTCGTCATCAACGGTGGCTTTGTCCGGCATTGCGCGGCATGCGGCCGAGATCACTTCCCGCGTACCGATCCTGCTGTGATCGTTGCGGTTGTCGACCTGCAGGATCGCTTGCTTCTAGGTGGCCAAAAGGCGTGGGGGAATCGGGTTTCGGTGCTGGCTGGTTTTGTCGAGGCCGGTGAGTCGCTCGAGCAGACGATTCACCGCGAAATCGGCGAGGAGGTGGATGTCGCACTCTCCGAATTGCGATACTTCGGCAGCCAGCCGTGGCCATTTCCGCGCTCACTCATGGTCGCCTTTTTTGGTCGGGCAGAGGGCACCAGCATTTCCCTCGATCTCGATGAGATCGCTTATGCCGAGTGGTATACGCGTGATCAGCTCAGCGCCAAGCTGGATGCCGGTGAGCTCGGGCTGCCCGGGAAAAGCTCAATTGCTGCCCGGATGATTCAAGCCTGGCGGGACGGCAAAGCGCCCCTTTAACTGCCTCACTCGCCAAGCTCGCTCGGGGCGGATCGCGCTTTGAAAGCCGCTGTCTTCCTCATTCGCTCATGGCCAGCGTCACTTCGACGTGCCGGCTGGCGGCGGAGGCTGGCCGCTCGCTCATTCGTCCAGACAGCGGCGCGCGCAATCCGGTTTGATTGCTCCACTCGTCGTGCTCGCGTGTCTAATGGCTCGCCTGTAGGCCGGCGGCGCGAACATCGCCAGCGCGGATCGCGCCCCGAAGTTGTCTACTCTTCGCCGGCTGGGGCCAAACGATGACGTAGGCCGCTCGCTCGGTTCGCTGGCCGCAACACCGCCCGCCTAATGGCTTCCTCGGAGCCGATCAGGAAGACCTGGCGCCGTGCCCGGGTGACAGCGGTGTAGAGCAACTCACGGGTGAGCAGAGGTGAGTCGGGAGGCGGCACCACGAAGGACACGGCGTCGAACTGGCTGCCTTGGGCACGGTGCACGGTCATCGCGTGGACGGTTTGGATAGCGTCCAGCCGCGCCGGCGGGTAGAGCTTGGCCGCCGCGCCTCGGGCGAAGGCGGCGCGTACGCCGTCGGGGGTCTGGACGATGACGCCGGTATCGCCGTTATACAGCAACATCTCGTAGTCGTTGGCCGTCACCAGCAGCGGGCGCCCCACATACCACTCGCCGTCTTCGGCGTATCCCGGGATTGACTCGGTCAGCCAGCGCTCTACCTCTAAGCCCCAACGCAGCACCCCATACGGCCCACGCTGGTGCGCACAGAGCAAGCGATGCCGATCAAGGGCCGCGAGGGCAGCCGTTTCGTCGCCAGATCTGGCGCCGTCGAGCATGGCGATGCCTGCCTCGCGGACTTGTGCTGCCATGCCAGCGAGCGCTCGTGCCGAAGTCTCAGTTGGCGCAGATTCAAGATCAACTTCGCTGAATTGCACATCGCTCGCCCCGGAGCGCAGCACATCGACCACGGTATCGGCGTCCGCGGCCCGGATGGCACGAGCAAGTGCATCGATGGCGCCGCCAAATCGCCAGGTGTGGGTAAGTTGCACGACTCCATGAATGGGCGCAGCCGCACCTTCAGCGATCAGACCGAGCTCGAGGAGCCGGCGTCCAAGATCAACATCTGGTGTGCCGGGCGCGCGCGCAATGTCCGCCAGCACTGCGCCGGCCTCGACGGAGGAGAGTTGATCCGGGTCACCGACAAGAATCAGCCGAGCACTGGGCCGGACTGCCTCGAGGAGCCGCGCCATCATCGTGAGGGAGACCATGGACATCTCGTCGATGATCACGACATCGTGCGGCAGGTGATTGGTGGCGTGATGCCGGAATCGGCTTCGATTCGAAGGCATCCAGCCCAGCAGCCGATGCAGTGTCGATGCCGTGAGGTCGCTTAGCCGCTCGCGGTCCTCAGGTTCAAGGTGCGCTGCGGCGGCTCGCACTGCTTCTTCGAGGCGAGCTGCGGCCTTCCCAGTCGGGGCGGCCAGCGCCACACGGAGCGCCGGTCCGGGTTGATCCCGTAAGAGCGCCAGCAACCTCGCGACGGTCGTAGTTTTGCCGGTCCCTGGACCACCTGCCAGCACAGTTAGACTGCTGAGCGCGCTGACCGCGGCCGCCAGCTGTTGTCGATCAGCCTCACCCGACGCCAGGCCTTCATGGTCGAACAGCCGGTGCATCGCAGCCGCCAAACGCGCTTGATCGATCTCCAGCACGGGTGTCGTGAAACGGCGCTGCAGCTGAATTCGAACTTGTTCCTCCTGCTGCCAATACCGTTCGAGGTAGAGCAGGCCGCCGGCCAGTCGCAGCGGTCGTCCGCTCGGCTGATCAGCCCCCACCGCAACCAGGGGGCTCGCTTGGATCGCCGCGATCCACTCTTCCGGGTTGGGCCAGGGCAGCGCGGCAAGGTCGATAGTTGCCTCAGTCTCATCAAATGCAGTGCTACGTACGGTGTGGAGATCGATGCACACCGATCCACTGCGGAGCGCACGAACGGTCAGCGCGAGAGCGAGTCGAACCTTGTCGTCGCCTTCATGTCCGATTCGGCAGACCGTTTCCGCGGTATGCACGTCAGCCGGATTGAGGAGACCGGCCGCATTGAAGACCGACAGCAGACCGGACGCATCCTGCACCAGGATGTCGCGGTCGGAGACATCAGGCGCGAGCCCCAACGACCTGGGCGCTGGAGCTGTCGGGGCCCGCCCGAGAGGCGCCGTCTGTAGCTTGTCGAAAGGCTCGGTGCCCAACAGCGTGCTCATGGTGCTACTCCATCAAGCAGCGCCGACAGCTCGACTACGAGCGCAGGCGGCGGACGCCAGCCGAACACTCCGCAGGGCGCGTCATCCACCCGTGGTGTGTCCGGTCCGGCCATGCCGCGTACGAAGAGGTAGAGCACGCCACCGAGATGAATGGCGGGGTCGTACGAAGGCTGCCGCCAACGCAGCATGCGATGCACAGCGACGGCATACAGCAGCGCCTGCAAGGGGTAATGCGCGCTCATCATGGCTTGGGCCATTCGGGCCGGCGCATAGTCGCCGACCGTCAGTACTCCACCGTCCAGACCGCCTAGCCAGTTCGTCTTGTAATCCACCACCAGGTAGCGGGGCGGCTGGCCGGCGCGGCGGACTCGCAGCACGGCATCGATGCTGCCGGTCAGGTAGCCGCGCAGGGTCTGGCCAGCCAGCGCCGGGTCGGTCAGCAGCTGGGAATAGCCGGCCATCGGGTCCGACGGAGGAAGGTGGCGGTGCAGCAGTGGCCCCACTAAGCCCAAGGTGACGTCAGCGTTCGTGGCATCGCCGCCCGTGAGCGGATATTCAAAGCCAAGCTCGGCAAGCCGGTCGCTGCGCGGAATGTCACAGAGCCGAAGTTCATCGGCAAGGGTTCCCAGTGGCGTACGGAAGGCCGGGAGCAGGGCACTTGCCAGGTCCTCAGCAGTCATCGTTCCGGCCGGAAGCTGGGCCAATGTCACCGCACACGCCTGACGGAGCGCTGTCGGCAGGTTGGCAGCCGTCGGGTCGACGCGCTCGAGTACCGCATGCACAGCTGTCCCGAATTCCGCGCCGGACGGCAGCTGGTGCATAGGCGAGGGCGTTGCAAACCCATCCCCAGCCATGTTGGCTTCCAGCTGGCTAAGGCTTGCCGTCGAGCTGACTGGAGCAGATTCGTCGTCCTCGCGTGGGAGGTCAGGCTCACTGCCCACACCTGGCACTGCTGTCTCAGCGCCATGCGCAGCGGCAGTGAGGCCGGAGTAGGAGGTCCGCCGCCAGGTCACATCGAGCTCGCGGTCAAAGCTGCGCACATTGAGCACTCGCTGCGGTTCGGCATTGAGCCGCCACTCGGTCAAGCCGCGGGGAGCTAATTCCTCAACGCTGAATTCCGGACCAAGCTCGCGACGGGTGAAGGGATCGCCGTTCAGTGGATAGGCCGCTGTCGGTATCGGCGGATCACCGGACTTGCGCGAAGCAAAGCGCTGCAAGGCCGAAGTCGGTGTGTTGAAGGATGGCGCCCACCAGGTCACTACTTGACACTTCGCTCGTGTCAACGCGACGTAGAGCAGCCGTAGGTCTTCGCCGGACTCCTCCTCCCGGTAGCGCGCGAACCG
>DATDKX010000547.1:0-5755 GCA_036519615.1 Propionibacteriaceae bacterium
TCGAAGGACGGTACGACGATCGGCTTTCGCCAGCTCGGCCACGGCCCGGGCGTCGTGATCTTGCACGGCGGTGCGCTCGCCTCACAGCACTACATGAAGCTGGGTGCCGCACTGGCCGAGGAGTTCACCGTCTACCTTCCGGATCGACGCGGCCGGGGAATGAGTGGACCGTATGGGCCCCACTACAGCATTGAACGCGAAGACGAGGACCTCGCCGCCATCGTCACCGATACCGGTGCGCAGTATGTCTTTGGAGAGGCCGATGGCGGCTTGTTTGCGTTGCACGGGTCGTTGGCGGTACCGGCGATCCGAAAGGTCGCGGTCTTTGAGCCGGTGATCTTCGTCGGCCAACCGGGGCTAGACGATTTCAAAGAGGTGATCAGCCGCAGCGATCTTCGATTGGCGGGCGGCGACATCGCTAGGGTGATGGCCGGTCTGACGAAAGGCGCGCGAGATTACCGAGGGCAATCACTCTCGGCACCGTATCGCCTGCTGGAGTGGGCGCTGGCGCAGCCGGCCTTCTGCAGATTGTTGCTGTGGGTGGATGCCCGACTGCTCAGGGGTGACAATGTCGCGTTGCGCGACTTGATTCCCGCGCTGAAACCGGAATTGGATCTGGTCCAGGCCACCGAAGGAACCATCGACGACTACAAAAACATGACCGCCGAGATCTTGCTGATGTGTGGAGCCGAAGCCCCGCCGCTTTTCACGGGCACCTTGGATGCCCTGGAGCAGGTGCTGCCGCGGGCGACTCGCGTCGAGCTTCCAGGAGTGAACCATGGTGCCGCCCAAGATCAGGGCGGCAAACCCGGGGTCATTGCTGATCAACTGCGGCGGTTCTTTCGGTAAGACCTCAGGTGCGTTAGCTGCCGAGCGTGGCAGCTAACCTGCGCCGGAGCGGGGGTAGAGAGCTCATCGTCCGCAGCGCCCCTCGGAACATGATCCGGCCCAACCGGTTCGTCGAACCCGCCTGCCGGACGTTGCGTAACGAGCGCTTCACTGCCGCGAAGCCATAGTCCAGCATCCGTTCCTCATACGCGTGAATGGCCGGGATGAGCGGCAGCTCGTTGCGGCTCACGGTGATCAACTGGCGTCGCAGCAGGTCGGCGTCGCGCAGCGCAGTGTTAGCGCCGATGCCACCCATCGGTGTCATGTTGTGGATGGCATCGCCCAGCAGCGTGACCGGCCCCGTCGGCCAGGCGGCGACCGGTGATGCGCTTCGGACCCGTACGAGATTGACCGTGGTCGGATCCGAGCCCCTGATCAGATTCTGCAGCCCGGGCGCCCAATCCGGGGTCTTGCCCAAGATCAGATCCGTGAGCCGATCTCCGGGCAGCTCGCACAGCCCTTCCGGGAACTGCCCCGCCGCGTCGGCGTAGGCCCAGAAGGTGTAGTCCGCGGTGTCGTCGAGGAGAAAACCCGATGGCAGATCGCCACCTGCACTAACCATACGGCGATCGTGCTGCCACACGGCCGTGAAGAGAAATCCGCGCCGGGCAGGGATAATCATGTTGGCATCCGTCGTGAGCACTGCCGGCAGCCTGGCAAGGCTCTCTTCGGTTAACCGGTGCTTGCCGGCGACAGCGACTATCCCGGTGTCCTTGCGCTCCGCGTAAGGCAGCAGTTGGCCGCGGACGCGCGAATTGGCCCCGTCTGCCCCGATGAGCAGGTCGGCAGTGTCGGAGGTGCCGTCGGCGAAGCAGGCGGTGACGCGCCCATCCCGAAGCACTTCATACGACTCGAAGGTCTTCCCGAGCCGGACCACATCATCCATTCCTGACAAGAGAACCTGCCGGAGGCTGATACGGCTGACTCCGTAATGCCGATCGGCTGGATCCGTGCTGGAGGGGGCGACTTCGTCCGCCCGAAAGCGAAGCAGCTCCTGGAGCTGTTCTGTGGCAAAGCCAAAGCCGCCACCGCTGCGGGAGACCGTGTCCAAGAACGCCTGCCAATTGGGCGGTTCCAGACAGTCGTGCAGTGCTCGGCTGCCATGCGGATTGATGTGGATGCGGTAACCCTGTAGCCAGTCGGTGCGGGTCAAGCTGCGCTCGTAGACGGTGACGTCGATGCCGGCACGGCGCAGCCCTTGAGCTAGGCAGAGCCCACCGATCCCACCGCCGATGATCATGACGTGAGGTTCCCCACTAGTAGTCATGTGCATCAGTATCACTCGCTCAATCACTTATACCAAACAAATACTTGATTTAATCAGTAAGATGAATGATAGAGTGCAATGTGGGATAGGTTAAGGGATGTGAGCGCTGGGCGCCGGTCACCACGGGGTGAGGAACGCAAGCGTGACCCGGAGCGCACCCGCGAGCGGATCCTGGAAGCTGCCCTCGTGGAGTTCGGCGAGCACGGATATGCCGGTACCCGGATTAGCGCAATCGCGAGCCGCGCTGGTGTCAACCAGCAGCTGATCTCGTACTACTTCGACGGCAAGGAAGGACTGTACCGAGAGCTATCCGCACGCTGGCAGGCGCTGAGCGTGGCACTCAACCAGCCGGATATGCCGATCTACGAGGTGGTGGGCAACTTCCTGCAAGCCAGCGTCGATCACCGCCAGTGGGCCAGGCTCCTGGCCTGGCAGGGGCTGAGCGACAATGACAGTGATGACGACGCGGAAGCCGGCGCCTATTTCCACGCGATAGTCGAAGACCTACGCCGTCGTCAGCGAAATGGTGAGCTTGCCGATGACCTCGATCCTGGCTACGTGCTGCTGGCCCTGTTCGCGGCCGCTTTCGCGCCGACGGCGATCCCACAGATTGTGCGGCGCATCACCGGTAAGCCGGCGGACTCGCCGGAGTTTCTCTCGGCGTACGCCGAACAGTTGCGCCGCATCGTCGAACACCTGGCGGGCAACTCGAAAGCCGATTAGCGAAGCCCTGGACACGTCTCATCACGGCCTCCACCTGACAAGTTGGTGGAGGCGCTCGGTTTACGGATCAAGCTCGCTTTCCCGGATCCGAATTGCCGAACACGCTCTTGGCCTCTTTCCGTGCGTGCTTATCCAGCTTCAGTGCTTCGGCGCTGAACTCTGCGAGACCTTTGGGTGTCAGCTTGACGACGTTGACCAGTTCTTCCTTCTCCTGCTCACCGCCCGAGTAGTTGGGCTCGGTCGCAATGTGGCCAACTCCAGGACCGAAATACTTGAACTCGGTGCCGTCCTCGAGAATGACGAGGGACTTGAAGCACTTGAACGGGACGCACTTCCGGTCCTCGACCTTGTCAACCTCGGAGCGAATGGTCTCCCGCGAGTTGTGCATCTGGACATATTTCATGCCCGCTTTTGGATCGGCCATCATCCAGACGCCCGGCTTGGCCCCTTTCTTGCCAGCGAGCCAGGCATCGACGGAGTTGACGAACTGGCCGCCCTCGTAGAGCTCGGTGTAGGACCCGAGGTACCAGACGTTGCCGGACTTGTCCTGGGCGAGGTAGTCGAGCGAGGCCTCGCCAACCTGACCTGCGTCAATGTCTTGGTCCAGTACGGCGACGGTTTGGACGCCGTCCACCTCCTTGACCACATCGGTCACGGTCACACGTAACTGGTGCTTAAGCTTCCGGCTGCCGCGGGTGATAGAACCGTCTCTCAACGTCTGTGTCCCGGGCACCAGCGGATACCAGCTGTTCTGGCCGCCGATGGCATCCCCGAAGTTCTTCGGATCGAACTTCTTGTAGTTCGCATTGGCCTTCTGCACCGCTGTGCTACTCGGCTCGGGGGATGCGGTCGTTGCGGCCGCCGACGGTGTCGGCGTGGTCGCAGCCACCTGCGATGGTGTGGGATTTTCAGGCGACGGCGCGGTCTGTGGCGATGCTCCGGCACTACAAGCAGCCGCTACGGGTGCAACGGCAAAGGCAGCGGCGATTGCGAGGGCCTTACGGCGTAAGCGGACTGGCGCAAGCACCACGCTGACGATATCACCCAGTGCCCGCCGAAAACCGTGAGTTTTCGAGTCGTTATTCATCACGCAACAGCTCCCCCGGAGGTAGACGACGAATAAGAGTCGTGGCCGCCAATGATGCAGCCACCGATACAGCAAGTACGAGTGCAGCAAGCACGACGATGTCGGCTCGTGGAATGACCAGTTCTGGGCGGAGTACGAACAGCGGTTGCAGCACGGTGACCAGGAAATACGCCATGACAGCGCCGACAAACGCGCCAACAGCAGCTCCTATCACTACGACTCCAACGGATTCGGTGATGATCAACGACCGGATCTTTCCGATTCGCATGCCTTGGGCGCGCAGGGTGACGTACTCACGTCGTCGCTGCAGCAGAAGTCCGAAGACGAAAATCGTGACCGCGGTAGCTGCCATGGCGAGCGCGTAGGCGGAGTCGAGGGTCAGCAGCCCTCGAATGTTCAAGGCCGCAAGGCTTGACTGATCCTTATCCAGCGTGGTTGCACGGGTCTCGATCTGAAGCGCGTCGGCGGCACCGGGGCCGTCCCGCAGCCCGGCAACAACCCGCTGCAGAGCGGCATCCCCGGGTTCGGTGGTGTTTGCCAGAAAGAAGGTGGCATTGGTGGAGGGGATCAGCTGCATCTGGCGTTGGATGTTGACCAGCACGTCCACGCCTTCGGGGAAGCCGGGCAGGCGCTGGAAGAGTCCGATGACCTTCATCTCCGAGAGTTTCTGCTTTTGGGTTCCGCGTGCGAAAAGGACCTTTACCTCGTCGCCGGGTTCCACGTCGAGGGTGTCGGCGAGATCTTCGGTGAGCAATACGCCACCCGGTTGGCGTTGCAAAGCGTCCATGGCGCTAGCCGCGGTCGTTCCGAGGAAGTCCGTATCGATAAGCGGAGCGACCTGTCTGAAGGCGGCGGGATCAATCGCAAGCATGTTTCCCGCGTCCTCGTTGACCTCGCTCTCAAGGAGCGCGTTGTTGAGGCCGTACACCACCGGCGTCGCGGTTTGGATGCCCGGGACCTGGAGTTTTTCGGCGTATTGCGGTGGGTGATCAAGGGCGCTGATTGGCGAGGGCGTGACGCGCACGTCGGAACCCACCACGAACCGCGCATCGCGGGCCTTCGCCTGGTTGTACGAGGCGCTGAACGACGCCACGCTCGTGCCCAGTGCGACGATCAACCCGACCATGATCATCGCCGACGCCGCGGCCCAGGAACGGCGGCGGATGCTGCGGGTGAGGAGGCCTCGAAGTGGCCTGCCGAACCGATGGCGACGTGGCAGCGGCAGGTACGCGAAGATTCGCTCGACAATCCTGCCCAGCACTAGGACCCCGCCCAGCCAGATTCCGATCGGCACGATCACCAGATGCAGCTGCAGGGAGACGGCACGGCCGTAGTACACCGATCCGCGCACGCCCTCGAAGCCTCCGTGGCGACGCTCGTACCACTCGACCCACGCGACCACGGCCAAAATCAAGAAGTCGATCCCGAGCAGGCGCCAGAGAGGCTTACGCGACGCAAGCTGCGCTCGCTCGTCGCTGATCTGTCGGTTGATGGCGCGCTGGCCCGCGACGTACAGTGCGACGCCCGTGGTAAGAAATCCCGCGCCTGCACCCAGCAGAGCTGACACCAGCAGGCTAATCGGGGATGCGCTGGCTAAGGCATCCGGAGATAACACCAGCGCAGTCGACATGAGACCCAATGCGACACCTAGCACGGAGCCCACAGCGGCGAGCGCGAGCGTCCGCAGCGCATGCATGCGCAGCAGGTGCTTGCGGTTGGCGCCGCGAATCCGCAAGATCGCCTGCTCCCGGCGCAGCGCGCTGGCCAGCACACCGCCCGCGTATGAGGTA
>DATDKX010000548.1:0-2857 GCA_036519615.1 Propionibacteriaceae bacterium
GCTGCTTATCACGTCATTGAGTTCCTGAGCGTCCGAAGGCTGAGCGAGTCGACGAATGAGCCTAAGCGTCTCTTCGTTCTCAATGTTCAAAACTCACTGCGGCAGTCTCCTTTCAGCAGCAGGTTTCCACCAGTCAACCAAGTGCAGATCTCCGCCCGACGAGTCAGCTCTCATCGGGCAATGGCGATGCCTCCGAGGTAAGCAGGTCGGCTGCCAGGTCTCCATAGTCGGCGACTCGGGCCAGCACACCTTCGGGGGTAAACCGAAGATCATCGGGCTCGCGTACGCTCCCAAGCTCGTCCCAGGTCACCGGCGTGGCGACAGCAGGGCGTTCCCGACCTCGCATCGAATAGGGCGCAATGGTGTTTCGCGCCGCCAAATTCTGGTTGTAGTCCACGTAGATCCGGCCCGCCCGCTGCTCAACCGACATCGCCGCCACGAAGAAGTCGGGCTGCGCCTTGTGCAGCGAGGCATTGAGCTGCTTGACGTAGTTCCAGGCGGTCTTGCTGCGGGTCGGCGCGATTGCGGCGTACACCTGAATGCCCTTGCTTCCCGAAGTCTGCGCGATCGGAATCATGCCGTCGTCGGCGAGCTTGGCCGCGACGATCAGTGCCGCCCGGGCGCTATCGACGATGGTCATGCCGGCGCCAGGATCCAGATCGACGACAAGACGATTCGCCAGCGGCTCACCTGATCGCGGCTCCAGCTCGGGAAGGCTGATGATTCCGTCGGCCGGCGTGGCACTGCTCACGGTCCACTGTGGAACGTGCATCTCGAGGGCGGCAAGGTTGGCCAGCCAGACAACTGCCGCCTCGTCGTCTGCGACGACGTAATCGATGATCCCGTCGCTGGTGTTGACCTTGACCCGGCGTACCCACTCAGGCGTGCCCATCGGAGCGTTCTTTTCATAGAAAGGCGAGCGGTCGGGGCCGACGCCGTCGGGGAACCGCAGCCTGGTCATCGCCCGGTCGCTGATGTGGGGCAGCATCACGGGGGCGATGCGGAGGTAGTAATCAATTACCTCAGCCTTGGTAAAGCCGACGCTAGGAAACAGCACTTTGTCGAGATTTGTCAGCGTCAAGCTTCGCTCACCTACTCGTGTCACGAGGTCGCCTGCGGCATCCATAGAGCCATCCCATCATCCGGAATAGCAGGGGGCGCAGGCGCGTTACCCTCAAGATCGAGAAGCCTGTTGCCGCGGTTCCGCGCCGCGTCCTTGAGCTGGAGGAGAGCCGTGGCCTTGCCGCCGCTGGTAGCACCCGCCGATGAACTGACCATCGACGAGGTACGCCGCTATAGCCGTCACTTGATCATTCCCGATGTCGGGATGGCGGGACAGAAGCGGCTGAAAAACGCACGAGTGTTGGTGATCGGAGCCGGGGGACTGGGCAGCCCCGCATTGCTCTATCTCGCCGCTGCCGGCGTCGGGACGCTCGGCATTGTCGACTTCGACACCGTCGATGAGTCGAATCTGCAGCGCCAGATCATTCACGGTCAGTCCGACATCGGGAAGTCCAAGGCAGAGTCAGCCAAAGAGTCGATCACCGAGACGAACCCGTACGTCAATGTGGTGGTGCACGACGTCCGGCTGGACAACGACAACGTGATGGAGTTATTCAGCCAGTACGACTTGATCATCGATGGCACCGACAACTTCGCCACCCGGTACATGGTCAATGACGCGGCGGTGCTACTCGGCAAGCCGTATGTATGGGGCTCCATCTATCGCTTCGACGGCCAGGTGAGCGTGTTCTGGGCCGAGCATGGTCCTTGCTACCGCTGCCTCTATCCGGAGCCGCCGCCACCGGGCATGGTGCCGAGCTGCGCTGAGGGCGGCGTACTCGGGGTGCTGTGTGCATCCGTGGGTGCCACTCAGGTGACCGAGGCGATCAAGCTGCTGACCGGCATTGGCGAACCGCTTGTTGGACGGCTGCAGATTTATGACGCGCTGGAGATGAGCTGGCGTCAGCTGAGTGTTCGCAAAGACCCGCACTGCGCAGTGTGCGGTGAGAATCCAACAGTGACCGAGCTGATCGACTACGACGAGTTCTGCGGCGCGATCACTGATGAGGCTGCTCAAGCGGTCGCCGGGCACACTGTCGATGTCAAGCAGCTAGAGCAGTGGCTTGCTGAGCGTGAGTCGGGCAAGAAGGACTTTGTCCTGATCGATGTACGCGAAAAAGTGGAGCGGGACATCAATTTGATTCCGGGATCGATCCTCATCCCGAAGGGTGACTTCCAGACTGGTGCCGCGCTGGGGGATCTGCCGCAGGACAAGCAGGTAGTGCTGTACTGCAAGACGGGCGTGCGCTCGGCGGAGGTGCTAGCTCTGGTGCATGGCGCTGGACTGGCTGATGCCGTTCACGTGGGCGGCGGCGTAAGCGCCTGGGTCCGCCAAGTCGATCCATCCCAGCCCGCGTACTAACGTCATTTCGCATGGCAACACCAAGCCCCGGTACCAATTCGGTACCGGGGCTCGTTTGTCGTGGCGAAACTTAGACCGGGTGGACCTGGTCGGCCTGCGGACCCTTCGGCCCCTGGGTGGTCTGAAACTCCACACGCTGTCCCTCGTCGAGGGTCCGGAATCCGGTCGCCTCGATCGCGCTGTAATGGACGAAAACGTCCGGACCGCCGCCGTCCACGGCAATGAAGCCGTAGCCCTTTTCGGCATTGAACCACTTAACGGTTCCCTGCGCCATGAAACATCTCTCCTAGCATCTGCATTCGAAACCGCACCTCACGGTCCCGACTGCTGTTGGACGCCAGGATTTTCCTCACGCCCACGCAAAGTTCTGGGGGCGTAGCACAGACCACGACAACAGACCACTTGCAACAGCGTCCCTAGCCTGTCATAGAT
>DATDKX010000549.1:0-2085 GCA_036519615.1 Propionibacteriaceae bacterium
ACAATGACGCGCTGGACAAGGTCCAAGCTGCGCGCCTCTTGTTCCCTCCGGACAGAGTGCTTACTCGGCTGCTTACTTGGCTCTGAAGCGCTCATCCGTGCTCCTCTGGTAACAAGTCATGGTCCGCGGGCAAGCCAGCAGCGGCAAATGAGACCAACACCGTGCTGCCGGCTGCCTCGTAGTCGCCCTCAGTCACCCGCGGAACGCAGAGGTCGGGTCGGAGTCGCTAGCTTGTCTGCTGCGGTGAGCTCGGGGCCCCGACCTGCTGCCCTTGCAGCGCCTCAATCAGCTCTCGTTCGCTATCCCGGCTCAGATTTGTCTGAATGACCTTCGGGTTGTACGGCTTGATGGCATCAATCACCCGATCCACTGTGGCGTTGCGAGCTAGGAAGAAGACGGCGGCCTTGCCTGGCTCCAACGTCTCTCCAATCTGACGAATCAGGTCATCGTTCACGCCAATATCGGTCAGACGTCCAGAAATTGCGCCGGTTCCGGCACCCACACCTGCTCCGACCGCCGCGCCCGCCAATGGATTGAGGAACAACAAGCCGATCAAGGTTCCCCAGAGTGCTCCGGTGACTGCGCCCGACCCAGCCAGCATTGCGGTCAGATTCACTGACTGATGAAGCTTGACCTTGCCGTCCATCGTGCGTTCCACCCAGGCCGCATCAGCCAGTTCCAGAAGCTGCTGCTTGGCTAGATCGCTCGCCAAGTCGAGCACCTTCTCAGCCGTCTGGGGGCTGTCGACGCCAAAAACGAGCAACTGTGACATGAAAGAACTCCTCCTTTAGGTGCCGGCACCCTGCGTACCGCTGTCGGTGGTCCCTTCGGATGCCGACGCCGATTCATCGGTTTCACCCTCGACCGTGACCTGGCGTCGACCGCTGCTGTCGGTCTTCACCTGAACCCGGCGCGGCTGCGCGGCCTGAGTCATCGGGAGATCAAGATGCAGCACGCCATCGGCGTACGACGCTTGAATGTTCTCGGTGCCGACCGTGTCGCCTAATTGCAGCTGCCGAGTGAAGGTTCCTTGCGGCCGTTCGGCGATTACCACATTCTGGCCCTGCTGGTATTCCGCGCGACGCTCTGCCTTGATCGTCAAGACGTTCCGCTCGGTGGTGATGTCCACACTGTCTGGATCCACGCCCGGCAGGTCAAGGCAGACGTGAAATCCGTCATCGGTCTGCCAGACATCCATGGGCATCCCCATGGGGGTCCGCGTCCCCGAGAGCAGCTGGTTCGTCAGCCGATCCATCTGGCGGAACGGGTCGCCAAACGGGTCGAATCGCAACACACTCATACAGCAACCTCCTCAAATGCGGGTCGTAAGACCCGGGGTGATTTCGGCCGGCCCCGAGTCGTGCCGCAGAAGCTGGAGAGACACTCTCAGGGCGGCCAGCTGGTTACTTGATCAAAGAGACGCTCTACCCCGCACTATCTCTGGCAAACACTGAGAGCGCATGAATCTCACGCCTACGGACGGTCGCGATAACTGGACTCGGACCAGTGACCTCTTCGGTGTGAAACCGGCGCGGCCTCGCTCCGGGTAAGTTTTTGCAGTCGCGGCGTACCTACTGTTCGCAGCCTTGGGGGAGTCGCCGCCGCCGGTCTGCATCGAGCCATGACCCAACTCGAGGACTGCGAGCGCGTCTGTGAACTTGTCAGCCTGACGTGGTCCGCTCGGGGGCCGAGGGCGCCCCTGCCGCGATGAGTTCCGGCCGGGTTGCGAGTCTGTTCTGGTAGCCGTCGTAGGACGTATGACGGTGCTCGGCACGAGAAACCATGGAGGACACCATGACAACCACGCCGAACGACCCGACCACCGCGCTGCCCAGCCGCCCGCCCGTCGTTGACCTAGCCACCTGGCGGACCGCCCGTGACGAGCTTCTGGTCCGCGAGAAGGCCCACACCCGCGAGGGCGACGCCCTCGCCGCGGCCCGCCGTCGGCTGCCGATGGTGGAGATCGACGGGACGGTCGAGGTCGTCGGAGCCCACGGCCCGGTCCCATTCCTGGACCTGTTCCAGGGCCGCGACGAGCTTGTGGTCTACCACTCCATGTGGTACGACGGCGCGCCGCACCAGGGG
>DATDKX010000550.1:0-17273 GCA_036519615.1 Propionibacteriaceae bacterium
CACCAAAGGTGCTTACATTGCGATCATCGCGATGGCCGTTCTCTTCGCGGTAATGAAAATGATCAGGCGACACTATGAGACTGTCGCTCGGGAGACCGCGCTCGTCGAGGGCGAGGATCGGACGTTGCCGAGCCGGGTACGCGCCGTAGTGCTGGTGAGCAGGCTGCACAAGCCGACGCTGCGGGCACTCGCCTTCGCCAAGGCCGCTCGGCCCAGCATGTTGGAGGCGCTCACGGTCTCGATTGATCCGGATGAGACAGCGCGGTTGGTGAAGGCCTGGGAGGATGCCGACACCGGCGTGCCGCTCAAGGTGATCGCCTCGCCATACCGCGAGGTGACGAATCCGATCATCGACTATGTCAAGAATCTGCGGCGAGAAAGCCCGCGGGACGTGGTGACGGTATATATCCCGGAGTACGTGGTCGGTCACTGGTGGGAGCAAATTCTGCATAACCAAAGCGCGCTGCGGCTCAAGGGCCGGCTGCTCTTTACGCCCGGTGTCATGGTCACCTCGGTGCCGTTCCACCTCGCCTCGTCCACCAAGGCGGAGCAGCGGATCGAGCGAGAGACGGCTCAGGAGAATGCTCGGCGTCACTTGTACACCGGCTAGAAATCACTCGCGCTGCGAGCGACGACGAAGTCGCCGGATCACACGCGTGATGCGCGAGCAGCGCCAAAAAGTGCGTACCAGCGCTGAAGCTCGGCGAATCCCTCGTCAAGACTGACTCGAGGCTCCCATTGCAGAACCTGGCGAGTCAGTCGCTGATCGAACCAATGCGCGGTCGATAGCTGCTCGATCAGGAAGCGGGTTAGCGGTGGATCATCGGTCGGGCGTCTCCGACGCAGGCCTTCAGCCAACGGCCACAGGGACTCCACCACCGTTCCGCCGGCGCGAGCCAGCTGCACTGGCACGTGCCGAGTCGGTTCGGGGACTCCGGCCGCACGGCAGATGGCGACCAGCAACTCAGCCACTGGGCGCGGCTCGCCATTAGTCACCACCAGCGCCTGGCCGCGCGCCTCGACAGAGCGGTCCAGAGCCGCCAGCAGCGCGTCCACAGCGTTGACCACGTAAGTGCTGTCGATGAGCGCCGCTCCCGAGCCGATGAGAGGTAGCCGTCCGCGTCGGGCGCGATCGACCACTCGAGCAACGAGCTGCGTGTCGCCCGGACCCCACACCAGGTGTGGGCGTATTGCGACTACGGCCAGCTCGCCATGATCGGCGGCCAGCGCAATCTGCTCGGCGCGCGCCTTGCTTCTTGCGTACGGACCCCGAGCGGCCAGCGGATCGGCGGGCTCTGCGCCGCGGCCGATCAGCGAGCTGCCGGAATGAACGACAGACGGCGATGAGACGTAAACCAGTCGTTGCACTCCCGTCCTTGCGCTGGCATTGACGATCGCCTGAGTGCCTTGGACATTGACCCGTTGGTATTCGGCCTCCGGCCCGATCACGTTCACCTTGGCGGCCAGGTGAATGACCGCGTCGTGGCCGTCGACCGCAGCGAGCACCGCATTGGCGTCGCTGATGTCGGTCAACACCTCGGGCAGTCCCAATTCGGCCGGATGCCGTTGTAGCACCGTCACACGGTCGCCACGCTCGGCGAGCGCTCGCGCCACCCCGCCGCCGAGCATCCCGGTGGCACCGGTGACCAGTACGCGCACGTCGTCCACCCGATTCTAGGGCCGGCCAACTCGAGCGCCGGTCAGCACGCTCCCGGCCCAGCGGGCGAGCCGCTGTCGGTCGATCTTCGCTGCGTGCCGAATGTCCACGGGCATGGTGTGGATTGCCAGCACAGCAGCCAGGGATGTCCCAGCGGCCGCCCGTACGGCGCCGGCAACCTCTGGCGCCGCCAAACCGACGCAGTCGGCCATCTCTGGGACGACCACCGCCACCGCCTGCTGGGTGCCCGCCGGTCCGATACCAACCACCGCCGCGGCAGTCACCTGCGCCTCGGCCTCGATCCGCTGCTCCATACCAACCGGGGTGAGCGGCCCGTCGGCGGTCGTAATGACGTGCACTAGTCGGCCTTCGACCCAGAGCCGTCCTTGGGCGTCGAGGTGCCCGACGTCGCCAGTGCGATGCCACCCTGGATCGCGAGAACTTGCCCTTTCGGTAGCCCACAGCCGGTCGTATCGATGTTTGACATGCGCCGCCGATACACAAATCTCGCCGGTGATCTCGAGCTGATCGGTGAGTGACCCGACGGCTCTGCCTAGTGAGTCCAGTGGGCTGATCCGAAGCCGCACACCGGGCAGCGACCGCCCGACGCAGACGCCGTTGCCAGAACCAGCCTGCTCGAGCTCGGGAAGTGAGATGTCGGTCAGCGGCAGAGCCTCGGTCATCCCGTACGGCGTATGGAGCTCCGCGTACGGCAAGATCTCGCTGAGGCGGCGCAAGAGTGCGACGGAGACCGGCGCTCCGGCCGAGAGCACCAGCCGAATGCGTCTCAGGGCCGAGGACTGCTCGGCTGTAAGCTCGCCCGCGGTGACGACCACGTTCCGCAGGGCCGCTGGCGATGCGAAAACCAGGGTGGCTTCGACCGCCGCCGCGGCCTCGGCCAACCGGGCCGCGGTAAGAGTGCCAGGTTTGGTGACATCCATCTGCGGAACGGCGGCGCCGATGCCCAAGGCCGGGCCGTACAGCGCGAACGGGGCGAATGCTGCCACCAGTCGATCACTCGGGTTGATGTTGCACAGGCCGCGCAGCAGCTCAATTTGAGCCAGCAGCTGGTGATGCTGATAGACCACGCCCTTGGGTGGGCCGGTGGCACCGGAAGTAAAGAGCACCGCAGCCTCATCCGAGGAAGGAACGGGGCTGGGATCGCCAGGTGCCGCAAGCTCGTCCAGCGAGTGCTCCACCCGCAGTAGCCGGCGTATTGACCTAGGCAGCTCACCGGCTACCAACCGAATCCCAGGCAGCTTCAGCGCAGTCGCCGCCGCGACGGCCGGTGGGACGCCGATCAAGTAGTCCGGATCGGCGCTGCGGAGCGCGTCGGCCATCTGGCGCCAGCCCAGGCCGGCGTCGGCGACGACAATGGCAGCACCCGCCCGCCAGCTGGCATAGACCGTGGTAGTCAGGTCAAGACCAGGGGGCACCAGGAGCGCAATTCGGTGTCCCGGCCGCACCCCAACCTGGCGTAACCCGCCGGCCAACGCTTCGACTCGTCGCTCCAGCTCGACGAACGATGTCACCCGGGTGCCGCCCTGACCGAGCTCGGCAATCGCTGGAATGAAGTCACCGTCAGCGGTCGAGCTAGCCGCGATACCGACAACCCGTCGCGTAGTCGCCCGGTGTATCAGCGGATCGGGCCCCACCTTGCGCGGCCGTGTCGAGGCGTTCGATCTCAGCCAAGCCCAGGCATCCTCGGCCGCTTGAGGCGCGTCCTCTACGACCAGATGGGAGGCATGGGCGTACCGGTGGACATCCGCATGCGGCAGCCGGCGCTCCAGGTCGCGAAGCGATCCCTGCCTGAAGACAGGATCTCGTGGGCCCCACAACAGCAACGTCGGAACGGTGGTGAATTCGGCCATTCCGAGGGCCACCCGATCGAGCGTGGCGCGGCTGGGATGGCCTGACTCCAAAGGGATATCGGCGACGAAATCACCGATGGCCCGGCGCCGCCGAGAGGCGGCATACGGGCCCCGCAGTGCAGCGCGAACCTCGGTCGGGATCCGCGGTCGGGACAGCGCCGCTGCGACGCGGACAAATGTTGCCGTGCGTACGCAGACCAGCTCTCGCAGCACACGGTTCCGTGCCAGTCGGATCAGCACTGGCGTGCCTGATTGTGGCGGTACGGCTACGCCGGTGTTGGCCAAGATCAACCCGGTGATCTGATCACGGTGGCGTTGTGCCCATCCGAGCGAAATCGGTCCGCCCCAGTCGTGTGCTGCCAGCACTACCGGACCGGTGATTCCCAGCTCTGAGGTGATGGCATCGAGGTCATTGATCCGCGCCGCAAGGAAGCGCGGCGACATCAACCGCTCGGAATAGCCCATTCCGAGCTGGTCAACCGCGACAACCCGCCAGCCTGCGTCCGCGCAAGTCAGAAAACGACGCCATAGATAGGACCAGGTCGGATTGCCGTGCACACAAAGAAGCGTTCCCAGCTGTGGCTCGACGCCGTTGTCGAGCACGTGCCAGCTGCGTAGCACCCCTTCAGCGTCGACGGCGTGGACCAGTCTCGACCAGGTCGGATCGAGGTCGGGCATGCCGCTGACGTCCGCCACGATGCCGGGCGCGGCGACCAGCTCGTTGATCACCAGACGATTTCGGCGTACGAGGTGTTCAGCCCGGAACCGATGCCCATCAACAGAATCCGGTCTGCAGCGCGCAGCTGGTCCATATGCCGAGCCAGCGTGAATGGAATCGCGGCCGGGCCCATGTTGCCGTAATTCGGCAGGGTGAGAGGAAAGCGCGCCGGGTCAACGCCAAGCGCCTCTGCGATGGCCTGGATGTGCACGACAGAGGTCTGGTGAGCGACGAACCAATCGATGCCATCCCAGTCGAACTCGGACTTCGCGTCCAACCAGGTCGCCACCGCCAGCGCCAGCCCGGCGTCGAACAGCCGTTTCAGGTCGGTTCTCATCCCGCTGAGATCACCCACGCAGAGGTCGTGGTGTTCGGTCCCGGCTCGGCTGACGCCGCCGATGACGCGGTGACCTTCGGGATGGCGGTCTGCCCGTCCGAGCACCATCGCCGCCGACCCCGAGCCGAGCGTCAGAGTGGCGAAGTGTGCGCGCAAGTCAGCCGCGGTTGTGTCGTCGCCGGCCAGCCGGTCGAGCGTCAACTCCTGGGTGTAGCGGGAACCTTCGGCATCAACAATCACGGCATAGTCTGCCTGGCCTGAGTCGATCATGGTCCCAGCCAGTTGGATACCGTTCACAAAACCGAGGCAGGCATTCGCCAAGTCGAAGTTGAGGCAGTTCGTGGGCAAGCCCACCTGATGATGAATCGCCACTGCGGTGGAAGGTTCAAGGTACTCCCGAGAAACCGCGGTATTGATCATGACGCCGATCTGTTCAGGTCTGATACCCGCCTCGGCCAGCGCCTTGGCGGCAGCAATTGCCGCCGCGTCGGCGAAGCTCACATCCGCCGGCCACCACCGGCGCTCGACTACGCCCGCCAGCTTCTGCAGCAGGCCCGGCCGGGTTCCCACTCGCCGGTATGTATCTGCCAACCATTCGTCGAAAGCGGCTGAGGTGATCACTATTGGCGCGTCAACCGCACACACTGAGAGCACCGTCGTGTTGACCGGACGGAAGCTTGCGTTACCGCTCATCTGGCCCCTAGCTGGGGAGCCAAATCGCGCCTCCCCTGATTGCTGATCTCTGCACTATGGTGTCACCGCGCTCAGACACCCCCGCGTTCGGCTGCTCGGTTCCAGGAGTTTTCGTGCGTGTTATCTTGACGTCAAGATAGTTTGTCACGATTGATGGAGGGCTCATGACTGTGAACAGTTTCGATGCAAAGGCAACCCTCCAAGTGGACGAGGAGTCGTACCAGATTTTCCGGCTCGACGCCGTGGAGGGATCGGATTCGCTGCCGTACAGCCTCAAGATCTTGCTGGAGAACCTGCTCCGCACTGAGGACGGCGCCAATATCACCGCCGATGACATTCGTGCGCTGGTTGGCTGGGATCCGAACGCCGAGCCCAGCAATGAAATCCAGTTCACCCCGGCCCGAGTAATCATGCAGGACTTCACCGGTGTGCCATGTGTGGTCGATCTCGCCACCATGCGTGAGGCGATGGCGGATATGGGGGGCGACCCGTCCAAGATCAACCCCTTAGCGCCGGCCGAGTTGGTAATTGATCACTCCGTGATCGCCGATGTGTTCGGCACCGCTGATGCATTCAGCAGAAACGTCGAGATCGAATACAGCCGCAATCACGAGCGCTATCAGTTCCTGCGCTGGGGGCAGACCGCGTTCGACGATTTCAAGGTCGTTCCACCTGGCACGGGGATTGTGCACCAGGTCAATATCGAGCATCTGGCGCGGGTGATCTTCTCCCACGAGGTCGGGGCTGCCGACGGCTCAGGACAGACAGAACTCCTTGCATATCCCGACACCTGCGTCGGAACCGATTCCCACACCACAATGGTCAACGGGCTAGGCGTCCTCGGCTGGGGCGTCGGCGGGATCGAGGCGGAGGCGGCAATGCTCGGCCAGCCCGTCTCGATGCTGATCCCTCGGGTGGTGGGCTTCAAACTCTCAGGCGCGCTGCGGGAGGGCACGACCGCAACGGATCTGGTACTCACCATTACCGAGATGCTGCGGCAGCACAAGGTCGTCGGGAAGTTCGTAGAGTTCTACGGGCCGGGCGTCTCCCAGGTGCCGGTCGTGGACCGAGCAACCATCGGCAACATGAGCCCGGAATACGGCTCCACGATCGCCATCTTTCCCATTGACGGCAAAACGACCGAGTACCTCAAGCTCACCGGTCGCAGCGACGAGCAGATCGCATTAGTGGAGACGTATGCCAAGACACAAGGCTTATGGCACAGCGATGATCGCGAGCCAAAGTATTCGGAGTACCTGGAGCTTGACCTTGGCACCGTCGTTCCCAGCATTGCCGGGCCGCGGCGGCCCCAGGATCGTGTGCAGCTGGCCCATGCCAAGCAAGGCTTCCGGGAGGCCATACGCGACTTTGTCCCTGAGGATGAGTTGACCGGTTACGACGAGTCGGTGGATGAGTCCTTCCCGGCCTCTGACGTGCCCAGTCGTGGAGCCTATGCCGAGTCCTTGGCCCCGCACGAGTACGGCGAAGAGGCCGACGACATCGACCGACCCAACAAGCAAGTGCCCGTAACCCTGAGTGACGGCGCGTCGTTCGATCTCGATCATGGCGCAGTGGTGATTGCTGCGATCACGTCCTGCACCAATACGTCCAATCCAAGTGTCATGATTGGCGCCGCGCTGCTGGCCAAAAAGGCGGTCGATCGCGGGTTGAACCGCAAGCCATGGGTCAAGACCACCCTCGCGCCCGGCTCCAAGGTCGTTAGCGACTATTACGATCGCTCAGGCCTGACGCCTTACCTCGACAAGCTTGGTTTCAACCTCGTTGGGTACGGCTGTACCACGTGCATCGGCAACTCCGGACCGCTCATTCCAGAAGTGAGTGCAGCCGTACAGGAAAATGATCTTGCGGTGGTCTCGGTGCTCTCGGGGAACCGGAACTTCGAGGGCAGGATCAACCCCGATGTCAAGATGAACTACCTTGCCTCACCGCCTCTCGTAGTGGCGTACGCCCTGGCCGGCACCATGGACATCGACCTCATGAAGGATTCGCTCGGCACTGATGAGCACGGCAAGGAGGTTCACCTCGTCGATATCTGGCCGACCGAGGCCGAGATCGACGATGTCATCTCCTCCTCGATCGGCGCGGAGATGTTCACCGAGTCGTATGCGGATGTCTTCGCAGGTGACGAGCAGTGGCAGGCGTTGGCTACGCCTGAGGGTGAAGTCTTTGCTTGGGATCCGGAGTCCACCTATGTCCGAAAACCGCCTTACTTCGACGGCATGCCGGCCGAGCCGGCACCGGTCGAAGACGTCATGGGGGCGCGCGTTTTGCTCAAGCTCGGTGACTCGATCACCACTGACCACATCTCTCCGGCTGGCTCGATCAAACCGGATTCGCCAGCGGGGAAATACCTGTCCGAGCACGGCGTGGAGCGACGGGACTTCAACTCCTACGGATCGCGGCGCGGCAATCACGAGGTGATGATCCGGGGGACGTTCGCCAATATTCGGCTTCGCAACCAACTAGCCCCTGATACCGAAGGTGGAGTTACCAGAGACTTCACCGCGCCGGACGGGCCGGTCACGACCGTATACGAGGCGTCCGAGCACTACCTGGCTGCGGGCACTCCTTTGGTTGTACTGGCTGGCAAGGAGTACGGATCTGGTTCATCGCGCGACTGGGCAGCAAAAGGCACGGCTCTCCTCGGGGTCAAAGCGGTGATAGCCGAGTCGTACGAGCGAATTCACCGCTCCAATCTCATCGGGATGGGTGTGCTGCCGCTGCAGTTCCCAGAGGGTCAGACCGCCGAGTCGCTCGGGCTCACCGGAGAGGAGACTCTCGACATCACGGGGATCACCGAGCTCACTGAGGGCCGTACGCCGCAGACGGTCAAGGTGACCGCTGGCGACGTCAGCTTTGACGCGGTGGTGCGTATCGACACTCCAGGTGAGGCCGATTACTACCGCAACGGCGGCATCATGCAGTACGTGCTGCGGTCGTTGCTGAGGAAATAGCGGCATCCTAGGTTGGTGACGGCCCGGAAACTTCGCCGAGCCATGGCGATGCTCGTGGTGGCCGCCTTCTTGAGTGCCGCAGGTTGTTCGCTCGTTGATCATCGGGCGGCGCCGTCAGAGCTGTTCGGCGACTTTTCCGTGGGTGAATTCGGTGGCATCGACGGTCGCCAAAACATTGTGTACGTGAGGGCGGACGGCGTGGCGCTACTGGTCTCCCCGATGCCGGCCGCCGGCAGGCTGAGTGATCAAGATTTGAGCCGGCTCAAGACCTTGCTGACGTCCAGACAGTTCCGTCAAGAGGTGAAGCGAGAGGCGGAACGGAAGGCAAAATCGCCGGCTCCGGTTTGCCCGGACCAGATCACGACCGAGGTGACCATGGGCAGTCTGTGGATGAGCCGCACGGCCCCATGTGGAACGGAAGCCACGCCGACGCCGGCATTCGACGAGATCGTGAGCATCCTCACTCCGGCGATGCAAGGGAACTTCGACGGACCGGTCCATACAGCCGAGCCGCAACTGCTTCCTATGCGGCTCGAGCGGTTGCAGCTTCAAGATCAACCGGCCTACACGATCACAATCAACGCCGCCGGACGGGCCATGATCACGATCGCAGGTCGCACATCTGTGTCCCATGATCTATCGATCCAGCAGCGCGATACGGTGCGGCTGCTCTCGGCCCGCCTTATCGAGACGCCGGTCGTGCCATGCACCTCAACTGCGCATTATCAGCTGCAAATTGACACTAGCGATTCTGGGCCGAAAATAGCTGGTCCGGACTGCGGTTTTCCGCAGCGGCAACCTGAGTTTCGCGCGTTGACAGTACTGCTGGAGAACGCCTTCGGCGTTTGATCACCGCCACGACGCGCAAGGCTCTGTGAGGCCGCATCGCCGCGGGTTGCCATCTCGACCGACCCGCCGGCTTGATCATTCGCGAGCTGGAGACCGGATATGGCCAGGGCCACAGCCGTTCAGCTATTTGTATCGTGGTCGGGCGCTGCGTGCGGTTTGAAATGTGTCCAAGTGGCGCCGTACGGCTCCGGCTTCAGTCGCTCTGGTAACTAAGAGCCTTCTTGATCTTTGCCGCATACTCTTCCATCTCACCTGCGCCGTAGCGGGTCCTCGGCCAGAAGAAGCCTCTCAAACCGTCGCCACGGCTCCGAGGCACGACGTGCATGTGCAGATGCGGGACCGACTGGCTGACGACGTTGTTAATCGCGACGAAAGTTCCCTGCGCTCCGAGGGCATCAACTAGCGCCCGAGCGACGTGCTGTGCACTGGTCAGAAGTGGTTCCATCAGGTCTTGCGGCAGGTCAAGCAGCGTGTCGACGTGCTGCAGTGGAGCGATGAGTACGTGACCTTTGAAGACCGGCCGGTGATCAAGAAATGCGATCACGTCGTCGGTACGGAGGACGACCGCCGCATCAACATCGCCGCGGCCGATCTGGCAGAAAACATCGTCGTTCACCGGCATGAGACTAGTGCTATTGGAGTGGGAGGGCGTGAGCCTCGCGTCTGCTGCATGCTGGCATATGTGAGCCTCTCCAACACACCCCGTAGCACGCTGACGCGTCTCCGTGAGCGGGCCCGCAGCGACCGTGCTGACCTTTATGCGGTATTGGATGCGGGCCTAATCTGCCATCTGGGGCTGGTACGCGACGGCGCGCCGGTGGTACTGCCAACTGGATACGCGCGGGTCGACGACACCGTTTATCTGCACGGCTCAACTGGAGCCGGTTATCTGCGAATCCTGGACGGCGCACCGGTCTGCCTGACAGTCACTCACCTGGACGGCATTGTCTATGCGCGCTCGGTGTTCCACCACTCGATGAACTTCCGAAGCGCTGTCGTGCACGGCACCGCCCGCGCGGTCGCGGATGCGGAGGAGAAGTGGTCCGCGCTCGAGGCGATCGTTGAACATCTTGCTCCAGGCTCGTGGACCCATGCCCGGCAACCCGATCGCAGGGAGCTGGCGGCAACTGTGGTCTTTGCCGTTGGGTTGGCTGAGGCAAGCGTCAAGGTTCGAACTGGCCCACCGAGTGAAGAGGCTGACGACATCGCAGCAGGGGGTCGCTGGGCCGGCGTTCTCCCGGTTCGCACGGTGTTCGGTACGCCCGAATCGTGTCCCACGGTGCCGGCTGGCGAGCCTGTGCCAGGACATGTCCTGAATCGCATCCCCTCGGTGCCCGCATCGAACGTAAGTTCGAATATAATCCTCCCATGAGCACTCCGGCCTATGTGCCACCGGGTTGGCCGAGCCAGGTGCGGCCCCCGGGAGCACCTGGCTGGGAGGCGACTGCGATCGCTTACCTTTTGGATTGCTGTCCCGCTGACTTTCGCGCCTATCCGGTGCTCCGTAACCATCCGGTCGTATTGGCGCAATTCGCTACGCACTTTGTCAACGGCCAACAGGAGGCGTCGCGACGAGGACTGGCCGAGGTTCGGACGAGTCTGAGTGAATACGTGGATCCCGCCGTCGTGGAGGCGGCGGCACAGGCTTGGCTGGAGCAAGGAGCTCGGCTCACCCGCATCCGGCGGGCGGTGTCACTGCTGGAGGAGGCGTTGCGCGGCCGGGTCTTCGTTCCCAAGCTGTGAGGTTCCTGAGGGCAGACGTGCGTTGCGCCACACTCCCGATGATCGGACCAACTGGACACGTAAACTCAGGCCCATGTCAGCCGCCCCGTACGGACTGTTGAGCTCGATCCATAGCCCACATGATCTTAGGGACCTGACGACAGATCAGCTGGACGAGCTGAGCCTAGAGATCCGCTCCTTCCTGATCGAGCACGTATGCCAGACCGGTGGCCATCTGGGGCCCAATCTCGGAATCATCGAGCTCACGTTGGCTGTACATCGGGTCTTCGACTCGCCGCGAGATCCGATCATCTTCGATACCGGGCACCAAAGCTACATACACAAGATCCTGACCGGCCGCCAAGATCAATTTCCGACGCTGCGGCAGCGCCATGGGCTGTCGGGATATCCGAGCCCGGAGGAGTCCGAACACGACTGGATGGCGAACTCGCATGCGTCGACGGCTCTCTCCTACGCCGACGGGTTGGCCAAGGCGATCCGGCTGCAACGCAGAGAAGGCACTGTAGTCGCGTTCGTCGGCGACGGCTCGCTCACCGGTGGTATGGCGTGGGAGGCGCTGAACAACATCGCCGCATCGGAGGATCTGCCACTGGTCATCGTGGTGAACGACAATGGCCGCTCGTATACCCCCACGGTGGGAGCGCTGGCGCGCTATCTGACCGGGCTGCGTACCAATCCGCGCTACGAGCAGGTTTTGGACCTGGTGAAGCGCAATGTCAGTCGCGCGCCGCTGGTAGGCAATGCCGCATACGACATCCTGCACGGCATCAAGATCGGCCTGAAGGATGTTCTGGCGCCTCAGGGGATGTTCTCCGACTTGGGTCTGAAGTATGTGGGGCCGATCGATGGTCATGACGTCGTAGCGGTCGAACGAGCGCTACAGCAAGCAAAGCAGTTCGGTGGTCCTGTGCTGGTGCACTGCATTACGCGGAAGGGCAATGGCTTCAAAGCCGCCGAAAACCATGAGGAGGACCGCTTCCACGCCGTGGGCAAGATCAACGCCAAGACCGGCGAGGCCGTTGGCGGTGCCTCAGGAGAGAACTGGACCGACGTGTTCTCTGAAGAGCTGCTCCGGCTGGGCAGTATCGACGAGCGAGTCGTCGCGATCACTGCAGCGATGGTGTATCCCACCGGATTGCACCGCTTTGCGAAAGCATTCCCAGACCGGTGCTTCGACGTCGGCATCGCCGAGCAGCACGCGGTCACCTCTGCGGCCGGTCTGGCAATGGGCGGCTTGCATCCTGTGGTCGCGGTGTATTCCACCTTTCTCAATCGGGCCTTTGACCAAGTGTTGATGGATGTGGCGTTGCAGCGGTGCGGAGTTACCTTCGTGCTTGATAGGGCTGGCATCACCGGACCCGATGGAGCCAGTCACCACGGCATGTGGGACATGTCGATCTTGTCGGTAGTACCTGGTCTATCTCTGGCCGCGCCCCGAGACGGCACGCGCTTGCGCGAGGCACTGGCGCAGTCGTTGGCGATTGACGATGCGCCTAGTGTGATCAGATTCCCGAAAGATCAGGTACCGCCAGATCTTCCGGCCGTCGACCAGGTGGACGGAATGGATGTACTGCTTACGACGGAACAGCCGCGGGTGCTGGTCGTCGGCATAGGGCAACTCGCCGGAACAGCGGTAGCAGTGGGAGAGCGGCTAGCTGACCAGGGGATCGGTGTGACGGTCGTTGATCCCGTCTGGGCGCTCCCGGTCGACCCGGCCTTGGTCGAGTTGGCTGCTGATCATGAGCTGGTGATCACGATCGAGGACAACGGCGTGGTGGGCGGCTTTGGAGCGCGGGTCGCTCAGGAGCTGCGCGCTGCCGGAGTCGGCACCGCAGTACGCGAATTCGGAATTCCGCAGGAGTTCCTACCCCACGGCGGCCGCGCCGAGCTGCTCGAGGAGATCGGCCTTACACCGCAGCACATCGCTCGGTACGCCGTCGAGGCGATCGCGCGCGCCGACGAGTCGATCGAGCAGCCCACTCGTGCCGACTTGTCAGAACCCAGTTGAGAGGGGCACAGACGCGACTCCTGGGGGCAGGAAGCGGTGACCCAGCATGCGCTCGGAAATGCCCTCCCGGTCCAGGTACGGCGTAATGCCGCCGAGGTGGAACGGCCAGCCGGCACCCAGAATCAGGCACAGATCAATATCCATCGGCGCGGCCACAACTTCCTCGGCCAGCATGAGGCCAATCTCCTCTGCCAGCGCGTTCAGCGCCCGCTCCCGGACTTGCTCCGCGGTGCTCGGCTGATTGCCGACAACAAGTAGCTGGGCCGTCTCCTCGCTCACGTACGGCTTGCCGTCCGGTGTCCATTCGTAGATTCCCGGCTTGCCTGCAGCCACTAATGCCTGCAAGTTGCGCGAGACGGGGAAGCGATCGCCGAACGCTGCATGCAGGTTCTCGATGACGTGCAAAGTGACGGCGGGGCCGACCAGCTGGAGCAGCAGGTAGGGCGGCATGGGTAGCCCAAGCGGCCGCAGCGCCGTGTCGGCGACCTGAACTGGCGTGCCCTTGTCGACCTCTGCGAAGATCTCCACTATCAGCCTGAGCAGCAGCCGGTTCACCACGAAGCCGGTGGTGTCCTTGACAAGCACGGCGTTCTTCTTCAGTGTCTTGGCCACCGCGAACGCCGTGGCCAGCTTCTCCTCGTCGGTCGCCCGCCCACGGACGATCTCAACCAACGGCAGAACCGTGACCGGATTGAAGAAGTGAAAGCCGACGACCCGCTCGGGATGATCAAGATCTGCTGAGATCTGCGTCACGGACAGCGATGACGTATTCGTGGCAAGTACGCAACTGTCCGGGACATGTTTCTCTAGATCCGCGAAGACCTGCTTCTTGATCGACAGCTCCTCGAAGACCGCCTCGATCACGAAGTCGCAGTCGGCGTAGTCGACTAGCTCGGTGGTGCCAGAGATCAGCGCCCGCAGCCTGTTCGCCTCATCGAGGGAGATTCGCCGCTTTCCCAGCAGCTTGTCGATCTCCGCCAACACATATCCGATTCCCTTATCGACGCGCTCCTGATCGACGTCGGTGATCACTACCGGCACTTGCAGCCGACGCAAGAACAGCAACGCAAGCTGCGTAGCCATTAGGCCAGCACCGACAATGCCGACTTTGGTCACTGGTCGTGCGAGCGTGGCATCCGGCGCACCTGCCGGTTTCCGGGCACGCTTCTGGACAAGATCAAACGCGTAGAGGCTGGCGCGCAGTTCCGGCGCCATGATCAGATCTGCCAGCGCCTCGTCTTCGGCGGCGTACGCCTCGGTCCGGTCTGCGGTCCTTGCGGCTGCCATCAGCTCCAGCGCCCGATACGGTCCTGGCGCGGCGCCGAAGACCTTGCTGTCAACGAAATCCCGGCCGCGCGCCAGTGCTTGATCCCAGGCCTCGGCCCGATCGATCTCCGGCCGATTCACGGTCAGCGACCCGGCGACGACCTGACCGGCCCAGTCCAATGAGCGAGCGAGGAAATCGGCGCTGTCGAAGATCGCATCGGCAAGACCAAGCTCGTACGCGTGCCGACCGTTGAGCATCTTGTTCTGGCTGAGGGGATTTTCGATGATCAGCTGGACGGCCCGATCGGGCCCAAGCAGGTTGGGCACGATGAAGGCTCCACCCCAACCAGGAAATAGGCCCAGGAAGCACTCCGGCAACGCGATCCTTGAGGCAGCGGCAGAGACCGTCCGGTAGTGGCAATGGAGCGTGAGCTCCAGGCCACCACCGAGCGCCACCCCGTTGATGAAGGCGAAGGTCGGCACTCGAGAGCTGTGCAACTTGTCGAAGACGGCATGCCCGATCCGGGCTATCGCCACGGCTTGATCGCGATTCGCGATCTTGGCAAAACCGGAGAGGTCGGCACCTGCCGCCAGGATGAATGGCTTGCCGGTGACTGCGATCGCCACAATGTCATCTCGTGCGAGTGCCGCGTCCAAAGCTCGATTCAATTCGCCGAGGCCTTGGACTCCGAGTGTGTTCGGCCGGGTGTGGTCGCGTCTGTTGTCCAGGGTGATCAATACCGCCGTCCCTGATGTGTGTGGCAGTGTGATGTCCCGGCTCAACGCCCGGGTGACGACTTCGCCCTCGCTGTCGGCCGAGGCCGCTGTGATCAGTTGTTGGAGTTCCTCGGGCCTCACCGCGGCGCCTCTAGGTCGGAGGAGAAATGCGGGTTCTCCCAGATCACAGCTCCGCCCATGCCGAGCCCGATGCATAACGTTGTCAGGCCATAGCGGACCTCTGGGTGCTCGCGAAACTCGCGTGCCAGGTGGATCATGAGCCGTACACCGGAGCTGGCCAGCGGGTGGCCGAGCGCGATGGCACCACCGTACGGATTGAGCCGCGGATCGTCTGCAGCCAGCCCGAAATGATCACAGAAGGCCAGCACCTGGACGGCAAATGCCTCGTTGATCTCGAAGGCGCCAATATCAGTGATCGACAGGCCGGCCTTAGCCAGCGCCTTCTCCGTAGCGGGAATCGGTCCGACCCCCATGAGCTCTGGATCTACCCCAGCGAATGCGTACGAGATGAGCCTCATGCCGACCGGCAGGCCGAGCTCGGAGGCGACACCCTCGGCCGCCAGCAGGCATGCTGTGGCTCCATCATTGAGTCCGGCCGCATTGCCTGCGGTAACGCGCCCATGTGGCCTAAACGGCGTCCTGAGAGTCGCCAACGCCTCGACAGTGGTCCCAGGTCGCGGCTGCTCGTCGGCTACAGCGAGCCCCCAGCCAAGTTCGGAGCTCGGGGTGGCAACCGCGACCAGCGATTCCTGGATCACACCTTGCTCATAAGCGCGCTGCACTCGTTGCTGGCTGAGCGCGGCGAAGGCGTCGGCGCGATTCTTAGTAATGGCGGGAAAACGATCATGAAGGTTTTCCGCGGTCGATCCCATGATCAACGCCGACTGGTCGACCAGCTGCTCAGCGACAATCCTGGGATTAGGGTCGATGCCTTGTCCCATCGGATGCCGGCCCATATGCTCCACACCGCCAGCGATCGCGACATCGTAGGCGCCGAAGGCGATTCCGGAAGCCGTTGTAGTTACCGCGGTCATGGCGCCAGCACACATTCGGTCGATCGCGAAGCCCGGCACCGTAGAAGGAAGTCCGGCGAGCAGGGCGGCTGTTCGTCCTATGGTCAGGCCTTGATCGCCGATTTGTGACGTTGCGGCAATGGCGACATCGTCGATGCGGTCGGGCGGCAACTCGGGATGCCGCCTTAACAACTCGCGGATGCAGTCGACGACGAGATCATCGGCGCGGGTTTCGGCGTACATGGAGCCAGCCTTACCGAATGGGGTACGCACGCCGTCGACAAAGACGACGTCTCTCACTTGGCGGAGCATGACGATATATTACTCACCAGTAACAATCATGGCCTTCGTGATCGCTGCGACGGTCAGCTCGCGTTGCCATGGCCTTGCCCCCAAACTGGCTAGCGTCTGTTCGACCGAGTCTTCGGTCAAGGGAGAAGGCGGGCGCCACGCCAGACGGCGTAGATGATCCGGGGTGATGAGGTTCTCCATTGGCAACTCGTAGCGTTCCGCGATTGTCAGCAGCGCCGCCCGCACCGCTGCCAGCCGCGCGGCAGCACCCGGGTTTTTGGCAGGCCACATTCGCGACTGCGGAGGCCCATCGTTGGGAATGTGCATCGGCGGCAGGGCACTGTCAGGCATCTCTGCCACCACGTCGAGTGCGGTCAACCAAGCCGCTTCGGCACGCCTGGCCTGGCGCCGCGAGAAGGCCGGAATCTTTCGTAGTGTGGTCCGATCTGGGTGCTTGTGAGCGGCCAACTCGGTGATAGCGGCATCAGGCAGGATCTTGCTGGGTGCTTTGTCCAGCCGCTGGGCGATGGCATCGCGGGCGTACCAGAGCTCGGCGACGTACGCCAGTCCACGACGGGTATGGACGTGATGGATGCCAGATGTGCGGCGCCATGGGTCCCGTCGTGGCTCAGGACCGACGCCGGCGCTGGCAACGAGTGCAGTGAATTCTTGCTCTGCCCATTGCCACTTCCCCGTCTCGAGTAGCTTCGTCGCCAGCCGGTCGCGCAATTCGATCAACAGCTCGACGTCCAGGGCGGCGTAGATCAACCACTCCTTAGGCAGCGGGCGGCGCGACCAGTCTGAGGCGGAGTGCTCTTTGAGGAGCCGCACCCCGAGGAGCTCCTCGAGCATGGTGCCGAGCGCGACCCGCGGGTAGCCGAGTAGTCGGGCTGCCAGCTCGGTGTCGAACAACGTCGTGGGGATTAACCCGACCTCATACAGACAGCGCAGGTCCTGGCTGGCCGCATGGATGACCCACTCGGCATCTGACACCGCAGCACCTAATGCGGAGAGATCTGCTGGTTGACCGAATGCGATCGGATCCACCAGATGCGTTCCGGAACCCGCGCGGCGCAGCTGGATCAGGTAGGCACGTTGGCTGTAGCGGAAGCCG
>DATDKX010000551.1:0-2072 GCA_036519615.1 Propionibacteriaceae bacterium
CAGACGTTCGTTCAGCCAAGAGTTGATCTACCAGTCGAGGGAGGCGTCGCGTCCTTCCAGCCACTTCAGGACTTCGCTCTTCCGGTAAAGGAGCCGCCTGTCGACGCGGTAGTACGGCGGACCGGTCCCCTTTTTGTTCCACTCGTAGACCGTCAAGACCGACGGCAGCTGAAGCATGTTTGCCAGGTCTTGAGTCGTGAGGAAGACCGGCCACTCGTCGAAGGTTTGGGTACTCATAGCGGAACGCTACGGATGAATCGGGACAGTGGCGCAGATCACCACGCCTTCGTCATCAAATCCCCCGTGATGGACCCGCCGGCATGGCTCTCCACATTCATCGGTGCAGCATTCGCCCTGGCGGAGAATGCAATGGCCGCGGTGTCCGCCCTGTCAGGTGAGGGTAGGCCTCGTTTCCGCATGTCGTCTTTCGATTCGATCTTGATGCGACCCGTGAGTCGATGCCCCACTTGATCGAGCCGAGCTGAGCGGCGAGCTTGTCGTCGTCGGGGTCGATGTCGACCTCGCCCTGCTCGCACCGCTCCCGCAACGTCCAGTAGTCCTCGGCCCGAGCGTTGACGAACCGCTCTTTGTCGATCGGGGGCTCACCACCGTTGTAGGGCACGACCGGAAGGTCCAGCTCAGCCAGGCGGTCCACCACTCCCCCGCCGACACCAGGAACGTCGACGATCGCCCGCACCCGTCGTTCTTGCCAGCTTCGTCATCAATGTCCCGCATGGCGTTCACAATGTGCCCAGTTGTTGTCCTCGTGTCGGCTTTGTGATGCGCCCGGTAGACGCGTATCCATCCGCCTTCACGGCGCATGATCACCGTCTCATCCTCACCAAAACGGGCGATGTCGGCAGCGATGATCGGGCGGCGCGTGCGTTCGAGTGTTCGCTTCTGAGCCGCCTCGATCCACTTGGGCAAGATCAAAGAGTCATCGGAGATGTCGGGGAACTCGCCCAAGCACCTTCGATTGGTAAATCGGGCTGGTGACGCCCCAACGGAGCTTGCGTTCCTCGACCCGTTCGGGTGAGACGAGCAGCGGCAAGAGCCCGGCTTTGGGTACCCTCACGGCGCCGCCATCACCATTAGTGCCATCCTGACCGGGGTCATGACCCTACGCATGCCACAGTGCGGGCCAACAATGAGCGGCCGCACCCTAGCAACAAGTCGGGTCGCTCACCCCTGGCCTGAGCGCAGTATTCGGTAGCGCGGGTTGGGATCTCGTCGGGGCTAGGTCTTCAACTTCATGCTGACTGGCGCGCTCGCACCGCTGACCGCCGTAGGGCGGGGCTTGTTAGGCGCCAGGCCCAGGCCGCAAGAGCTTAAAGTGGCGATCAGGCAGCACCTGCGAATTTCAGCAGGTCGGAGAATTCGAATTTGCCGGTCGTCGGGTTCGCAATCGCTGGAGTGGGCTTCCAGGACGGGTCCAAATACAGGTACGAATTCGGGTCCCGCTGCAGGAGACCGACGAGGGTCTCAGCCATGATCCTGCCGCCGACCGGCCCGAGCTGGTTACCGTTGTACGGCGGCAGCTCGGCCTCCTTCAGAATGTAGAACCACAGCGGCGCCTCGCCGCCCCATCCCGATTGTGTGAGCCCGAGCTCGGTGTTGGACAGCGCGGTGACCCGCATCGCCTTTGCGACCTGCTGCCCCGATGGCAGGCCGACCTGCTTGCCACGGCGATTGTTGCGCACGGCCAGCTGGACGGTCGGGTCAGGGGGCGGGACAGCGGACCCGGGTAGGTTGGCGAGCGGTATCGACAGCTTCGTGTCGATCTTGCGCGGCTTGCGCGCATTGGGATTGCCAAGATCGGGAAGGATGTTCTTCCAGTCGATGACCAGGTCTGACGGTATCGGCCGGCCGCCGTTGAGGTTACGGCCCCCTTCGGCGCCGAAGATGTCGACGACGCCGGTGTCGTTGAGGACGTAGAAGGGCCGGATGAGGCTGTGGCCGAACCGGTAGGCCGCCACGGCGAACTCGACCGGCATGAACGGACGGTCATCCTTGTTCGTCGGCTTGTAGTAAAGCAAATTGATCACCGGCGACTTCCCGGGGACTTCCTTGTA
>DATDKX010000552.1:0-2935 GCA_036519615.1 Propionibacteriaceae bacterium
GGACCTCGTCGGGGGCGGTCGCTGTCCAGGTGGTGTGGAAGTCACGGCATGGGTCACGAGACATCGAGCATCTTGGGTCGGCGCATACCGACGCTGAGGTAGAGGTGTTGAAGGCGGTCGCGGCGCAGCGGATCGCGGACGACGTAAAGGTGGCCCGCCTCGAGCCCGTCTCGGCTCCACATGTTGCCCAGCAGGTGCGCCGGGATGCGGCCGTCCGGAGCCGCGCCGCGCGCGCCGTAGGCCCGCTCGAGCCCGTTGCGTGTGAAGGCGTGGAGCGCGTCGTACAGCGGCTTGACCTGCAGCCAGAGGCGGTCCATCTCGGCGGCGAAGTCGTCCGGGGCCATGTCGTAGCCCGACGGCCGCCCTGCTGGGCGGTGCGCTTTCGGGGCTGACGCTGGGCGTGTTCGAGAGGTATCTCCGCCGCAAAGGCCGAACGGAATAAGGCATAAGCGCACGGGGCTTGGATGCTTGTCTCACAGCCCCGTGCGTTTTTCGCCTAGACCTCCGCTCGTGGGCGTCGGGCGCCCACGCATTGGCAAGCTGGTAAAGCAAGGTTCGCGCCCGCGGCGAGGATGGCCGCCGCCGCGGGCCGGTGGTGCGATCGACGACCTTATGACCGTGCCACGGTCGCGCCCAGGCTGACGAGGAGCTCGTCGAGTTGCTCGAGCGTCTCGGGCATCCCGTCCAGGCTCCCGGAGCCCTCGTCGGCAGCTTTCTTCGAGGGATAGAGGTCGTGGATGACCAGCAACGTCTGGCCGCCCTTCTCCTCGAACGTCACCGTGGTGACGGCTCCGCCCTCACCACCTTCGTCATTGGTCCAGACGATGCGCGAGTGCGGGGTCACTTCGATGTACCGACCGAAGAACTCCATCTGCGTTGAGGCGTCGTTGCCGAACACGAGACGGTACTTGCCCCCGGTACGAACATCCAGCTCGCAGGAATGCAGGGACACGCCCATCGACTTCGGTACCCACCACCGTTTGAACAGCTCGGGCTTGGTCCACGCCTCGAACACGATGCGCGCCGGAGCATTGAAGGTTCGCTTGACGACCAGCTCACGATCGGACTTTCGTTCCGTTGTCGTGCGGTTCTTCGTGGGGGCGGGCTCAGTCTCTCTTCTTGCGTCCATTGACGATCTCCTTTTGTTTCAGTTCTTCGACAATCTTGTCCAACTCGTCGAAACGTGAGGCCCAGAGCTGGCGGTACCTCTCGATCCACGCCGTCTCTTCGTCCAGTCGGCGCGGGCCGAGCTTGCAGGTCCGCACGCGCCCGACCTTCTCCGTGGTGACGAGACCGGCCAGCTCCAAGACGCCGACGTGCTTCTTCATGCCCGTGAGAGTCATGTCGAACTTCTCGGCAAGCTGCGTGATCGAAGCGTCTGCACGTCCGAGCTGCTCCAGAACGCCGCGTCGGGTGGTGTCCGAGAGCGCGGCGAACGAGGCATCGAGGCGGGTTCTTTCATACTGAACCATGTGGTTCAGTATATAACGCACGGATTGGCAGCATGCAAGCGCAAGCCGAGCGCCGCTGGCGAATTGTCCCTTCTGGCTACAACTCGCCCGGCGCCCCAGCGGCTCGGATATCGAACCCGGCACGTTCGGCACCAAGGTCGAGGCCGCCGACCCCCGAGAAGAGGCTGATCGCTGGCAGCTTGCTCATGACGAGAAGATACCGAACGCGCGTTCGATTGTCAGCCCTGGCCGGCGCATGGACAGATTTGTCAGGCTGTCCAGCCCCAGAACGATCAACGACTTTTCGATGCCGACATCTTGACCGTGGACAATCTCGGTCAACGACGTTGAAGGACTGTGGACGGGCGGGAATGCGAGCTCATCAGCGGCCGCGGCGTCGGCGGGCCCCTGGCTTCGGGGTCTCACCACGGAGCGTCGCCGCGTTGACCTCCCGTTGTTCGGTGAGTCCCGCCAGCCATCGGACAAACAAACTTGGCTGAAGCGTCATCTGCGGATAGAACACCTTGCAGGACGTGTACAGCAGGGTCCCCTTGACTCTACTGAGCTGGCTGTTCACGCCCTCCACATAACACCATCATCTGGGGTGGGCCCCGAGTTGTCCCGAGCTGCATTGATCTGCCGCCGGACTCCGATCCCTGGACTGCTTCCAGGCGTTCGGGCAATGTCGTGCACCGTCGCCTCCCGAACGGCTTCGAGGCCGCCTGCTGCTGCCAAGCATCGGTCGTATCCTGCGATCACCGCGGCACACACGCGCGTAAGCCGCGCAGGTCCGCAGCTGTCACCGCTCGCCAGCGAACCAGCCGAGCTTCCTCAGGCATGACATCCCTGCCGTGAGGTCAATGTCTCGCCATTCCTGCCGCCTCGACGATCTCTGCGGCCTCGTGCCGTATCAGCATTGCGCGAGCCTGCGTGACAGCGTCCACGCATTCCTCGGTGATGCCAGCCCCGGCGACCACCGCCGGCTCATCGGCCATTCCCGCCTCGGCCACCGTTGGAGCGCTTGCCGATCCGCTATCGACGTTCCATGGCGACCGCAAGCCGGTCGGCTTTCGGTGCAGCCCTCGTACGAGCGATGCAGCTCTACCAGGCTTGTTCCGTGAACAGCCGGACCAAGACGAGGCTCCCGCTCGAGATGCGATCTCCGGCTCAGCTGGTACGAGCGGCCCCTGACGCACGAATACGTTTCCGAGAGTTGAGGACAACGATGGGCTACTGGTCCGGCTCCTTCATGAGGTCGGTGACCGGCATTTGTGGTCGGCGCAAAGCTGGGCCAGCTGCGGCTCTCCACCGGCGAAGCGGCACTGGCTCATCGATGTCGACGACGAGCCCGTGGGACTACTGACACTACTGTTCGATTCCGATGGCGATGTGATTTCTCAGACCGCGCCACTTCCGTTCGACGTACTCTCTCAAACCCTCAAAGCTTCAAGTCGAATACACCCCATGCACCCCCGGAAGTAACT
>DATDKX010000553.1:0-2652 GCA_036519615.1 Propionibacteriaceae bacterium
AAAGGGGGGTGGTTCTCCGCTCGTCCCGCCCAACGCCTCGGACAGGGCAGAGTCGCTGCCACCGAAGTACGGCCCGCGGGTGTTCTTCGCGCTGGTGCTGGCCGTGGAGACCTGCGCCCTGTTCCTCTTCCTGGCCACCGATGTCTTCTTGTTCTACGTGTTCTTCGAGGTCATCTTGGTCCCGATGTACTTCCTGATCGGCGGCTTCGGGCCCGGGTCGCGCAGGACATACGCGGCGGCAAAGTTCTTGATTTTCGGTTTGCTGGGCGGCTTTGTCATGCTCGCCTCGGTGATCGGCCTGTACGTACAGTCTTCCAAGGCGGAACAGCCGAGCTATCTGCTGAGCACGCTGAGCCAATTGGACATTCCGACCGACACCGGCCGCTGGCTGTTTGTCGGATTCATGTTTGCGTTCGCGATCAAAGCCCCTCTCGTGCCGCTGCACACGTGGTTGCCAGATGCGGCGGAGGAGTCCACGGCTGGCAGCGCCACGATGATGGTCGGGGTGATGGACAAGATCGGCACTTTTGGCATGATCAGGTTCTGCCTTGGCTTGTTCCCTGAGGCGAGCCAATGGGCAACACCGGCCGTACTGGTGCTGGCCACTATCTCGATTCTGTACGGCGCCATCTTGGCGATCGGCAGCCGGGACATCATGCGCTTCATTGCCTACACGTCGATCAGCCACTTCGGCTTCATCGTGCTCGGCATCTTTGCATTCACCAGCCAGAGTCTGACTGGGTCGACGCTCTACATGCTCAACCACGGGATGTCGACGGCCGCGCTCTTCGTCATGGCCGGATATCTGATCAAGCGACGCGGCTCGCGCGACATCACTGCGTACGGCGGAGTGGATCGGGTGGCACCCGTGCTGGCAGGCCTGTTGCTGTTCGCCGGGCTGTCCACATTGTCACTGCCGGGCCTGTCCAGCTTCGTCTCGGAGTTCATGGTGCTTGCGGGCACGTTCGGCCGCTATCCCGCGTACGCGGTGATCTCGACGCTCGCCATCGTGCTGGCTGCGCTGTACATCTTGATCATGTACCAGCGGACCATGACAGGTCCGGTTGACCCCGAGATGCAGCGGCGGGTAACCGAACTCAACGGACGGGAACGGCTCGCGATGGCGCCGCTGGTGTTGCTGATCTTTGTTCTCGGCGTTTTCCCGAAGCCTCTGCTGTCGATCATCGAGCCGACAACACAGGCCACGCTGCAACACGTCGGCGTGACTGATCCGCAGCCGCGGGTGACCGCTGAGGGAGGCCGCTGATGATCACCTTTGCTGTGTTGCCGATGGAGATCACCGCGCCGAAGATCGAATACGGGTTGCTCGCTCCGGTTCTGGTGATCTTCGCAGCAGCCTGCCTTGGCGTGCTGGCGGAGGCGCTCGCACCCCGCGAGATCCGCCGTGCCGTGCAGCTGGTCATAGCCTTTGTGTCCCTGGCTCTGGCCTTGGTCACCACCGTGCTGAACTGGGCGGCTGGGGATGAGGCGGTCGTCGCAGTCAACTCACTTGCGCTCGACGGACCCACCTATTTCATGTGGACGATTTTGATCATTTTCAGTGCGGCAGCACTGCTGATGTTCGCCGAGACCAAGATCGAGAGTGCGAGTGTCTTTGCACCGCAGGCTGCCGCTGTGCCTGGCACGGTGGCCGAGCGTGAGGCGATCAGGAGACGCGTCGAGCACACCGAGGTCTACCCGCTGGCGCTCTTTGCGGTGTTGGGAATGATGCTGTTTCCTGCCTCCAACGACCTGATCACGATGTTCGTCTCGTTGGAGATCTTGTCGCTGCCGCTCTATCTGCTGTGCGGGCTTGCCCGACGCCGCCGGCTGCTGTCGCAGGAGGCCGCCCTCAAATACTTCCTCTTGGGAGCCCTCTCCTCGGCATTCTTCATCTACGGAGCCGCGTTTCTCTATGGCTATTCGGGCTCATTCACCTTGGCGGCGATCGACGACGCGTTGCGCAACAACAAGCAAGGGCTGGGCTTGCTTCTTGCGGGGATGGCCTTGCTCGGGGTTGGACTGCTGTTCAAGTTCAGTGCGGTGCCATTCCACTCCTGGACTCCAGACGTATACGCCGGAGCGCCGACGCCGGTGACAGGTTTCATGGCGGCCTGCACCAAGATCGCCGCGGTTGGAGCCTTGATGCGCGTGTTCTACGTCGCACTGGGCGCCGATCGGTGGGATTGGCAGCCGGTGATGGCGATCATCGCCGTCGCCACCATGGCTGTCGGCTCGGTGTTGGCGATCACCCAAACCGACATGAAACGGATGCTGGCGTACTCCTCGATCGCGCACGCCGGCTTCATGATGGTGGCGTTCGTCGGAGCGTCTCAGGCCGTGACGGGCAGCAGACCGGGCGGCTTGACGAGTGTCTCGTCAGTGATGTTCTATCTGGTCGCGTACGGGGCTGCGACGATCGGTGCGTTTGCGCTGGTCACCATGGTCCGTGACCCAACCGGTGAGGCAACGTTGCTCAGCAGCTGGGTGGGCCTTGGCCGGCGGGCGCCGCTCGCAGCAACGATTTTCTCGATCTTCATGCTGAGTTTCGCGGGTATCCCGCTGACCAGTGGCTTTGTCGGAAAGTGGGCGGTATTCGCTGCGGCCTGGACTGGTGGCATTCAGTGGCTTGTCGTCGTCGCTGTTGTAATC
>DATDKX010000554.1:0-2343 GCA_036519615.1 Propionibacteriaceae bacterium
CATGCCTCCGCCGCCGAGCGCCATGCCTCGGAAATTGAGACTCCGGCATCAACCTGCCCAACCAGCGTGTCGACGAACGGGAACAAGGCATCCAGCATGGTCTTGTCACCGAGCTCGGCCTTGCTGAAAGCCTTCAAGTGCTGAGCCGATGACTGCACGGCACCGGCAAGCCGCTCTGCTGTCACTGCTTCGGTGTTGCCCAGCCCCTTGCCGACACCCTCCAGGAGCAGCCCCCACAAAATGCCGCTAGTGCCACCGGCCTTGTCACTAAACGCGTGGCCGGCGGACCTGAGCACCGTCTCGACGCCACCTTCGGCCTCATTCGCAGCCTCCGCTGCCGCCTTCGAGCCCCGTGACATGCCGATGCCATGATCACCGTCGCCGGCAATCGCATCGATTCGGCCCAAGTAGTCCTTGTTCTCCTCGACCACGGCATAGATCGCATCGACTGCCTTACGTGCCACCGCGGCAGCCGCAATCGACGCCTCGCTCGCTTCCGCTGTCACCTTCTCAGCGACATGGCCCGCTCCGGTGCGCCGAGTGGTGAAGCGCTCACTGACCACGGCGTTGCCGCGCCGGAAGGCAGGCGTGTCCGCCGGTGCAAGCCAGTAGCCTTCCAGCTCTTCATCGAGCCAGGTCACCGACAGCGAGCATCCGGCCATATCGAGGCTGGTCACCAACTCCCCCACCTCAGGAGCCACCTGCATGACGCCTTCTGCTTCCAGGAGCTCGTTGACATGGCCGTACAGCGCGAAAAGCTCCTCGTACTTGGTGGCGCCGAGCCCGTTGAGCAGCACCGCCGCCCGACCGCTTACTCCCTCCGGACGTTCGGCAAGCACCGTCTCCACAAGTTTGCCGGCGAGGTCCTTGGCGGACATCCAGGGAGCCGAGGTGATTCCCGGCTCGCCATGGATGCCGAGCCCGAAGTCCATATGCCCCTCGGCAACCGTGAACAGCGGCTGGTCCGCACCAGGAAGCGTGCAGCCGTGGAAGGCAACACCGAATGAGTAGGTCGCACCGTTGGCCGCGCGCATGACGCGCTCCACCTCATCGAGATTTGCGCCGTCCTCCGCCGCGGCGGCCGCCATCTTGTACACCGTGAACGTGCCCGCGATGCCACGCCGCTTATCCTGCTCCTCAGGGCTGGCCGACGCCACGTCGTCGGTCACATACACGATCCGGGTATCGATGCCTTCGTTGATCAAGCGCTCTGCGGCCACCCCGAAGTTCAGCCGGTCACCGGCATAGTTGCCGAATCCGAGTACCACTCCGGCGCCCCCGTCAGCCGCCTTCGCCACCCGATAGATCTGCTCCGCTGACGGCGACGCGAAGACACCACCGAGCACGGCTCCGTCGGCGAATCCGGTGCCCACCACACCGTTGTATGAGGGGTAGTGGCCAGAGCCGCCGCCAATGACGAGGCTGACCTTGCCCTCCAGCGGCCCGCCTGCCCGGACGAAGCCAGAGGCACCTTCGACGCGCTGCACGTACTGCCGGTACGCCGCGGCGAAGCCCATGATCACGTCGCTCGGGAATTCGGCGGGGTCGTTGTAGATGTGCGTCATTGGGAGCCTCCAGCGAACGTCATACCCGAAAGGCTTGCGCTTGAGAGTGGTGAGGTCAACCGCGCAGCGGATCCTTCATTCGAGGAGTCGCCGCATTCCCCCCAAGTTGTGTCAGGAAATGCCAGGACGTGCCAGTGCTTGACCCGCTGATGGGCCGAGTTCGATTCTTCCAAATGTGTCTGGGCGACTGCTGATAACCAAGAGCGAAGCCGCGGAGCAGCTCGGCGTTTCCCTGCGCACCATTGAGCGTCTCATAGCCGCTGGCCGGCTGCCGCTGGTGCATGTGGCAGGCGCTGCCCGCGTGCGGGTGGCTGATCTTGGGGCCTACGTGCAAAGCCTGGATGCCGATCGTAGAACCGCCCCGTCATCCACCGAGGACCCATGACAACGGCCTCCATTACCCACAACGGCAGGCACCACTGACACCGTGACACCGTCGGCAGCCAGCAGCGTCGCATATTGACCCGGCGGCAGCCCCAATCCCGAGGAGATCGGCATGAGCGATCCACATCTGCAAGAGGTTGCACACTGGCATCCCATCGACGGCACCCCGGAGAAGAAGCGGGTCGCGATCGGCTGCTCGGTTGGAGCGGTCATCGAAACTTACGACTTCATCGGCTTCGGCACGGCCGCTGCCCTGTACTTCGGCACCGTCTTCTTCCCGAAGTCCGACCCGCTGTCCGCCACACTGTTGTCGTTCGCGACGTTAGGCATCGGGTTCGCGGTGCGGCCGCTGGGCGGCGTTGTCGGCGGCTACCTCGGCGACAAGATCGGCCGC
>DATDKX010000555.1:0-2264 GCA_036519615.1 Propionibacteriaceae bacterium
GTGGGTGTACTTGCCCTTACGCGTGACCTCCGCGCCCGTTCCAGCATCCGATCTACCTCGTTGAGATACAGGTTGCTGAGCAAGGGTGAGATGACACCGCCTTGGGGAACGCCTTTCTTGCCAGACGTTTTCAACATCACCTTCAGAAGATGCATGATATCCGCGTCATCAACCCGCTGTGCCACTTTCTCCAATAACCGGTCATGCCGGACATTGTCGAACTAGGCGCGCAGATCGAGGTCGAGAATGCGCGTCTTCTGTTGGACGATTGCCTGAGCGACCCGCTCGATCGCGTCATGAGCTGTTCGCTTGGGCCGATATCCAAATAATCCCGGTTGGAAGTCCGCCTCGAAGACAGGTTCGAGTATGAGCTTGAGCGCACCTTGCACCACCCGATCCCGGATCGCCGGTATCGAAAGAACGCAGACTTTGCCCCCGTCTTTCGGTATCTCCTGCCTCCGGGCTGGAAGTGGCTGCTAGCAGCCTGTCGGACTTAACACCACGAATCGGCCTGAGATAGAATCCGGGGACGCTGATTCGTTTTCTCTGATCTCCGGACTTGTGCTGCATGAGCAACTTCCGCCCCGCCGACCGCGACACTGGTTTCCTGATGCCGGCGTCGGTGGATGAGTGGCTGCCGGAGAAGCATCTGGCGCGGTTCGTGGTGGATGTGATTGCCAGCCTGGATCTGCGGGCGATGACCGGCAGCTATCGTGGATGTGGGGATGCCTCGTATCACCCGGCGGTGCTGCTGGGCATCCTGGTCTACGGCTATGCCACCGGCGTGTTCTCCAGCCGCAAGCTGGAGCGAGCGACTTATGATTCGGTGGCGTTCCGCTTCCTCGCCGCCAACCAGCACCCGGACCACGACACCATTGCGGCGTTCCGGCGGCGCTTCCTCAAGCCGATCGAGGCGCTGTTCGTGCAGGTGTTGCAGCTCGCTCGCGAGATGGGGGTGCTGAAGCTGGGCACGATCGCGCTCGACGGCACCAAGATCCACGCCAACGCCAGCCGCCACAGCGCGCTGTCGTATGAGCATGCGGGCAAGATCGCGGCGCAGTTGCAGGCCGAGGTGGCCGAGCTGATGGCCAAGGCGGAGGCGGCGGACCAGGCCGACGTGCCGGACGGGATGTCGATCCCGGACGAGCTGGCCCGGCGGGAGCAGCGTCTGGCCGAGATTGCCCGGGCGCGGGCGATCATCGAGGCGCGGGCGAAGGAGCGGCACGCCCGCGAGCAGGCCGAGTACGACGCGAAGATGGCAGCGCGCGACGCCAAGGCCGCAGCCACTGGCAAGAAGCCCGGTGGGCGGCCGCCCGCGCCGCCAGTGGCCGAGCCCGGCCCCACCGATCAGGTCAACCTGACTGACGAGGAAAGCCGCATCATGCCGGTGCCGGGCGGCGGCTTCGAGCAGTGCTACAATGCGCAGGCCGCGGTGGCGACGGGCTGCCTGCTGGTGCTCGCCACCGATGTAGTGGAGGCGAGCAACGACAAGCAGCAGGTCGTGCCGATGCTGAAGAAGCTCGACGAACTGCCGGAAGAGTTGGGTGAGATCGAAACGCTGCTGGCCGACAGCGGGTACTTCAGCGAGGCCAATGTGCAGGCCTGTGTGAGCGCGGAGATTGATCCGCTGATCGCGATGGGACGCCAGCCGCACCACCCGCCGCTGGCCGAACGCTTCGCCCCGGCGCCGCCACCGCCGGACAACCCGACGCCGGTCGCGGCGATGGCGCATCGGCTGAAAACGCCCGAGGGCCGCAAGCTCTACGCCCTGCGCAAGCACACGCCTGAGCCGGTGTTCGGCATCATCAAATCGGCGCTCGGGTTCCGCCAGTTCCTGCTCCGCGGTCTCGACCACGTCCGCGGCGAATGGAACCTGGTGAGCATGGCCTACAACGTGAAGCGGCTGTTCGCCCTCGCAGCCGCTGCCTGAGCCCCGAAAGGGGGCTGGCAGCGACAGAAATTGATGCTGTGCGGCACGATCCCGGCCATTGGGAAGCAGATCAGGCGCCCCGACTGGGTAGAGGCATGAAGCCGCCTTTCCAGAGCGCCACCAGCTCCAACCATGCCGCCGCCAATCCCGCGACTGACAATTCAACTCCGACAGGCTGCTAGGGGCGGGGTGGCCAACAAGACAAACTTGGCTGACGATCAACGCCTTTACTACCTATGACAAGGTGATGGTGATTGTCTCGCCCGGGTACTTCGAGCTTGATTCAATCGTGCAGATCAGCTCGTAACCGAATTGGTCGCAGCCGCCCGTACCA
>DATDKX010000556.1:0-10006 GCA_036519615.1 Propionibacteriaceae bacterium
CCGCGAAGGCCAGCTGGCGGCCGGCGACGATCCGACACCTGCTGACCCACACCGCCGGTATTCCTGAGCAGGTGCCGCGCTCCGGGATGCTGCGCCAGGACTACGGGGAGAGCGTGGAGGTGGGTCGGCCAGTGCCGTCCCTGGCCGAGTATTACCGAGGGGCACTGCGCTTGCACGCGGAGCCGGGCACCCGATTCCGGTACGGCGACCACAGCCCGGCGACGCTGGGACAGATTATCGAAGATGTGACTGGTGAACCCCTTCAGAGTTATCTCCGCGAGCACGTCTTCCAGCCTCTTGGCATGGCCGACACCACCCTCGTCCGGTCCGAAGTTGATCATTCCAGGCTCGCGACCGGCTATAAGCTCCGATCCCGCGGCGCGGAAGCGGTTGCGGACCGCCAGGTCATCACAGTGGGAGCCGGCGCCGCCTACTCCACCCCAAACGACATGGCCCGCTACCTCGCGGCCCTGATGTCTGGAGGCGCCAGCGAGTACGGCTCGGTGCTGAAACCGGCGACGTTGGCCAGCATGTTTGACGCGCAGTACCAGCCGCATCCGCGGATACCGGGCATGGGCCTGGCGTTTTGGCGGCGCAACGCCGGCAACCATCGGTTGGTCGAGCACATCGGGGTTCTGCCTGGCTTCGATTCACAGATCTTGGTGGCTCCAGACGACGGGCTCGGCGTGATGGCCTTCACTAACGGAACCCATGGTGGAACGGGGTGGCTCGGGACGGAACTGTCCAGGCTCGTCAACCACCTGCTCGGCGTCCCGGATGAGGTAATCCGAACCGACGTCCCGCAACGCCCTGAGGTCTGGGGTGAGCTGTGCGGGCGCTACTACCTTCCCGGGCCGCTCACCGATGTTCGTCTGAGGGCGATGTTGGGTGCTGGGGTCGAGGTGTTCGTACGCCGTGGCCAGTTGCTCATCCGGATCCTGAGTCCGATACCGGTCTTGTACGGGGGGCTTCCGCTGCATCCGGACGACGAGACGGACCCGTACGCGTTCCGGATCGACCTCTCCGAGTTCGGGTTCGGCACCTTTCCCGTCGTGTTCAGCCGGGAACCTGAAAGGGGAACGATGGCGGTTCACTTCGGGCTGATGCCACTGTCGGCCTTCAGGCGACGCTGATTTCGAGTTTGCGCCGCAAGCTGCGTCGGAGGCGATGACCTCGCCACCCAGCGCCATCTGCCGGCACGGGTAGTCCGCTTGAACGCTTCCAGGCGGTCAGCAAGCTCCATATTCTCCGCCTTCGGTTTCTCGGGACGGAGCGTAGGCCTGAGCTACATCGGCCAACAGAGCCGTTGGCCCCGAATCTAAGGCCAAGAGGTCCCGGATCGGCGGCAAGTCAGGACGTTCGACCTTTGTGGTGGTATGTGGCGCCGTGGGACCGTCGGGTTGAAATGGCCGTCGCGATCTGAGTGAGGTTCATATGAAGGTGCTGACCGTCTACGCGCACCATGACCCGCGATCGTTCTGTCACTCGGTGCTTGATCGCTTCACGGCGGGTCTCGCCGACGCCGGGCATAAGAGTGAGGTCGTGGACCTGCACGCCATCAAGTTCGACCCGGTGTTCAAGGCGCGCGATGGAGCCAGCTACATCGATGCCGAAATACCGTCATCAGTTCTAGCGGAGATGGACCTAAGTCAGCAGGTGATGGACAGCTCTCGGGGTCCACTGCAGCGCTGGCTTGCTCGGCGAGCACTGCGTGACAAGACGCCCTCAGAGATCGCCGCGCTGATTCGACGTCATATGCCGAAGGACGCACGCGCACAACAGAAGAAGGTCGCCGGTGCGGACGGCCTTGCGTTCATAGCGCCGGTTCATTTCTGCAACTTCCCAGCGATCATGCGGGGATGGATCGAGCGGGTGTTCACCTACGGCTTCGCGTACGGGCTCAACGAGGCGGCATGGCATGGCGACGTGAATGGACGGCAGCCGCTGCTTCACCACAAGCGCGCGCTCATTATGACCTCAACGCTGTTCGACAAGGCCGCATACGACGCGGGGGTGCGGGACGCAATGGACGCGGTGATAGATGAGTGGACGTTCCGGTACCCAGGCATCGAAAGGGTCGACCACGTCTACTTCTATACAGCCACCACGGCACCGCCTGAGACGATCAAGAACTATCTTGCGCAGGCATATGAGCTGGGCCGGAACTTTGCGAACCCCGGACCGCCCGACGCTCCATGAGGACCGTTCGCTACGCGAGCCGTCGGAGACATCATGAGCATCACCGGTTAGCCACACTTTGGACTCGCCGGCGGCCTCCGCTGGCGCAGGGGCCACAGGGCGTCAGGAGGGGTCACCGTGGGCACATCCATCCCTGCGTCAGAGAATCCGATCCGCACGCAGATGCGCCGCTTCTCCGCGGCATATGGAAAGCAGCTATCGGTGGTCGGCCTTCAATGGCGGTATTACCGCCTGGGCGACGGGCCGACCGTGGTCTGGCTGACTGGTGGCCTACGTCGGGCAGCCTTCGGCTTCGGATTTCTGCAGCTACTGGCCCGTGCCTGCACTGTCTTGGCGCCGGACTACCCGGTCCTGCGAAGTTTCGAGCAGTTCGACCAGGGCCTAAGCGCCATCCTTGATACGGAGCGCATCCGCCGCTTCCACCTTGCTGGCCAGTCCTACGGTGGCGTACTGGCCCAACCCTTCCTGGCCCGCCACCCACAGGCGGTGGATCGACTGGTCCTGTCCAGCACCGGACCGGCCGACTACGGCCGCGCCTGGCTGCCATTGGAGTACCTGGCTATCGGCCTCGTGCGGCTACTGCCTGAGCAGCGGGTGAAGCGGCTGCTGGCGGGCGGACTGGCCAAGGTGCTCACCACCGACCCGAAGCATCGGGAGGACTGGCGGGCGGCGGTACGCGAGATCCTCGAGCGCGACCTAACCCGCGCCGACGTGGTATCCCATTTCGCAGTGGTGGCCGACATCATCAAGACCCGCCTGGTCCGCCCCGGGACTTTCCATGCCTGGGATGGGCGAGCCGTGGTCCTGCGTGCTGACAACGATCCCACCCAAGGACGGTGGGACCTGCCGCGGTACGAGCGGCTGTTCGGGCGGCATGTGGAGGCAATCAGTATGGGGCAGGCCGGCCACACCGCCGCCATCTTCGACCCGCCGCAGTATGTGCACTGGCTGCGGCAGGCTCTGGGCTGACCGTGATAGCAGATCACATTCACGACCGGTGGCTTGCGCCAGTCTCGTTCGCAGGCCATGACTGGCAGAGCCTTACGCCGAGCCAACCGAATGCATGCGATACCGCTCTGGCCAGTCGCTGTTGGTCGCGCTGGCATGGCATGGCTGGCTACGACAGGTGCGGCGGTCACTGGTCATGTAGTGGCTTGAGGACCCAGCCGGCACGGCGTTCGGTCAGCGGCGTCATCTGACCAACCTGGCGAACCTCCACCGTTGTACCCGTGATGAACGACCCGATGCGGGCGAGCTCCACCTTGATCTGATCCTCCACCGCGCTGGTCAGCGTGTGGAACGCGAAGAAGCCGACCCCCGTGCCGGGAGTCAGCACATCCCAGACGCCGGCAATTCGGCCGTCTACGAGGGCAACGCTGGTCGCGTTTCCGCCACGGTCATAGACGAAGTCAGAACGGTCAGGATTGAGCAGGCGAGCACGCCGCCGAAAGCCCATGGTGTACGGATCGAGAGCGGCTAGCAGCGACACTAGCGTCTGTTCCTGTCCGGTCGCATGCATGATCCGATCCAGGTCGGCGCGGATAACCCAGTGCTCGCCGTCCCACTCTGGCACGCGCACCGGTGTGATCTGCGTGCCGAGTTCGTGCAGCGCGTCTCGGCAGCGTCGTACGCCAAGGCCGGTCCACCACGCAATGTCGTCGAGCGTGACCGGGCCGTAACGCGCGACATACCGCTCGATGAGTAGGGCCGCCGCATGAGCTGGGTCAAGATCATTCAGCCTGACGTGGGGCAGGACCTCGGTCAGGCGGCAGTAGGTGCTATGCGCGTCCCGCCACCCGGCGACTGGGCGGTCCCGGAGCAGCCGGCCCTCGTCGCACATTTGGTTCAGCACTGCGGGGAGCGCAACGTCGCGGCCCGCGCCCACCTCAGTTCGGAGCTGCGCGGCGGACAGGGCTCTGCCCGCGAGGACCGCATCCACCAGGCTTGCCCACCGCTCGTATGAACGAGGTGTCAAGCCCTGAGCCATCAGGTACTTCGTGGACGGCCCGAGAACCAGCTCACGAGTGGCCGCCCACGCTATAGGCAGCAGGTCGAGCGGCAACAGGAAGAGGGTGCCGCGCATGCAACGAACACGCGCGAGACTGCGGCGCTCGTACAACGCCCGGTCCAGCGCCGGCCGCGTGAACCCTGGCATCCGGGTGAAGAGCTGGAGGTATGGATTCGGCGCTCCAGTCGCATGCAAGCCAACAAGATCATGAGCGGTCTGCACCACGTCGGTTGCCGGGGCGTCGTCTCGGAGATGTTGCCGCGCCAACCCGTCGGCAACCGCGCAGGCGGCAGCCAGTTGCGTCACGGGTCTGTACGCGACTGCAGTACCTTGAGCGCCCATACCGTGACCCATTCGTTCATGCGCCGACTGCTGGTCGGTCCCCACTCCACCAGGGACCGCTGCCCGGTGGCATTCGGACCACTGCGGTAATAGCGGTGCTCGGCAGGGAAGCCACCGTCGGGGAGGGCCTTTCCGCGCAGCAGTTCCAGCGCCTCATCGCAGCCCGGATCATTCACGCGTCCGGCCTCAGCGAGGACCTTGAGGCCGAACAAGATGTCGTAATGCCAATAGCACGGATAGTGCAGCTGCAGGAACGCCGGCGCGATCACCCTCCCGCCATGACGGCGGCGGAACAATCGGTGTGCCAGGAAAAACTCGCTGGCGCGGTCGGCGGCAAGGTGACTGCGTTCGTCTCCGGTCAGCCGGGCGTACAAGGCCAGAGCACGCAGCGGTATGAGGCTTTCGGTGAAGGATGAGGAGCGCCCGCTGGCACGCCGATCACAGTTCCAGCCGCCATCCGGCCACTGGGTGTCGAGTAGTCGCTGCACCAATGGCTCGGTGCGTTCATCGGCAATGCCAAGCGAAAGCGTCGACCAGACCGCGTTGCCATCGATGGAGGCATGCAGCGTCGGCAACCCACGTACGCGGCCCATGTAGCGCTCGTAGTCACTGGAGAAGAGCCAGTCCAAGATCTGGTCGCGTAACGGCACAAGCGATTCATCACCGACGGGGTAACCCAGCTCGGCGAGGGCAACCAGCACCCAATGCGCCCCGCACCACTTTGACCGGTAGGGATCATGCGGGATGCGTCCTGTGTCATCCCGCTCGGACAACAGTCTTGCCACCCGCGATGATGTACGCACTCGCTCGCGCAATTGGACCTCACGGTTGTCTGCTGGCCGACCCAAGAGATCAGTGACCACATGCAGCTGGATGGACGGCTCCGCGGAATTGAGTAACCGCTGCGTCACAGCGGCGTCTGCTGGGGAGGGGAGACGCAAGGACTCGCCTGCCGAATGCGCACTCACTGCTTAATCAGATCCGGCGAACATCGGGCGTTCGCGCCTTGTGGTCACAGTCATCTGATCGTCCCCGTTCGCTGAGTCATTCCTATCTGCATTTCCACCACATATACGCACCGGCGAGCAGAGCCACACAGACCGTAAGTCTGGGACCTTCGACCCGCCTCGGCAGCAGTTCAGTAGTTCGCTCGGCGGACTCAGCTGCAACGGATCGATGGACGACTAGTGCTCCGGCCAACCAAAACGACCTCCTCTGAAGCGGTGCTGCCGTTGCCGGAGCCCTGCGTGCACGCGCTGGAGGAACATCGGCTGATGGTTGCGTGCTGGAGGGCAGATGCAGGCAAAGCCTGGCATGAGAATGATCTTGTATTCAGCACTCGCTACGGGCTCCCGCTGGATCCGCGTAACTTCCACCGCCGGTTCAAGGCGCAGGCAAGGAAGGCGGGTGTGCCCGTAGTGTCGGTGCACTCCACAAGACGAACGTGTGCCCCGCTGCTGGTTGAGCTAGATGTGCACCCTCGTGTGGCAATGCAGATTCTGCGGCACAGTAGGATCTCCATCACGATGGATATCTATTCACAGGTCGCTGCAGCGAGCACCCGCGAAGCGCTTGGGCGACTAGGCACGACGCTATCAATCAGGAGCTAGAGGCCAACTGCTGCAGTTTGCTGCTGCACGTGCTCTGAATTCGCTAGGAAGTGCTGAAACTTTGGCCTGACAAAGGGAAAATAGGTGGACCCAAGGGGACTCGAATCCCTAACCCCTTGCTTGCAAAACAGCGGCAGCGTATCCACTACTGTCCGGGGACGTCCGGATTCCCTTGAAAACAAGGCTTTTGCACGTCCGTGGATCTCAGCGGATAGACCCAAATGGTGGTCAAAAAGGTGGTCAGACGCATAGCTAACCTAAGCGAATCCGATGCTGCCCGCGATAATCCCGGCGCCGATCGCCACGACAGCCTCGATCACGTTCCAGCCTAGAGTGTGAAGTTACTCAAGCCAGAGAGCGCGACGGTGCAGAGCAACGCGGCGTTCTATAGGAGCGACCACGACGATCGAGCCTACGGCGCCCGTGTCCATGGTGATGCCGGGCCATGTGGTCCGGCTCTCAACGGCAGATGACGGCCCCCGACCCGTAGAGTGACCCGGCGATGGGTTCTCCAACAGGTGCCCGTAAAGGAGTGACCATGTTTGAGCGTGCCCCGAACTACCCGATAGCTGTCACGGCGGCCAGCGGTGCTGACAGGACCGCAGTCCGACTCGCAGTCGAGTGGCTGCGCAACACTACCGCCGATGTGGGTGGTCAACCGCTGGTATATGTGCCGAATCGGCCAAGCCTGCGGGAGTGGCCCATCCTGGCCAACTTGGATGGCTGGGCAGTCGTCGCGACATGGAAGTCGTTTGGTGGTTGGTCCGGCGGGGCAGTGCTGGCAGCCTGGCCCGATGCCAAACACCTTGCTCTGATCGCAGACGACGACCGGACACGCGCGCTCTGTGTAGTGCCGTGGAACGAATCTGAGGTGGCCCCCTGGATCCGGGCATATCATCCCGTGACGCTGCCTCCCACTTTGACGGTGGCCAAACGTCAGCCCGAAATCATCTCTGACCCGGTGGCTGTGGAAGGGCTCCACGACCTGACCGCAATAGTCAATGTTCAAAGCCTTTACTCAAGTGCCGGCGACCGGGACCGGGCTGTGGCGGTTCTGCTCGCGCTCCACGATGGCGGGCATGATGTGGTCCCCGAAGACACAGGTGCGTGGGCCATGGCCCACGGGTGGTCCGCAGAAGCGGCTTTAGAACTGGCCGATCTGGCTGAGCAGATCGTGGCAGGCAAACGTCTACGCACCAAGAGGAGAGTACTGCGCTCGGACATCCTCGATAGGTGGCGACGAGCCGCCCAAGAGTAATTGACTGCCCGGGGGCGCCCGCGCGGGGCGCGTGGCCGTTGCGGCGAAAATCCTGGGCACGGGCCGCGTGGCGTGGCGGGGCCTTCGCGGTGTTTAAGCCAAGCCTCGTGCGTGCGTGCGTGCGTGCGTGCGTGCGTGCGTGCGTGCGTGCCTACGCGCGTATTGGGGTGATGCTGCGACCTCTGTGCGCCTACGCGCGTATTGGGGTCGGATGATGCTAGAAAATTTGGGCACCGGGGCGCGCGAAGCTGTCCCGTGCGTGCGCGTGCGCCTACGCGCGTATTGGGGTCGGATGATGCCTGAGACGGAGAGATTTGTGACGACGACGTTAACGGTGTCGCTTTCAGCATCGCGGGAGCTTCGCTCTTAGTACCATTTGCTGCCGCGGCAACGATGCCGCCCACGCACTAAGGGGGAAGACAGTGTCCGCGAAGAGTCAACGACTTGCATCACTGGTCGTGTTGGTTGTGGGTCTGCTGATGGCGAGCCCGCTGGCTGCTAATGCAACGACAAACCAACTCTCTGGGGATGCGCGCTACGACGCGGCTCAATGTCCGGCACCTCCGGCAGGGTATGAGGACTTCACCAGCTACCCGGGCCTCGTGATGACGGGCAGCCTTCAAGGCTGCTTGTACACCAAGGTGGAGACAGCCAAGCTAATTCCGAGCGGTGTGTACCTGGAAAGCGGCGAAGAGGTTATCGTCGGCAGCCTTAATGGCGGACCTGTGGGAACCTTCGCGACGACGTACAAATTCGAATCGAAGTGGGATCCTGACGTATTGACCGGGGTAGAGCTTCACGGACGCTGCCAGCATCCCATCGCTAAGGGCAGCGGCACTGGAGGATTTGAGGGTGCCAGTGGCCGACTCGATTTCAAGGACATCGTCGACGCCGGTACCTTCGTCTACCGAGGCCATATCAGCCTCAGCTAACACGCTGCAAATGTAGGTACTCGGGTGGCGGGCCGCCTGCCAGGCGGACATGACCTCGTGCGTGCGCGTGCGTGTTCGCGTGCGTATTGGTGTTGCTGACCAGGTCAAGAAAATTCTGGGCACCGTCGCGACATCGATTCTCTGAGCCGGTGTGGGCAGTGGGGCGCGAGTCGTATCCTCGCCTGGTCGAATTCCATCCAGGCCTTCGGGCCATCGCTCCCCGAGCGCCGAAGCAGGGACGCTGGGGACTCAGCTTGACGCCCTGAACCATGATCATGGTGGACCACCCGATCGGCGATTCCTAGCCATCCGTTTGCGCTGATGCTCTCGGCATTCTCGGCAGACACAGCCACCCCGGTAAGCGGCGGTTGTTCCATGCTTGAGGTCGCCCCCACGCATGATCATCAGAGCTGTCTCCAGCGCAGTCGCCCAGTCCTCATCGGTTTTGGTCAGTCCCCAGACTTGGTTGGATGTGAGGCCCAAGTCGCGGATCGCGGTCTTGAATGGTGTGCCTGCGTAGATGGCGTCCAGGAACTGCCTCCGCAGCGCTATAGGGAGGCGCGCTTGTGCCCTGCGTCGGAAGCGTGCCTTGGCGGCGTCGTTCTGTGCTTGCCGGCATTGGTCGCAGTTGCAGCCTTCTAGCCAGCGGGTCAGGGTGCCGTGTGCCGCCTGTGGGCCTCGTCGTCGACCATCGGGGTCGGTATGGTCGCGAACTTGGTGCAACTCCTTCAATGCCCATGGCGGTCCGGTTATTAGCCCAAGGGAAAGCCAGCGCCGGACCACAGGCGGCGTCACGTTGCAGACCGCAGCGGCTTAGCGGACTGACGTTATGTCTTGCGGTCGACTCACCACGCGAACGCTAGCGGCCCTACCGGCTCCCTGAGCCATCGATCACATTCAAACGCCTATGGTGAACGAAGCAGTTCGAGCACGCCGCGATGCATGCTGACGCCTGCGCGGCGAAGTTGACTAGCTACGGCGGTCCAGGGAACGCCCAACTCGGCCTCGATCTGGCGCAGGGTCCAATCCTGGCCGTACGAGTCGACCGCACGCTTAACGTCAACGGCGCCACCGTAGCGGCGGCATGCTTCTGCACTCGGAATCAGTCCGCCACCACCATACGAGTAGGTCGAAACCCGTGGAGCTCATGCGGATGACGGTGCCAGGACACCGTTCCGCCGCGCCCAGTCGAGCAATGCGCGCCCACCCGCGGGGCGGCAACGACTGGGGCCGGAGTTGACCGTCAGCGCTAAGGACTTCGAGGTCGGCCACGCCGAAGACGGCGGCGAGGTCGCCCGCGAGCCGTGCGGCGACTCTGGCGACTGGCTGCGCGCCGGAGGCGAGGGCACCAAGGTCGACACTGAGACTGCTAGCGGCCGGGCGCGTGGTGTCCGGCAGCACGGCGGAGTTGAGCTTAAAAGGCGCTGGACACCTGGCAGAGGTCCCTCCGGACCGGCGCCGTCAGGCGATGGTCGCCTCACGGAGGAAGGGAGGGACGTCATGCAGGTCATGTTCGACCGGGTTGCCGGGCTTGATGTCGGCAAGGAGACGGTGACGGTGTGCCTTCGCACGCCGGGCCCGAAAGGCCGGCGGCACGCAGAGACGCGGACGTTCAAGACGACGACTGGGTCGTTGCACATAATGCGGGACTGGCTGG
>DATDKX010000557.1:0-8890 GCA_036519615.1 Propionibacteriaceae bacterium
GCAGCGGCTCAGCAGCCACTCCAAGCCCGGCCTCAGCAGATTCCCCGGCTGCGGCGCCAGCTAGCGCCGTTGAATCGGCCGTCCCCACGCCATCGTTCGTGGACATCTCGGCCTCAGCTACACCGAAGCCTGCAACAAAAAGAGTCGCAAAGTGAAGGCATCGATACGGAAGCCACAACCGGCCGCTCCAGCGTCCTGCACAGCCAAGCAGCTCCGGCCGACGCTCACTGCCAAGCGGCGCATAGCCCTGAAGCACCCCACCACGTTTCAGTTGTCGTTGATCAACGGCTCGGCTAAGACCTGCGTTGCGCGTGTGACACGGAAGAACTTCCAGCTCAAGATCAATTCCGGCAGCGATCAGATCTGGAGCACCGATGACTGCCCTTCCATGATCAAGAAGGTTAGCCGCAAGCTGGGCTCCGAACATGCTGTGGCTTGGTCGCTGACTTGGAATGGCAAGCGCTCCAAATCCCGATGCAAGTCAGCTCGCCAAACCCTGCGCTCAGGCCCTTATGTCGCAACAGCCCAACTGGACGGTGCAGAGCCGGTGAAGCTCCGAATGGTCTTGAACTGAAGAAGTTAAGCAAGATGTTCGGTGTAAGCCGACTCGGCCAACCGCACTAGGCCGTCACGAATCACGCGGGCCCGACCCTCGCCCACCCCTTCCACCGCCTGCAGATCATTGGCGCTGGCTCCAAAGAGGGCCTGAAGTGTGCCGAAGTGCTCGATCAACCGATCTCCGAGGTAGGACGGCAGCCGGTTGATCTGCGCCATCTGCCGGAAGCCGCGGGTCGTCACATGACTTTCCAGGTGCATGTTGTACGGAAAGCCGGCAGCCCGCGCGACAGTTAGCGGATCCAGCAGCTCATCAGTATTCAGATGCTGCAGACCGAGAAGGCCAAATGTTGACGACCCCGCCGGGCGGTAGTCCCGCTCGAGCAGACAGCGCAGCTCGTCGATCCCGGCGCGAAGCTCATGCAACTGCAGCGTAAGCAGGCGGCCGTCAGTGCCCAGCTCAACGACATAGGTGTCCAGCTCCTCCTCAAGGCGTCGCACCATCTCCAGCCGCTGCGCCACCAGGGCAAAGTCCCGGACCGTTACTTGGTCTTGGACTTCCAAGGACGAGAGTTTGGTCGTTACCTCCCAGAGCCGCCCGCGATAGCGCTCCAAGGTCTGCAACGCCTGGTGCGCCCGCGTCAAGATCTGATCTGAATGCTCAACCAGGTGGCGACGGTGATCCAGATACAAGGCGATCGTTGACATTGACGCCGAGATCGAAACGACGGGCAATCCAGACTGCCGTGACACCCGGTCGGCCGTACGATGCCGAGTCCCGGTTTCGACGGTGCCAATGCTCGCGTCGGGCATCAGCTGGACTCCGGCGCGAATGATGCGGTCGGCCTCCCAATCGAAGATGATCGCCCCGTCCATCTTCGCAAGCTCACGGAGCGCCGTTGGCGTATACACCACGTCAAGCGCGAAGCCGCCGGTCGAGATCTGAGAGATGATCTTGTTCCGGCCGAGCACGACTAATGCTCCGGTACGTCCGCGAAGGATCCGCTCAAAGCCATCCCGTAGCGGAGTTCCCGGTGCCATCATCGCGAGGTAGTCCAACAATCGGCGGTGCCGATCGACGTCTGACGCCACTATTGCTCCCTCCATCAGCGTCAGAGATTCGAACGGGGGCGGGCCCTGCCGCGCCGTTGCGACCAGACCCACTCCCTCGGCTGACCGTATCAATCGCGTCGCCTGCGTAAGCGCCAGTGTCACCCTTGGTCTCCCGGCTGTAGTCCCAAAGCTGCCAGCGCCTGCTCGACAGTGGTCACCGAATGCACGAGCATGCCGGCGTGCACCGTCATGATCTGCTCGCCGGAGTCCCGAGTCGCAGCCGGGACGACGGCCTCGGCGAAGCCGAGCCGTGCTGCTTCGCTGAGCCGCCGACTCGTTCCTGGCACCCGGCGCAGCTCGCCGGCTAGTCCGACCTCACCCAACGCCACAACGCGTTGCGGCACTGGCTTGTTGCTTGCCGCCGAGGAGACTGCCAGCGCCGCCGCCAAGTCTGCTGCCGGGTCGCTGACCTTGGCACCGCCAACGGTGGAAACGTAGACATCGCGATCGTCCAGCCGTACGCCGCAACGCCGATCCAGGACCGCGAGAATCATGGCGAGCCGGCCCGACTCAACACCATTCACAATGCGGCGGGGATGTGCCAAGGAAGATTTGGCAACCAGCGCCTGAATTTCGGCGAGCAGCGGTCGTCGACCCTCCATCGTGACCGTTACTGCCGTGCCCGGCACCGGTTCGGAATGCTGCGAGGTAAAAAGACCCGACGGATCGGGCACCTCCACAATTCCGGAGTCAACCATCTCAAAGCATCCGACTTCATCGGCGGGGCCGAACCGGTTCTTGGTTGCACGGACCATCCGGAAGCCGGAGTGGCGATCACCCTCGAATGCCAGCACGACGTCAACCAAATGCTCCAGCAGCCGGGGACCAGCCACTGACCCATCCTTGGTCACGTGTCCGACGATGATCACTGCCATGCTGCGCCGTTTGGCCACTCCCACCAACGCACTTGTCACTTCTCGGACTTGCGTGACGCCGCCCGGGGATCCATCGGCCTCAGCCGTACCAATGGTTTGAACCGAATCGAGCACCATGAGGGACGGCTGAACCTCTTCGATGTGTCCGAGAACGGTTGCGAGATCGGTCTCGGCTGCCAGATAGAGCTGATCAGCTACGGCATTGGTGCGGCCGGCGCGGAGTCGGACTTGGGCGGCCGATTCCTCGCCCGTGACATACAAGGTGGTATGTCCCTTGCGGGCCCATCGGGCCGCGACCTCGAGCAGCAGGGTGGACTTTCCGACGCCGGGCTCGCCGGCGAGGAGCACCACCACGCCCGGTACCAGGCCGTCACCGAGCACGCGGTCGAGCTCGGCTACGCCGGTGCGAGCATGAGTCGCCAGCTTGGCGCTCACGCTGCCGATCGGCACCGCTTTCGTCGCCGGCACCGATGAGGAGATCTGGCTCGGTTTTGGCGTACCATCCGTGACCACGCTGCCCCAGGTCTGACACTCCCCACATCGGCCGACCCAGCGGGTCGACCTCCAACCGCATTCGGTGCAGGTGTGGCTGGGCCTGGCGGTCGTCTTGGGCATGCCGGAGAACTTAGGGCCCACGGCTGACACTTTCGGATGGCGCTCAGGCGCTCAGCTACTCTGACACGGCAGCAACCACTCGTCCCTTTGGAGCGTCATTGACCATCGAGCCGGTAGACGACGTCCGCCGGACCAGATCGGAGGAGAAGGGCTGGTTCGCGGCTGGTGGGTTGCTGATCGCCGCGGGCCTGACAACGGCGGTCTCGGTCATGCTGCAGTGGTCGCTTTGTGGCAGTAACCCGCCGTCTCAAGCCTGCGTGGCATTGCGGGCAACAATGAACATGCTGCCGATCCAGGCCGATACCGTCGAGCTGCGGGTCGCATGGGCGGCCCCGCTCGCCGCCTTGGGCCTGACGCTTGCGACCGCGGCTTGGATCACCTTCTTGATCTTGGCGCCGCTCGCTCGCGGCAGCAAGATCTTCGGTGCCGTAGTCGCGGTGCCCTTGGTGATCATGTCTATTGGTGGCTGGTTCGGCGTTTGGTCGGTCGAAAGCTGGGTCGCTCACGGCGGTGCCTGGATCATCATCGGCACCGCTTCAGAGTTACTGGGGATCGGCTTCCTGGTTTACGCCACCATGAGCCGACAAGCAGTGAATTTGATTATCACGCGGCGGCTCGTGGTCCTGCTCTTCGGTGTAACCGCCTTTGGCACGATGCACCAGTCCGCGGAATTCATCCTCTTCGGCCTCGCCAATCAGTCGGCTCCGGGCGTTCCGCGCTACTTAGGCTTCGGTACGGCGCTCACGCTGGCACTTACGGGTGCCGCTGTGATCTCGATGACGGTCTGGGCACGAAAGAGACCTCCGCGAGCTCGCGATGTTTCGATCCTTGGTTGAGACTAGCTATCGGGCGGTCGCGGGAGTGTCGCAGCGACTTCCAAGACGCGCGCGTTGGCTGCCGGCTCGCCAACAGTTATCCGGAGACCATCCCAACCGCCGGCGGCGAAGGGCCGTACCACTACGCCCGCACTGGCAAAGGTTGCCGCGTAGGCCTCAGTGAGGGAGCCGCCGGGTAGCCATACGAAGTTTCCCTGCGCGTCTGGTACGTCGAACCCGAGATCTCGCAAGCCAATAGCCAGCGCATCCCGCGCCTTGACAAGATCGGCAACCCGGTCGAGCAGCAGCGGCTCAGCTTCCAGCGAGGCGATCACTGCGGCCTGCGCGGCGATCGAGACCCCGAACGGCAGCGACACCGCCCGAACGGCAGCAGCAAGATGAGCATGAGCCACGCAGTAGCCAACACGAAAACCGGCAAGCCCGTACGCCTTGGAGAAGCTGCGCAGCAGCACAACATTTTCTCGTCCGGCCATGGCCTCCAGGCCACGCAGCCCTTCGGGGTCAGTGACGAACTCCACATACGCCTCGTCGAGAACGATCATGATGTGATCGGGTAGTGAGTCGACGAAGTCGATCACTTGTTGATGTTGCAGTGCCGGGCCAGTCGGGTTGTTCGGCGTACAGAGCAGGATTGCCTTGGTAGCTGGAGTGACAGCCCGCCGCATCGCATCAAGATCATGAACAGCGCCCGGACCGAGTGGCACCGGTATCGGCGTCGCACCAGTCACTGCTACCGCGATCGGATAAGCCTCGAAGCTGCGCCACGCGTAGACCACCTCATCCCCGGCCTCACAGGTGGCCTGTAGCAGGTGGTACAGCACCGCCACCGAGCCGGTGCCGAAAGCGAGCTGCGCTCCAGCGACGCCAAGGCGACTGCTGACCTCCCTAGTCAGCTCGGTGTTGGCAATGTCGGGATAACGGTTCATATGGGCCATTGCCGCGGCAGTGGCTTCCATGACGCCCGGGAGTGGCGGGAACGGGTTCTCGTTGCTGGACAGCTTGAAGGAGGGCCCGTGGTCCATCTTCGGCGCAGGTTTGCCAGCCTTGTACGCCGGTAATCCCGCAACAGCCGACCGAATCTTGATCAAATCCGAACCTCACCGCGTGGTGTGCTGAAGATCGCAGCCGCGAGGCCAGGTCGGTCTCGCGGCGAGCACCAGCCAATGTCGACGTCGGCCAAGATCTCTTTGCTGCGGCCGCCCAGCCACTCGTCCACCCGTGCTGGATCACCGGCGATTTCGATCTTGAGCAGCTCCACCTCGCGGCCGCCTGCCGAGGGATGAATCGCATCACTGGACCACTTCACAAAGAAGGGCAGTTGCGGGTCGACCTGCAAGTCTTTCACGCCGAGCTGGCTCCAGGTCAGCACCGTCCCGTCCGGCAGATGACGATGGCCCTCGATTGCTGGACGTCCTATTCGCTGCTCCAGTGGAGCAAGATCATCAACTGCGATCACCCAACCCAGCCAACCTCCACCCTGCGCCGAGCGAGCCCGGACCGCCTGACCGAACGGCGCCTTGTCGGCCGCAGGATGATCAAGAACGCCGACCACTTCAAGATAGTGCCCGTCCGTCAGCGGCAGGATCCGGTTGCGGGTGCCAAAACGCGGATGGAATCCACCGTCTAGAAAGGTCACTCCTAGCTGCGCTCCGAGTCGCTGCGCCGTAGCATCCAGACCGTCCGGTCCGGCCGCGAACGACAGATGGTCCAAGTGCATGCCCACATTGTGTCCGGGGAGTCTCGGTTCAAAGCAGGGGGTCCGGGCGGGGGGGTTAAAGGCAGGGGCCTATGATTACTGGTCTGCCGGATGCCGCATCGCGGCGCCGCGCCTGGATTCGAAGTCCTCACACATCCTGATCAGTACCTCGTACGCCGCCGCACCCATGAGCGCCATCAACTCAGCGCGGTTTTCCAGATAGACCGGGCGCAAACCGTGATGCGCCTCGGTGTTGGACGAGCAGTACCAGTCGAGGTCGGCTCCGCCGGGGCCCCATCCATCGCGGCCGTATTCGCCGATGCTGATCTCGGTATAGGTCGTCTCGTCTGTACGGGTCACGGTACGGAATTGGCGGCGGATTGGCAGCTGCCAGCAGACGTCTGGTTTGGTTTCCAGGAAGTCTCGGCCTTGGCTCAGGGCAAGCAGGTGCAGCGCGCAGCCTTGACCGGCTGGAAAGCCGGGGCGATTGAGAAAGATGCACGCGCCATCGATGACCCGTGTTTTCCGGCCCGGCAGTTCGCCTTCGGCGACATGATCAGGATGCTCCTCCTCAACCCAACCGCCGACGCGCGCGTCCTTTCTGTATTGCCACTGGCTGGACTTCAGCTGCTTGACCGCTTTGCTGACACGCTTCTCATCCGCGGCGTCTGCGAAATGAGCACCCAGGGTGCAGCAGCCGTCATGCGGCCGGTCGGCGTAGATGCCTCGGCAGCCCCTGCCGTAGATGCAGGCCCACCGCGAGGTCAGCCAAGTGAGGTCGCAGCGGAAGACCTGGCTGTCATCGGCTGGATCTTTGAACTCCACGAACGCGCGCGGAAAGCCGATCAGCACTTCTGGCACGCGCGCCAGTGTATGCCCGCTCTCTCGGGGCGTGAGCGTCGGTAATCGCGCGCCGCCGTGCTGAGGAGGAGGGAGCGGAGGCGTTCTTTCCTCCGCGAGCGACGATGTAGGCGGATTCCCGCTGTTCGCGCCGCCCATCTGCAGGAGGAGATGACGGAACAACGTTCTTTCGTTCTGTCATCTCCGACGAAGACGGCGGCAACCGAGCGAACAGCGCAGCGAGCGGAGCGAGCGATCAAACACAGCGCGATGCGCGAACGGCCCTACCAGGGGCGCGGTTAGGCTGGGCCCGTGGCCGCAGATGACTCGTTGCCCCCAACGAAGCGGGGCGCCGGGCCGGTGCGGATCAATTCCGAAGGCCAGCTGATCAAGATCCCACCGGCTCGGGTTGGACTCTCCACCTCCTCTGTCTATCCGGAGAGCACCTCGAGCGCGTTCGAACTCGCCCGGCGGCTGGGTTACGACGGGGTGGAGATCATGATTGGCATCGATCCCGTGGCGGCGGACATCGATGCCGTGGAAAAGCTGCGCGACTATCACCAGGTCCCTGTGCTGGCGATCCACTCTCCATGCTTGCTGATCACCCAGCGAGTCTGGGGGACCGATCCTTGGGCGAAGCTGGAGCGATCGGTCGAGGCAGCGCGCCGGCTGGACGCCGATGTGGTCGTAGTCCATCCGCCATTCCGCTGGCAACGCGACTACGCCAGAGGCTTCGTCGAGGGTGTTCGGCGGCTCGCCGAGAGCACCGGCATCTTGTTATCGGTCGAGAACATGTATCCCTGGCGTACCCCAGGCGGCGAGCTTAAGGCATACGTCCCCGGCTGGGATCCCACCGAGCTCGACTATGACGATCTGACGTTGGATCTCTCTCACGCTTCGACTGCCAACCAGCAGTCGATTGATCTCGTTCGTTCTTGGGGCTCCCGCTTGCGGCATGTCCATCTCACCGACGGGACAGGGTCGGCCAAAGATGAGCATCTGGTGCCTGGGCGTGGTGACCAGCAAGCCGGCGGGGTCTTGCAATACCTTGCCGAGCGCAACTTCTCCGGTCACGTGGTGCTCGAGGTCAACTCGCGCAAGAGCGGCACTCGGGCGCAGCGCGAGGCTGACCTAGCCGAATCGCTGGCCTTTGCCCGGTTGCATCTGGCGGCGCCGGTTCATCCCTCGTACGCGGTGGATGCCACCGGAGTGGCCAGCGCTCTCTGACTTTGGGCGAACAGCTCGTCACCGTGCACAATTTCCGACCAGTGCGGACTATCGAGCCCAGCTCTGGCCAAGGATGGTCAAATTTCCGACCATTGAGGAGTTTTGAGCCTGGACCTGAGGACCGATGACGATGACAGCTAAGGAACCATCAGCAGCAACTTCACACGTCGGCTTGGGAAGAGCGCGCCAGACGGCGATCTTTCGAGCCGGGGCCCTTGGTCGCGCCCCTTCAATTCCCACCGACGCGCGCACTTTGGAACGCCGTGCGAAGAAGACCATGTCTCCCACGGCGTGGGCCTATATTGCCGGCGGTGCGGGAGAGGGCCGGACCACGCGGCACAACCGCGAGGCATTCGAGCGGTGGCGGATCGTGCCGCGCATGCTGCGTGGGGTGCCACAGCGTGATCTTGGGACCTCGATAGTCGGTACGCAGCTGTGTCTCCGGTGCTGCTGGCGCCCATCGGTGGTGGCAGCCAACAGCGACGTGATCATTGCTCGAGGGGCCGCTGCGGACGGCGCCGCGTACGTGATCTCCTGCCAGGGCTGTAATCCGCTGGAGGAGACAGCAGCGACGATGAGCCCATGGCCGTTTTGGTATCAGCTGTATTGGTCCACCGATGAGGCGCTGGTCGACTCGATGATCAGCCGGGCTGAACACTGCGGCGCCGCGGCGCTCGTCGTCACCCTCGATACGACGATCTTGGGCTGGCGGCCACAAGATCTCAACCTCGGATCGCTGCCGTTCGTACGTGGCCAGGGCCTCGCCCAATACACCTCTGATCCTCGATTTCTCGAAATAGTCCAAGATCGAATTGCCTCAAACCCGGGCCGCGCCAAGACACAAATCAGCCTCGGTGCCCTTCGTACCCTGATCTCAATGTCCCGGAAACATCCAGGCTCGCTCAGGCGAAACCTGCGATCTGGAGAGCCGCGGGCCGCTGTCGAGGCGTTTCTCGACATCTATTCGAACCCGGGACTGTCCTGGGACCACATCGCGACGCTGCGGCGTCGCACCTCCTTGCCCATTGTGCTGAAGTGGATCCTTCATCCCGATGACGCTCGCAGGGCGGTGGAGCTTGGCATCGACGCCATGATCGTCTCGAACCACGGCGGCCGGCAGGTCGACAATGCGA
>DATDKX010000558.1:0-3404 GCA_036519615.1 Propionibacteriaceae bacterium
CGTAGTGAGATTGCTGCCTCACGGCAAGACATACCGTGCGGCAGGACGCGTTACTCAACTTCATCTCCTTCCGGCAATGGCAAAATGAGCGTCTTGACGAGCATCTGGTGGTTTTTTCGGTACCAATGCCGGGTCCGATCGACGCGTGGAGCGGCTTGCTCCCAATAGTCAGCGAATCCGGCGTTACCGTGATCAGCACCGGAGCGAATGATTGAATATAGCCAGTCATGATTTTTGTGAATAGCATCGACAATATTCACGCGCTCATCCTCGTCGAGTCCGTAGGCGTCGATCATCCGCCGGAATCTTTCCAGTGCACGGCCCTTTCGGGCGTCGGTTATGTCGACGTCGGCTCGCAGAGGAGCCCAAAGGCGGACCGCTGCTGCGACATCCCACAATCGTGACCCGGGGCTGGCTAGATCAAAGTCGATGAAAGCGACTGCCTGACCCTCTCGGAAGACGACGTTATCGAGATTTGGATCATTGTGACTAATCAACTCTCCGGAATACGGCTCGGGCGCGGACTGCGGCCAGGTATGACCTGAGAAGTCGAAATTGACGACAGCTTCGTGATAGCGCCTTAGCAGCAGGGCGACGCTTAGGAGGGCGGCATTCGTCAGCGACCAGGCGGGATATGGCGGAGTCACGGCGGCTCCCGGGATGTATGAGAGAACCTCTCGGCCTTGTGCGTCAATACCCAGGAATTTCGGGGCACCATCGAAACCAACGCGACCGAGGTGCTGCAGGAGTGCATGGGTTGCCGAGCTGGTCGGTCGAAGGGGCCGCCGCACCGTCTCGCCCACTCGGACGACGCGGCCTCGATTGGCGATTCCTCCTTCAAGCGGTATCTCATGCAGAGGGTCAGTCATCCTGACGTCTCGACAGCGGTCTGGACTGACGGCGAACCCGCTTCGAGAAGTGCCGCGGCCAGCGCAGCGTGGGTGACGAGGCTATGCACTAGGCCACTTCGCAGGGCGGCCAGCGTGGCCTGTAGCTTGCCATCACCGTATGGGATCCCGATCACCTCGGGAATGCCTTTCAGCTGAGTCGCGCTGATACCGACCATCCGATCGTTCAATTCGGTTTGCAGCGGCGTGCCGTCCTCGGCGAGGAAGACGCCGCCAATGTCGGCGCAGACTCCCTGCCGAACCAGCGCTCGGCGTTCGGAGTCCGTGGCCGCGTCGTACAGGGTTGATTGCCCTGGCGCCCATTGCCCGATGCCGGCCACTGCCGTGGTGACGGAGGGAAACTTGCTGAATGCGCGCGCCACGTCTGGTTGCTGACGAAGTGCCAGCGCGGTAGCCGAGTTGGGTACGAGGAGCGGCGCAAAGAACAAATATGCCGGGCCCCCGGAGACCCGTGCAGCCTCGCGCACCACATCGATCGAGCTATCGTCAATGGAACTCGAGCTGCCACTCAAGCGCGACAGAGCGCCGGTCAGTTGCACGACCGGAATGGTCGGCAGTCGACGGAGTTGGGTGGCCATGGAGCTGACCGTCCGGGCCCAGGCCAGTCCCAGGACATCGGTGGGTGTCAGGACCTCAGTCAACAGATCGGCGGCCGCCCGGCCGAGCTGTTTGCGCAGCGATGCAGCCTCGTCTTCGTGGGTGTCCACCACAATGGAATGTTCAAGCCGGAAGGTTTGCCGAAGCAGCACCGACAGCTCGACGTCGATGGTCCCCGGATGACTGATTTCGATCCTGACTAAGCCTTGGGAGCGCGCCGTCTCCAGCAGGCGAGCGATTTTGAAGCGACTGAGCCCATATTCATCGGCGATCTCGGTTTTACTCAGCCCGTCCATGTAGTAACGCCGGGCTACTGAGGCAGCTATCACCAGCTCAGCTGGACCTTTCCATTGCTGGGCTGTCCCATATGGGTTCTGGCTGCTCATTTGAGCATAGACGATATCACTTTTGCGGTGTTCGTTGACGTCGGGGCGGTTTGTCCACCAGACTGCGCTACATGTGTGCGAGATCCTGCTCATCTGAGCAAGCAGAGTAGAAGCCCACTAATGAAAGCTTCAGTGCTGCATGGCCCGAGGCGCATCACCGTTGAGGAGCGCCGCCGTCCGAGTCCGGGCCCGCACGAAGTCCTGATTCGAGTCAATTCGGTCGGCATCTGCGGTTCGGACACCCACTACTACGAGCATGGACGGATCGGACGCTTCGTAGTCGAGCAGCCCCTCATTCTTGGCCACGAGGCCTCGGGCGTGATCGAAGCGGTGGGTGAAAACGTCATGGAGCGGTCGGTCGGACAGCGCGTTTCCATCGAACCAGGCGTGCCTGATTTGAGTTGCCCGCAATGTCTGGCTGGTCGCTACAACTTGTGTCCCGAGATGAGGTTCTTTGCGACGCCGCCAATTGACGGCGCCTTCACGGAGCTGGTTGTGGTTCACGCCGCTTTCGCTCACCCGGTTCCGGACACCATCAGTGACGATGCCGCCGCCTTAATCGAACCGTTGTCGGTGGGTATCTGGGCCTGCCAAAAGGGGGGCGTGACTGCAGGCAGCCGGGTGCTCATCACCGGCGCTGGGCCGGTAGGCCTCGTGTCGCTCCAAGCCGCACTTGCCTTTGGTGCGCAGAAGGTTTACGTCTCAGACGTCAATCCCTCCCGCTTAGCGTTAGCGGCAGAGCTCGGCGCCTCACAGACAATCGATCCACGACTTGGCAGCCTCGGCGATCTCGTAGTTCCGCCGGATGTCTTGTTGGAGTGTTCTGGATTCAGGCCCGCCATTGTCGACGGCATCCGCGCTTTAGACCGGGCCGGCCGAGCAGTTTTGGTCGGCATGGGAGGCGACGAGGTGCCCATTCCGCTCTCCGTCGTCCAGGAGAAGGAGCTCACCGTGACTGGCACGTTCCGCTACGCCAACACATGGCCCACAGCGATCGAGTTAGTGGCATCGGGCCGTATCGACCTCGATCGGCTGGTGACTGGGAGCTACGGGCTGGATCAGGTGGAGGAGGCGCTGACTGCAGGGCGCCGCGATACGCAGGCCATCAAGGTGATCGTCCATCCAAATGCGTAGGGCGGGCTGCTACGTGGTCGTTGCAAAGGTGCTGAGCTGATGCCGAACTTTTCATCGGACCGAGGCCGTCCCGCTCGGATTGTTTCACCCACAAAGGGAAAACTTAGGAAGGAATGACTAGATGCGTTGGAATCGTGAGGTAGCGGCGGCTGTTGGTTTGTCGGCGGTGTTGGTGGTGGTTTCGGGTTGTGCGGGGGCTGGTGGTGCTGGTGGTGGGGGTGGCGGCGGTGGCGGTGATAAGACGATCAATGTGTTGATGGTTAATAATCCGCAGATGCTTGCGCTGCAGAAGCACGCGAGTGAGTTTACGAAGGAGTCCGGTATCACGGTGAATTTCACTGTGAAGCCGGAGAATGAGATGCGTAATCAGGCAGCGCAG
>DATDKX010000559.1:0-3022 GCA_036519615.1 Propionibacteriaceae bacterium
CGGTACGGATGAGCGTGCTGTATGAGCTGCTGGGAGGCTCCGAGTGACGGAGCTGCTCATTCGCGGTGCCGATCTGAACGGCCGTGGGCGTTCTGATCTGCTGATCCGTAACGGTCGGTTTGTGGACCCGTCAGACGCCGGCAGTGAGGTAGATCTGCTCGATGCCGATGGCCTGATCGCGTTGTCGGGTCTGGTAGACCTGCACACCCATCTGCGCGAGCCGGGACGAGAAGACGCAGAGACCGTGGAGTCAGGCACGCTCGCCGCCGCCCGTGGAGGCTTCACTGCGGTACTGGCGATGGCCAACACGACGCCAGTCACTGACACGGCGGAGGCCGCCACTCATATAGCCGCGCTGGGTGCTCGCGATGGTTATGCAGAGGTTGTGCCGGTCGGAGCTGTGAGCAAAGGCCTGGACGGCGTCGAGTTGGCTGAGTTGGGACTGATGGCCCGGTGCAGCGCCGGCGTACGGGTGTTCTCCGACGATGGCCACTGCGTCTCGGACGCTCGCCTGATGCGCCGAGCGTTGGAGTATGTCCGGGCATTCGACGGAGTTGTCGCCCAGCACGCGCAGGACCCGCAGCTTGCCGGGTCGGGGGCGTGCTGCCATGAGGGTGAAATCTCGGGGAAGTTGGGACTTTCCGGTTGGCCTCCCGCGGCCGAGGCCGGGATTGTCGCGCGAGATGTCCAGATCGCCGAGCTCACGCGATCCCGGCTGCACATCTGTCACGTGTCCTGTGCTGAAACCGTCGATGTCATTCGCTGGGCGAAACAGCGCAGCATCAATGTGACGGCGGAAGTCGCGCCCCATCACCTCACGCTTACGACGAGTGAGGTGCTCGGCTATGACCCGACGTACAAGGTGAATCCTCCGCTCCGGCCGCATGAGCATGTCGAGGCCCTTCGAGAAGGACTGGCGGACGGAACCATTGACACGGTGGCTACCGATCACGCGCCGCATGCACGGCACGACAAGGAGCATGCCTTTGCCGAAGCCGCTTTCGGCATGCTCGGACTGGAGACAGCGCTTGCCGTAGTCATCGAGACCATGATCAACCCTGGTCTGCTGAGCTGGTCCGAACTGGCGAACCGGATGTCGATCATGCCTGCCCACATCGCCCGGCTTTCGGGTCAGGGCCAGCGTCTCGCCGTAGGTGAGCCGGCCAACGTAGTCCTGATCGATCCAGGCGCTCGCGCGGTGGTGGATCGCGACGCCTCGGCTTCGCTGTCGCGCAACAATCCCTGGCACGGCCGGGAATTGCCCGATCCGGTGGTCACCACCATCTGGGCGGGTCGAATCACATACCAGAAGGCACAGTAATTCTGGGCTTGACTGGGCGGGTTGCAATAGCCACGCCAACCAGCGACAGCGCGCCACCGACAATCGCCAGCAGCGGCGGCACCTCATCCAGGAAGAGCCAGCCGAGCAGGATCGTGATCGGCGGAACCAGGAACGTGGTGACCCCCAACTTTCCGGCCGTCGTGTGTTTCAGCGCGTACGCCCAGGTGGAGAAGGCCAGCGCACTCGGCACCAGGCCGAGGTAGACGACTCCAAGGATTTGCAAGGGCGGCGCGGCAGCCATGTCGTGGAGCAATTGACCGGCGAAGGGCAGACAAGCAACCGTTCCAATCAGGCAGGCGAGCCAGGTCACTTGCAGGGCCGATACTCGCCGGAGCACCACTTTCTGTGCCACCAAGGCGATGGAATACGTTGTGGCGCTCAGCAGCACCAGCAGCACGCCAATGAGGTCGGCTTTCCCCGTGCTTGTGGCAATCCCGATGATCAGAGTTCCCGCGAACGCCACCAAACCACCGATTACGAGCATGCGTGGAAAGCCCTCGCCGAGGAGGATGCCCGCAAGCACGCCAATCAGAATTGGCGCGAACTGAATCAGCATCGCAGCGGTACCAGCGTCCACGTGCTGTTCGCCGGCATTCAGGGCAACGCTGTAGGCCGCGAACCAGGCGACGCCCACTACAGCCGTCAGCGCCCATTCTCGAGCAGTCATCCGGACCAACTTGCGACCGATCATCATGGCACTGAGCGCGAGGCTGGCCACGAGTAGCCGACCGAGGCTGAGAGCTCCCGGGCGAATGTCGTGCGCCGCGTACCGGATGACCACGAAGGCGGAAGCCCAGGCGAGAACGGTGATTGTCACCGCGAGAAGAGTCCGCCACTCCCACTCTGTTTTGATCTTGGCCTGTTTGATCTTGTACTGCCGCCTCTCGGTCACGCTGCAAGCATGCTATGGGCCGCTGACACCCTGACAAGTCGGTATGAGATAGGAAGGGACACCTTAGGCTGAGGCACATGCCGGACTGGTTACCAGACAACCTCGCAGCGCTGGTGGTCTTCAAGCCGATTCGCATCGTGCTCTTGATCATCGCGGCGTTCGTACTGCGGCGGGTACTTCATCGCATGATCAACCGTTCAGTACGAAGGGCAGTCGACCGGCCGCTCACGTCGCGTAATCAGATGGCCCAGAAGTTGATCGACGCCACGACGGTATCCGCTGAGCGTCGCAAACAACGCATTGAATCGCTTGGCTCCTTGGCCAATAGCGCGGTGAGCTTCGTGATCTTTCTTGTCGCCATTCTGATGATCTTGGCCGAGATGGGTTTCAACATCACCACGCTTGTTGCCGGTACCTCGGTCGTCGCCGTGACACTGGCGTTCGGGATGCAAAGCATTGTGAAGGATCTCGTGTCAGGGGTCTTCATGCTGGTCGAGGACCAGCTCGGGGTCGGTGACTACGTGGACATGGAAAAGGCATCAGGGATCGTCGAGGCAATCGGCCTACGCGTAACGGAGCTGCGGGACAAGGACGGCACAGTGTGGTACGTCCGCAATGGAGAGATCGTCCGAGTCGGCAACTACAGTCAGGGCGGCCCGGGTGAGCCCCCGGCCGAGGTCGAGCCTGAACCGGCGTGATCTTGGTTGGTGACTAACTCGCGAGCGTTGCCTCGAGTGTGTCGTGGTGCCAGTGTGAGTGCCTCGGACGCCAGCCAGTTCTGCTTGGAA
>DATDKX010000560.1:0-5547 GCA_036519615.1 Propionibacteriaceae bacterium
CGGCGTGACTGCAGAATTCACACCGCGCTTTCCCGCCCGGGGATGGCTGCGGGGCCGCGAATGGGAACGCATCACCCGCGGGGTGTACGCCGCGGCGCTGAGCCGTACGCAGTTGGAGGAACTAGCCCCGTGGCAGCTGGTCCTGCCCAGAACCGCCGCTTTCTCGCACCTGACAGCGGCGCGGCTCCGGGGCTGGTGGCTGCCGGCCACTATCGCCCATCCGGTCTTCGCTGCCATGCTCAATGCCGATTCCCGTCCCCGGCGGCCTGGTCTGCTGGTTTGCCGCCACACCCAGCCGTTCCCGATGAATCTGGTCAACGGGCTCCGAATCACCACGGCGGCCGAGACGATCCTCGCCGCTGCCCGCGACCTCGGTGTGCTCGATCTGGTCATCCTTGGTGACTCGGCGCTCCGGCTGCGACACTGCACCCTGACCGACCTCGAGATCGCGGCCCGTCAGCGGCGGCGCGGCGCACCTCTACTGCGACAGGTCATCCCCCTGCTCGATGCGCGGAGCGAGTCCCCTTGGGAGGCGATCATGCGTGTGCTGCACTACGCCGCCGAGATTCCAGTGACCCCGCAACAGGAGATTTTTGACGAGCAGGGCCGCTTCATCGCCCGTGTAGATCTACGGATCGACGGGACCCGGCGGATACATGAGTACGACGGTGCGAGGCACCGTGACGCTGACGTTCACGCGCACGACCTGGAACGTGACCGCGCCCTCCTCACTGACCGCTGGGAGCGGCACGGTTTCACCTCAAAGCACCTCCGGCGAGACGGCGCCGCAATCATCGCAGAGCTGATCGCCTGCTCGGACGGGCCTGGAGTCCGCGTCGGCTCGCTACGTGGCAGAGCTTGTTCGACCAATCGCTCCTCGGACGAGCCGGCCGAGCGCGCCCCTATGGGCAGTGGCGGCGCGCCATGGCCAAAACTGGTCAGATGTAACAAGAAGACAGCCACATCTGGGTGGTTTGTGACCGGTTTTTGTAAGGGTGGGGTCAGGCGCTCTTTTCGCGCCGCTCGCGCTTTGCCAGCTTCTCGCGAGGCACCAGTGTCGGCAGCACCGAGTCCCTGACGACTTCAGCAGTGATGATCACTTGGGCAATGTCGTCGCGGCTCGGAACGTCGTACATGACGTTGAGCAATACCTCTTCAAGGATGGCCCGCAGACCTCGGGCGCCTGTACCGCGCAACAGTGCAAGATCGGCAATCGCTTCGACGGCATCGGAAGTGAACTCAAGATCAACTCCATCCAGCTCGAAGAGCTTGCGGAACTGCTTGACGAGCGCATTGCGGGGCTCGACCAGAATCCGAATGAGCGAGTCGCGGTCCAGCGGGCTGACCGAGGAGATCATCGGCAACCGGCCGACGAACTCCGGGATCAAGCCGTACTTGACCAGATCCTCGGGACGTACGTCCCGGAAGGGATCATCTGATTCCGGCCGGCGAGAGACGATGTCATTGTTGAAGCCCAAGGGGCGCTTACCGATGCGCTGGCCGATGATGTGATCAAGGCCGGCGAACGCGCCGCCGACGATGAACAGCACGTTGGTGGTGTCGATCTGGATGAAGTCTTGGTGCGGATGCTTCCGCCCGCCCTGCGGCGGCACGGACGCCGAGGTTCCCTCCAAGATCTTCAGCAATGCCTGCTGTACGCCCTCGCCTGAAACATCGCGGGTGATCGATGGGTTCTCGCTCTTCCGGGCGATCTTGTCGACCTCGTCGATGTAGATGATCCCAGTCTCCGCCTTCTTGACATCGAAGTCGGCGGCCTGAATCAGCTTGAGCAAGATGTTTTCGACGTCCTCGCCGACATAGCCCGCTTCGGTCAGAGCCGTGGCATCCGCGATTGCGAACGGCACATTGAGCATCTTCGCAAGCGTCTGGGCTAGGTAGGTCTTGCCGCAGCCGGTGGGGCCAATCAGCAAGATATTGGACTTGGCCAGCTCGACACCGTCGTCCTCGACGCGGCGACCCGGATTGGCTGCCTGCGCTTGCACGCGCTTGTAGTGGTTGTAGACGGCAACGGCCAGGGCTTTCTTCGCATTGCTCTGGCCGATGACGTAGCTATCAAGAAATTGGCGGATCTGATGTGGCTTGGGCAGCTCATCGAGCAAGCCGACCTCGCCGCCCTCGGAGAATTCTTCCTCGATGATCTCGTTGCAGAGGTCGATGCATTCGTCACAGATGTAGACCCCTGGACCGGCGATCAGCTTCTTGACTTGCTTCTGACTCTTTCCGCAGAAAGAGCATTTCAGCAAGTCGCCGCTCTCTCCGATGCGCGCCACACCGCCTCCTCTCTCTGCCCGATCTTTTGGGCCCGATCGCTTGGCTGGCGCCCGATCGTGTGGCTGGTTTCCCACCCTAGCCTGACCCAACCGCGAAATGGAGCACATTTGCTCCACTGGTCAGGCAGGCGATGCCACTAGACCGGAACAGCCTTCAGCGAGGTCAAGACCTCGTCGATGATGCCGTAATCGCGTGCCTGCTCCGCCGTCAGATACTTGTCCCGCTCGATGTCTCGACTGACCTCTTCTGTCGTCCTGCCGGTGTCCTCGGCAAGCATCTGCTCCATTAGCGATCGAATCCGCAGGATTTCCCTAGCCTGAATCTCGATGTCGGAGGACTGCCCATAACCGCCCTCGGTCGCCGGTTGGTGGATCAGGATTCGACTGTTCGGCAGCGCCAGCCGCTTGCCCTTAGTGCCTGCCGCCAAGATCACTGCGGCCGCCGATGCTGCCTGCCCGAGGCACACCGTGCGTACGTCCGGCTTGATGTATCGCATGGTGTCGTAAATCGCGGTGAGAGCCGTGAACGATCCGCCGGGCGAATTGATGTAGATCTCAATATCGCGCTCGGCGTCCATCTGCTGCAGGCACAGCAGCTGAGCCATCACGGCATTGGCGATGTCGTCTGAAATCGGGGTACCGAGGAAGATGATGCGGTCCTCGAAGAGCTTGGTGTACGGGTCGATGCGGCGCATGCCGTACGACGTACGCTCCTCCCACTGCGGGATGTAGTAGTCCATCGTCGGAGAGAAAGGCTGACCCACCGCGTGCTGATCCGCAGTGTGCTGATTCAAAGCGTGCTGATTCAAAGCGAAGGGCGAGCCAAATCTGCTGTTCATCTCGATTCGCTCCTTCACTGGTTCGGGGCCTGAGCCGACGGGATCTGAGCAGCAGTCGCAAAAACGTGATCAATGAAGCCGTACGCCAATGCCTGCTCTGCGGTAAACCAGCGATCCCGGTCGGAGTCGGCCTCGATTTGGTCGAGGGTTTGACCGGTGTGCTCGGCAATCAGCCGCTGCATCGTTGACTTGATGTGCAAGGACTGCTCGGCCTGAATCCGGATATCGCTTGCCGTGCCGCCGAGGCCACCTGAGGGCTGGTGCATCATGATCCGGCTATGCGGCAAGGCGTACCGCTTGCCCTTCTCGCCTGCACACAACAAGAACTGACCCATAGATGCAGCCAATCCGATCGCCACAGTCGCAACATCGTTGGAAATCCACTTCATGGTGTCGTAGATCGCCATTCCGGAGTCGACCGATCCGCCGGGTGAGTTGATGTAGAGATAGATGTCCTTGTGCGGATCCTCTGCGTTCAACAACAACATCTGAGCGCAAATGGCATTGGCGTTTTCGTCTTTGACTTCAGAGCCGAGGAAGATGATGCGGTTCTGCAGCAAGGATTGGTAGACGTTGTCGTCGAGACCGAACCCATTGCGGTTGCCTGCGTTGTAGTCAATGGAACGCGGCGCCCATGGCTGATCGGAGGCGCCAAAGAATTCAGATCTGGGAGCGGATTTCACGTTGACGAACCTACCCCGGAGCGTCTTGGGAGTCGCGCGGAAATCGGCTGTGTTCGCTGTGGGCGCAGAAGGGTGAAGATCACCGACTCGAAGAGGATCAGGCGCTTGTAGTCGGCGCCGGTTCGGCAGATTCCTCGTCATCCTCGGCAGCATCATCGTCCGCAGGTTCGGCCTCCGGCTCGCGGAGGCTGCCATCCGCGTGGAGGTTCTCCAGCGGCACCACCGACCCGTTGGAGTCCGTGACTGTCGCTGACTCGACGATCATGGCCAGCGCCTTTCCGCGGCGAATCTCGAGCATGTACTCCTCGATGTGATGAGGATGTTCCTTGAGATGATCGGCAATCTGCTGCGGCGCTACACCCTCGGTCTGCGCCTTACGCAAGATGTGCTGGGTGAGATCGTTCTGATCCACGTCGACTGCGCCCTCATCGGCAACCTTGTCCAAGATGATCTGCGCTTTGAGGGCCTGCTCGCCCCGCTGCTCTAGGTCAGCCCAGAACTCATCCTCGGTCTGATTCTCGGCAATGTCGGCGAGGTACTGCTCGACCGTTAGCCCGGCCTGTGCGAGCTGTTCGGTGATCTGCTTCCGCCGAACATCGATTTCTGAGTTGAGCAGATGCTCGGGCACCTCGATGTCAACCTGCCCGATCAAGCTCTCTAGCACGGCGTCGCGTGCCTGACTTGCCTGCTCGAGCCGCGCCATCCGGGTAAGGCGCTCTTTGATGTTGGCACGGAGCTCCTCCATGGTGTCGAATTCTGAAGCCTCTTGGGCGAACGCATCGTCGGCCTCAGGCAGTTCAGCTTCTTGAACCTTGCTGACGGTGACCGTGATATCGGCCTCCTCGTCCTTCAGAGGGCCGCTGACCAGTGTCGAGGAGAAGGTTGCCGACTCGCCGGCGGACAGCCCGATCACGGCCTCGTCAAGTCCGTCGAGCATTTGTCCGGAACCGATGGTGTACTCCACATCCTCGGCGGTCGCGTCGCCTAGCGGCTCGCCATCTCTGCTTGCCACCAGGCTGATCGTGACGATGTCACCATCAGCCGCTGGGCGCTCCACCGTTTCACGAGACCCGAAACGATTGCGTAGCACCTCGATCTGGCTGTCGACCAGCGAATCTGGGACATCCAGCGCGTCGACCTGTGTCTGGAGTGTGGAGAAGTTGGGAAGATCAAACTCCGGGCGTACGTCTACCTCAGCGGTGAACTCAATGAGATCACCATCCTCGAGTTTGGTGACCTCGACCTCGGGCTGGGCCAGCGGGGACAGCTGATTTTCAGTAACCGCCGCCCCATAGAAGTCCTGCCATGAGTTGTTGAACGCCTCTTGGATGATCACACCGCGGCCGAAGCGCTGGTCGATCACCATAGGCGGGACCTTTCCGCGCCGGAATCCGGGGATGTTGACCGACTTGGCGACCTCCGCGTACGCCTTGTCCATGCTCGGCTTGAGATCCGCGAATGGCACCTCAACGGTGATCTTGACCCGAGTAGGGCTCAACTGCTCGACGGTGCTGGGCACGCTGCTTTACTCCTGTGATGATGGCGCCGGACGGAATCAGAAACCGTCCAGGATGGCTCACGCTGAGCCGCGGCAATCCTACGGGGCCAGCTCAGGCCGACCAAACCTCCGTGGGGCCGGACTCCGCAACTGGATTGGTCGGCAAGCTGGTGTGTCCTACACTCATCCGCGAGCGTTCGGCCAAGGTCGGACGGCCGGGGCGTAGCGTAGCGGCT
>DATDKX010000561.1:0-14545 GCA_036519615.1 Propionibacteriaceae bacterium
GACCAGGCCCAGCTCGTCGAGCCGGCAGAACAAGGTCAGGTCCGGACAGGCGAACGCAGAGACAGCGGTAGCGTCAGGCACGTCGAGGTCTTCCAGATGGACGGCGTAGGAACCTCCATCCTCGGAAGACCTCCACACCTACCCCGGGACCGACGCGCCAGCCACCATCCAACCAGCGACTACACCCTCAACTGTGAAGAGCCCCTTAGCGGAACTGTTGTGCAAGCTATGCAGCTTGCGCGGCGACGAATACAACCACATCAAAATTTTTGGGGAAATTGGACATTCTGTACGTCGCATGGACGCTGCCGATGTTTAGGGGTTCAAAGACCCAGAGTTCTTGTCTTGTTCGCTGTCACCGTGATGATCTTGCCGATGACTGATGATCTTGTGCCGCGTCAAGCTCTGGTTGATTCCTTGTGACACTGAGGATTGCTAATGACGGTGCTTCCTCGGATGCGCTCAGACCGTCATGACCCCCGATTGGTCCAATTTGTCTTAGGTAGGGAGCAAGCTGTGATCGAGTGGTCAAACGTGGCTCCCTCGCCGGCCACTCCCTCGGCTTCCCGCGCGGATAGATCGGAGGAGTACATGGACAAGTTGCTGCTTACCCCGAAGAAGCCGCCGAAGCGCTCGGAGTGGGCCGATCCCGCATCTATGACCTGATGCGCACCCGCCAGCTGCTCAGTGTGCGGATCGGCAAGTCGCGTCGGGTTCCGGTGGCCGCGGTTCATGCGTACGTCGAACGCTTGACCGAGCAAGATGCTCTGGCATGAACCAGCGCGCCAACGGTGAGGGCTCGGTCTACCGACGCTCTGACGGGCGCTGGACAGCTGCGTGCTATGTCCTGCCTCCCGATGGAACCCGCGTACGCCGAGCTGTGTACGGCAAGACACGCAAGGATGTCGCTGATCAGCTGGCGGTTCTGATCGCAAAGACCAAGGCCGGTCTTCCCCTCGCCGTGGAGTCGTGGACTCTCGAGCGCTTCGCGGACCACTGGCTCAAACACATCGTCGGGCACCGCCTCCGTCCCTCCACTCTCTCGAGCTACCGGGAGACGCTGCGCCTGCATATCTTTCCGACGCTCGCCCGGATGAACCTTCGCGCGCTGACTCCAACCCATGTGCGAACGCTGCTTGCCAACAAAGCGGCGGATGGACTTGGCGCGCGCTCAGTCCAGATCATTCACAGCACCCTGCGCACAATGCTCAGCGAAGCCGTGCGGGAGGAGTTGATCGAACGGAATGTGGCGACGGTGGTGCGTCCACCGTCGGTCGAGCGCGTCGAGGTTCAACCGTGGTCAACTGAGGAGGCGAGCCGGTTCCTGGCGGCGACCGCCGATCATCGCTTGCACGCACTGTTCGCCGTCGGTGTAGCTCTGGGGCTACGCAAGGGCGAATTGCTTGCGCTCCGTTGGGATGACGTGGACTTGGAAGGTGGCCTGCTCCACGTCCGGCAGAACGTGCAGCGGCTGCCCGAGCTGGGCCTCGTATTCGGCCCTCCAAAGTCAAACAAGTCGCGCCGAACAATTCCGCTTCCCGCAGCCTCGGCGAAGGTGCTTCGAACCCACCGCGCGAATCAGGCTGCCGAAGCCCTTGCTCTCGGACCGGCCTGGATCGACTCCGGCCTAGTCTTCACGTCAACGGTCGGCACACTGATCGAGCCGCGCAATTTGAACCGCTTCTTCGATGAGCTGATCACCAAAGCAGGCGTTCGCCGCATCAGCTTCCCGACCTGCGGCACACCTGCGCCTCCCTCCTGCTTGCGCAGAACGTGCCGGCAAGAATCGTGATGGAGATCCTCGGGCACTCGCAGCTCGCCCTGACCACAGATCTCTACTCACATGTGATGCCGACTGCTTTGCGCGCAGCCGCGGACGCTATGGACCGCGTCCTTGTTCAGCCGAACTGAACTGCGTTGCTGTCAGCGTTGCTGGTCATTTTGGCGAGTCTGCCAACGCGATTGAGCGGGGATTAGGCTGCTGACTAGCGTAAACACTGGCGCACCCGGAGGGATTCGAACCCCCAACCTTCTGATCCGTAGGTCTCGACTAAGCGTCCGGACTGGTCCGGCGGGTCTGCCTTCACGCTCAAAGCTGCGGTCTGTGCTCCGTGCGCGTCCGTGGTCGTACAAGGTCGGCTGTGCGGTCTGGCTCCCAGATTGGCTCCCGGTTCCGCGATCTTTCCTTTGATCCGTAGGGCCGGGCTGATGCTCGGGGAAGCGTCCGTGACCGTCCATCTACGGCGTGAGTTGTGCCGGCCGGTTCGCCGTCGCCCCGTCATGTCTCGGCCGCGTTGCTGTCACGGTTACTGTCAGACCTCTTCGGGTGGGGAGCGTCGATTGTTTCAGTTTGTTCAGTCGGGAGCTGGTGTTGGTCGATGTCGGCTCGCTCTGCTGTGCCCGGTTTGGCGTAGTAGGCGATGAGGGCTTGTCCGGGTGTTCCGTTCAGCGACATGCTCTGGTAGCCGAGGTCGAGGTCGCCGACATCGGGGTGGTGGAACGACTTGCGCCCTCGGTTGTGCGCGCGGACGTCGTAGCGGTGCCAGAGTCGGGCAAACTCAGGACTTTTCATGACCAGCTCGCCGACGATCATGGCGACGTCGGGTGCATCCGGTTCGAGACTGGAGAGCGCCCGAAGGTGAGTGACGCAGCCGCGGAGCTGGCCTTCCCAGTCGTCGAACAAGATCCGCGCAGCGGGGTGGAGAAAGGTGTAGCGCCAGACATTGCGCTGTACAGCAGGCCAGTCCGCGATGCCGGCGAGGAGTTGCAGTCCGCCGGGGTTCCAGGCCAGGAGATCTCCGTTACGTCCAACCACATGAGCCGGACACGGGCGCAGGCTGTCGAGGAGGATGGCCATCCCCGCTGGGACGGTCCTGCTCGGTGGTGGTGGCGGCGTGGAGGCTCGTCGAGCGGCCAGGGCTGCCAGCGACCGCAGGTGGTCTCGTTCGTCATTCTCCAGCTGTAGCGCACGCGCCAGCGCGTCGATCACTTCGGGGCTGGGATGGGTTTCTTTGCCCCGTTCTAGGCGGGTGTAGTAGTCGTTGCTGATCCCGGCCAGAGTGGCTAGCTCCTCACGGCGCAGTCCAGGGGTGCGCCGGATGCCCTGGTACACCGGGAGGCCCACATCGGCAGGGCTGATCTGGGCTCGACGCGCCCGCAGGAAACGCCCCAGTTCGGTGCCGCCACCGGTTGGCGAGGGATCGGCCATGGTGTCAAGGATTACAGCAGCCGTCGTGATTGCTTGTTGGCGGTGGGAGGCCCTGTCGCACCCCCGAACAGCACGGTCTCCCAGGCCGACGCTGCTCCGGGCAGGGTGAGAAGCGTTCTGTACCGGTTTGAGCGCTCGCAGAGCGCTCAGTCGGGCCGCGACCTTTCGGAAGGACCACAGTGACCGTGCCCGCAAGACCCGAGCTGGTTGTCGTTATCGGTGCCGGGTCCATGGGTCAAGCGATCGCCCGCCGCATCGGGGTCGGCAAGACGATCCTGCTGGCGGACCTCAACGAGAAAGCAGCGGCGGCAGCCGCGGATACGCTGCAGGGAGCCGGGTTCACCACGAGCACGGCGACGGTCGACGTCGCCTCCCACGAATCCGTCCACGACCTCGCCGCCACTGCCAGCGACCTTGGCGCCGTGACTGATGTGGTGCACACCGCCGGGCTGTCCCCGGCGCAGGCCTCGCCGGAGGCGATCATCGCTGTCGACCTCGTCGGCGTGGCCTTGGTACTGGAGGAGTTCGGCCAGGTCATCGCGGCCGGCGGGTCCGGCGTCGTGATCGCCAGCCAAGCCGGCCACATGATCTCCCCGCTGCCGGCCGAGCAGCACCAGGCGCTGGCCACAACACCCGCTGACGAGTTGCCCGCCCTGCCGTTCCTGCAACCCGACGTCGTCACCAGCTCCGGAGCCGCGTACGCACTGGCCAAGCGAGCCAACATTGTCCGGGTCCAAGCCGCCAGCGTTCAGTGGGGCGACCGCGGCGCCCGCCTTAACTCGATCAGCCCGGGCATCATCATGACCCCGCTGGCCCTCGACGAGCTCAACTCCGGTGCCGGCGAGGGCTACTAGCGGATGATCAAAGCTTCTGCCGCCGGACGGGTCGGCACCCCGGACGAGATCGGAGCCGCCGCAGCATTCCTGATGGGTCGCGACGGCACCTTCATCACCGGCACCGACCTCCTCATCGACGGCGGCGTCATCGCCGCCATCGCCGCCGGCCGCTACCAACTCACCATGGGCGGCTGACGGCCGACTTGGACCGGCCCGCCTCGCTGTGCGATCGAACGAGTTGCGGCAGCCTCAGAATCTCTCTGAGCGCCGCATTACGAGATAGTCCCCGCTTGATGACGGTCCGATGGCTGGAGTCGTCTACGGCTGGGGCTCGGGGCGACTGACCAGGGGTTGGCGACGGCTGGCGACGGTGGGTATTGAACAGGCGGGGCACGTTAGGGGCAGATGGCGCCCGCGGCATCCGGCTAGCCAGTCCGCGGCTTGTCGAATCGGAATGGCACGCTGCCGTCATGGATCGTCTCGATGCATTGCGAATCAAGTACGCACGGGCCCAAGAGCACTGCGCGGCATGGTCCCGGGCCCTCGACCAGTGGGTTGCCACGCTCCCTTACGGGGTACGCGGCGAGGCCGATCCGTTGGGGTGGTTCGTAGTCTGACTGGTCGCCCGAGAGCCTCCGCAGCTCCCTGATGGCCTCATGGCTTAGGACTTCGAGCCGGTACGGCGCTCTAGGGCTTCGATTACGGTTGGGCAGACGTCGATGTTGTAGAGCCTTTCGACGCTTTGCATGCCGCCTGCGCTTTCAGCGTTGATCTCCACGACTTTGCCGCCGATCACATCGATGCCGACGAAGTACATGCCGTCGGCGACAAGTTTGCTGCTCATCGCCTCCACGATGCCGCGTTCCAGGTCACCGATCTGCAGAGGAACCGAACGCCCGCCCACGCTGATGTTGGCCCGCGGGTCGTTACCGGTAGGCACTCGCCGGAAGGCGGCCAGCTTCCCCTTCCGCTGCAGGATTTCTCCCTCGAGCAGGAAGATCCGGGCATCACCGTGCTCGCCGCCGTCGACGAATTGTTGAACAATCGCGTAGCCGTCTTGGAGCACCGCCTCGCTCATCTGCGCAAGATTGGTTTCGGACTCATTGTTGATCATGAACACGTTCCGACCCTTGGCCCCGTACAAAGGCTTCACCACGCAGCGGCCGACCTCGCCGACGAACCGCCCGATCGCATCCGGGTCGCGGGTCACCAGCGATCGCGGCCGGATCATCTCGGGGAACTCCTCCAGATACAACTTGCTGGTTGCCCGCATCAACGAGACCGGGTCATTCACCACCGTGACCCCTCGAGCCTTCAGCATCTGGCCGAAAACCGCACCCAGCGGACTTGCCCACGGCCGCTGCTGCAAATCCTCGATCGAGTCGTTCCGCAAAAACAACACGTCGAGGCCGTCCAGAACCAACCGTTCAGCCTCGCGGCCCTGAATGCGCGCCATGAAGGTTTCCAGCGTGTCATCTTTATCGAACTCTGCGGCATGGGCTCGAGCCATCAGCTGGCCATTACGTTGCCCCAGTTCCACCTCGCCAAGCCCGACATACCACACCTGATGGCCGCGCTGCGCCGCAGCCCTGGCCAGACGGGTCGTGGTGTACTCATCAATCTCAGTAGCCACATCGTTGACGAAAAAGGCAAGCCTCACCCCGATCCATCTCCCTCATACAAATCGATGACAGATACCCCCGCGCGCAACTTGTCCAACCGCTCACCAGCCCCCGGCACATCCAGCCAGCGTGGACGCACCCACGGTGGCTGCAGCACCTCGCGGTCCAGCGGTTCGAATTCCAGCGGTCTGAGCCGAAGAATGGGGACCGTGCCAAAATCACTTCGTTCGAAGTCCGCCCACGCCGTTGCTGCGTTGACCGGGGTGACGTTGAGCAGCAGAGTCAAACCGCGCTCGATCCCGGTAAGGCGGGCGTCGACATCCAGAGCAGGCGCAAGCTGCTCGGTCGAGGATGTCATCTGACTAATGCCCTCTCCAGTGGGTCAGTCGGTTCGATCGCGGTCGATGTCCGCGTCTGATGCCGAAGAGAAGAAGTCGTCGGAGTCGAAGCCGATCACCGGGCCGACACCAGGTGGTCCGACTGTGAAATCCACAACCACACGGGCATCGTCAGCTGCGAAGAATTGACTTGGCTGATCTAGAGAAGCGATCTTGTCGTCATCTTCCACGTGAACCTCCTTCAATCGCAGCGGGTAGCGGCCGACCGCCGCTTCCTCAAAGCTCACTTCGATCCACGCCTCTCGCCTGCTGGGCGACAGTTGGCCCCTGGGTGAGAAAGCTGTGGACTTCGTAGGTCGTTATTTCGGGGTCCGGCAGGCCAATTCCGGACAGGCGCGGTTGGATGTCCTCGCGAAAAGTGATTTCGAAATATTGGCGCGATTGCCAAACCTCTGTGACACGAACGCCGTCCAGCGTGCGTCTCGACCACTGAAAGAGGCTTCCGGTCACGCCCGGGCCGCATGGACTGAGCCGCATGCGTTCAAGCAGGTGGTCGAGCTGGCGAAGTGTGGCGCCGACGAAATCCATCACGACAGCAACCACTGCCTCCGAATCGATCGGCTCGGACGCCGGCTCCTGAACAGTACTTTGGACCGCTTCCGTGGGGGAGGCTTGGTCTAGAACAGTCATATCGTGGTGGCCTTCTACTCTCGGTTAGACGTTTGGACTTCGGGTCTCCGGTCGGATAACCGTGTCCCAGAGGACCGCGGGCAGCGGAGCCGGGCCGAATGTCCCCACGCGCTCCGCCAGCCGTCGGTGCTTCCACCGTTGAAGACGCCTACCAGCGGCCACCATGACGCGGCTGTTCATGCAAGGACGGGATCGGCGGCTACGACGATAGCGACTCGCTGCCGGATCGGGGTCGGTGCGACCGTTCGTGTCAACTGGGTGTGCGCCCGTGCCTGTTGGTGCGCTCCCTGCCCACAGCGGTGGCGAAGCGGTCCGCTTCGGGCGTGTTGACGACAAGAACTGACATGCCCTGATGCGGGCTCAGGCTGATCGGAAAGGTGCGCCACTGATCAACCGGGCCGAGCCTTTTCTTGGAGAACATATCTATTGCCATGGCGCCCGGGTGGAGATGTTCGGAGACCACCTGGTCAGATATCTGATGGCTCGAGAAGTTCAAGGCGGTTACCTGAATGGGCCCGCTATCAAGCCGATGAACCATAACGAGCAGAGCCTTGTTGGACACGGCGGGTATATCGATCTGCGTACTGGTGGCAATTCCGTAGCGGCGACGGATCGCCAGAATATCGCGCAGCCGCGACACGAATGAATTTTCGTTCTTCAGTTGCTTAGGTAGTGATCCATAAAGGCTCCGGCCACGGGGCATCTTCGATGATGATTCGCCTGCTTGCGGCTGATAATCCATCAAGTCGTACGCGCCGCGCTGGATCCAGCGAGTGTCACCAGTGCGCAGAAGATGTGCAATTTGAGATCGCTTCAGCGTCAGCATCCCGCAGACGTCCCAGCCTGAGAAAGCAAATACACCAGGCTGCCACGCGTTGAACATGGCTAGCAACACGTGCGCCTGTGTGACCTGCTCGATGACCTCATGGTCAAGTATCGATATGTCGGTGATCCCCAACGAGGCAGTAATGATAGTTGCGGTCGTGGACGCTATTCCGTTAGTCGTGAAGATGTCGTTGTACGACGCGGCGGCGCCGGTAAGCCGCTCGATAAGCTCCGCACGAATTCTGATCGCCAACTCCGCACCGGTCACGTCGGTGCCACGGAAATGGAAAATGTCGTCTCGGTGCGTTGCGGCGAAATGCACCAACTCATAGGTCAACTCGTCGTGATTTTGGAGGGCATGCACCAAAGAGATTGGTTGCAGGCCCATCCGGAGGGCAGTGCTCAGAGTGAGACGCAAGAACTCGGTGTCGCCGGTAGCCAAAGCATGGTGGTACGCCGGGCGGCTGACATAGTCGTAAGAGAGATCAGCGCCGAGCTCGCTGGTGTTCTTGATGTCGTCGATGGCCAGGTTCAGCTCCTGGAATGTGAAGCCGCCGACCTTGCGCACCATGCTCGCGATCATCTGGTTGGCGGCCTCCGAGAGGGGATGTCCTTCCGACCAGGCGGGAGCGCCGCCTTCGGCACTCTTCTCCACACCGAGGAAGCCGTTGGCATCCAGCCTCAACGCACCGGCCCCAAGGTCATGCAGCGCGTGCAAAGCGTCACCCATCACCAGCCGCATGCCGGCGCTCGTGGGGTCCAGCCAGTTGATCGATGGCTGACCATCCTTGAAGTAGTGCAAATACACCCAGCGACGGTCCACCCCGTCTACACCAGTGACGACCGCGGTGGCGCTCCAGTTCGTGTCTTTGACACCCGGCTCATGGAAGATAACCCGCTGCATCTTGCCGATGATGTAACCGGCCTTCGCGAGCCGATCCTCGGCCTCCAGATCGAGGTTGACCGAGTCCTTTCCTTGTGGAACCGGAGGCAAGAGATGCCAGTCCTCGGGCGGGATCTCCACCATGTGGTAGATGCCCGGATAGTCACCAACCTTCATCTCCGCCAGACGAAAGTCGGCACCCTTGCCCGTGTGGCCCGGCACGATGTCATCGATGATGGTGCCTCCGTGCGCGGCCGCCACCTCACACATTGACCGGAACTCCACCTCAGTGCCGAATGCCTCATCGATCCGAGTGCTGATTCGGTCGAAATGCCCGTCCACGCTAGGTGTCACGTCCCAACCAGAGATACCGCCGGCCCGCTTGACTGGTCCGGTGTGCACCGCGTCGACCCCGATAGCCTCAAATAGCCGCCACAGGTCCTCGTCCGCCAACATGCGGAGGAACGACTCACCGGCCCTCGTGATCATCGAGATGGGGTACGCCGTGAACCACACGGACGCCTTTTGGGTTGCAGCCCGGGGATTCGATTGAGCGAATGATCTTTGGGACATACCACCCGAGCCGGCGAACTGGGAAGCAACCGCCGCGCCGCGTGCCAGCATCGACTCCTGCTGTAGCCATTCGACGTAGCCTCGATCTATAGCGCTGCCGCTCACAACCAGCTCTCCCCGTTCTCCAACTAGCCACGTGGTGCTGCTAGCCCACTCGACGTTCAATGGACTCGCCGATTACCAGGCTCAGGCCCACCCCGCACCAGACCAGCATCCAATTCTGTCGCCATCCGCTCCGTCGTTAGACCGACTTCGGATCTATTGAGGGGCGCGCAAGGGCAATCCACTCCGCCCCCATAGCCCAAGACTGAAGACGCTTCGGTTTGGGGGGCGTGACGTGGGTCGTCGATACTCAGGACTTCGCGAGATAGCCGCGCCGCGTCATCTCGTACGTGGCCAGCACCTCGACCAGAAAGTCGCCGGCAGTGGCGGTCAAGCCGTCGAGCTCCTCGGGGCTGCCGGTGCCGAGGACTTCGCGGAGGACGTCATGGTGCACTTGCACAAGATCAAGAATGGTTAGTCCGTCCACGACGGCGGATCGGCCGATCTGGTAGCCGGCGTCAAGCGCAGCCTCATCCCGGTTCGGGAGATACCGCAAAAAGGCCGCCCGGTAGTTGCGGCGTAGGCGCTCTAGGGCGTTCACGGGCGGAAGTGTGGTTCGGTGCCGTCCGGCGCAGGCAGGCTATGCGTTCCGCCGAGGTAGGCCAGGCCTTCTTCGAGGTCGAGTGCGGTGTGTACGGTGCCGGTACCCAGACCAAGGGCGACCATTGAGAAGGCGACGTCCGGCTGGATGCCGACGATCACGGTTTCGGCCCCGCGCAGTCGCGCCATCTCGGCGAGAGTACGGAGCGTCCGCGCGCCAAAGGAATCGAGAACGTCCAGAGCAGCCACGTCGATGATCACGCCGCGGGCGCGATCCCGGCCTATCTGCTCGATCAAATTCCGCTGGAATCGCACCATCTCGGAGTCATCGAGGGCGGTGTGAATTGACGCGATCAGGTTGTCGCCCTGTCGCAAAATCGAGACCAGCCCCGGCCCTTCGTCCACTATCCGGCTGTTCCGTCCTGCTCCGAGTTGTAGCCGAGCAGGCGCTCGGCTTCTTCGAGACCGCCCTGCAGATCACCGATCGTGTGCATCTTGCTGAGGTCGACGCCGATCGTCACCAGCGTCTGGGCAATCTTCGGTGACAGCCCGGTAATGATGACGCTGGCGCCCATCAGACGTGACGCATCCACGGTCCGCACAAGGTGATTGGCTACTGCCTCGTCGACCTCCGGCGCCCCGGTGACGTCGATCACCACCACCCTCGCCCGGTGAGTGCGGATACCGGTCAGCAACTGCTCGGTCAGCTGACGCGCGCGTTCGGTGTCGAGGATTCCGATGATTGGCAGGATCAGCAGCTGCTCCCGGACAGGCAGGACCGGCGTGGACAGCTCACGGATGGAGTCCTGCTGCTGTCGAATGATCCGTTCCCGTTCCTCCACAAAACTGACGGCCACGGTGTTGGCGATCCGGTTCGCCGCGGGCTCGTAAGCATCGAGTACCCGGTTCAGGAAATCGAAGTCTCTTTGGTACTTCTCGAACAGCGATCGGGCGAGTACGTCGCGTAGCAGCAGCACGATGCTGACGACCTCGTGCGTCTCGACGCCGCGGGGAATGATGCGCTCGGAGAGATCGCGGGCATAATCCTGCAGGGCTTCCACGCTGCCCGTTTCGAGGACCTCGACGTAGTTATCGTAGACCGAGGTCGTTTCGTCGGTCGTCTCCTGCGGCGTCATCGCTTCGAGGAGGTGGGCCCTGTGGATCCGGTTCGCCCACTCTTCACGTAGCCGGCTGCGATGCTCACGCAGGTGCGCGACCAGCTGGGGTAGCAGTTCGTCCTCGTCTACGCGATCGATGGCAGGGGAAGCATCCGCTAAACGCTCAGCCGTGGGTGAATCCTGGGTCATGGTCATCCTTCCGTTCGCCACTTGGTCATCGTCACGGTCGTGCCAACGTTGATCTCAGATGTGAGCGTGAACTCATCCATCAGGCGGCGGGCACCGGGCAGGCCCAGCCCCAGACCGTTGTAGGTGCTGTAGCCGTCCGCGAGCGCCTGGTCGATGTCCGGAATGCCAGGCCCACTATCCCGGGCAACAATCCGGATACCCGGCCGCGGCTGGTCTACGAGCTCGATGTACACCTGGCCCTTGGCGGCGAAGCGCACAATGTTCCGAGCTATCTCCGACACGGCAGTTGCGATCAGGGTCAGGTCGGTCCGCGAGAAGTCGAGCCTGGTTGCCAGCTCCCGTGCGCTCTTCCTGGCCCGCACTACATCGGCATCGTGCTGGATGCGAATCGTGATCTCGTTCTCGCCTTCCGGCCGTCGTTCGAGAAGCGGCTCGCTGAGCTTGGCACACAACTCACACTCCAAGACATGCCGGGCGGCATCGACCTCGCGCTGACGACGCCGATCGCCCCCCGATATGGCATACAGCACGGGACGGCAACGATCGGTCGGCGGTTCGGCGTCGTGCAGAGCCAGCAAATACTCCACCCGCATACGGGCCCGCGTCCGGTTGAGCTGGGCCGCCACGGCGCCGGCTGTCGTATTGAGTTCAGTCGCTAGGGATCTCATGTCCTGCCCGGACACCTCATGGGCCAGCAGCGTCTGTTGCTCCCGTTCAGAAAGATGCTCGAGCGCAGCGGAGACCGCCGCGCGCTCCTCTTCTTTGAGGAGTCGCTCATCCGGAGCGTCGACGTGGTCCATCCCGACTACGCGGTGCTGGTTACGCCGCTGGGTGTCCTGCGACCGCCACATCGAAGCAATCACGTGGCGCGCCGTCGTAATGGCGTACGGCTCGAGCATCCCCGGCTCGATGCGGTTTGCGGCAGCCAGCACCTTGACGAGCGTCTCTTGGACCAGATCCTCAGCTGCCGCTTCATTTCCCACCCGAGAGAAGACGATCCGCCGCAGCATCGGCAACAGCGACGCGACATCGGGCGCGGCGTCCGAGTCCGGCCGAGCTCCATCGAGCTCCGCACCCTCCATGACTGGAACACTACGCCCGATCACTCGAGCGGTATTCGCTGTAAACATCGGCACAGGCCTGCAGCATGCGATTCATATACCTCGGCGGGTCGGGCACTCGGGCAGAACCTGTGAATGGCGCTCGATTGGCACGTCGCTCGGCTGGGCGGTGGACCACCTCTGCATTCAACCTCGAAACCATCCTGGATCGCCGGGCACGCGCTCGAGTCCGCATTCATCAAACCTGGGTTTACCAGTCGTAGGAACGCGATCGCGTCATGAACGGGTTGCCCATGCGTCTTCAGTGCGTAGGCACGTGCACATCGAGTAAGGAGCAATCATGCGTATCAGCAGAACCCAGATGGGGAGTCTTGCGACCTCCGGAGGCAACGTCGTCGGTGCCGACGGTCAGAAGATTGGCAGCATCGGTCAGGTCTATGTAGACGACTCGACCGGCGAGCCGAGCTTTGTGACCGTAAAGACCGGCCTCTTCGGCACCGCGGAGAGCTTCGTCCCATTGCAGGACGCGACCGTCACCGGCAGTGACATCCGCGTGGCATACAACAAGACCGAGGTCAAGGACGCTCCACGAGTAGACCCCGATGAGCGGATCACACCCACGGAGGAGCAGCGGCTGTACGCGCACTACGGCATCTCGAGTCCTCGCGGACATACCTCCGGGACCGAGAGGACCGGACCATCGGACACCGGTGACTACGGCACCAGTAGCAACGACACAACCGACGACGCGATGACACGGTCAGAAGAGCGGCTCAAGGTCGGCACCCGAAAGGAAGAAGCCGGACGGGCGCGGCTCCGGAAGTATGTCGTGACCGAAAATGTCACCCAGACTGTTCCGGTGAGCCGCGAAGAGGTCCGGGTCGAGCGGGAGCCAATCACTGATAAGAACGTCGGCGCTGCCCGTTCCGGCCCGAATATCAGTGAAGAGGAGCACGAGGTCATCCTGCACCAGGAGCGTCCGATCGTGGAGAAGGAGGCTGTTCCGGTGGAGCGGGTCCGGCTCGGCACCGAGACGGTGACCGACCAGGAGACTGTCTCCGAAGATGTCCGCAAGGAGCAGATCGACACCGACCTCGACGGAGGTCGAACCAGGCGCCGATCCGACCGCTGAGCCCGCCGCGCTTCAAGGAGAACCTGCAAGATAAGAGGCTCAGCAGCTCGAGCCGTCGAGTACCGCCTGGTCGTGGAGGCCGATGGTGACCGCAGCAGGCTGGAGGTGTGAATGTTGCCGGATGCTCTTCCAGGCAGTCTGCATCCGGGCTATCGAAAGTGAGAAAGCCAGCCCTTGATCCGGTGAGTAGTCAAGGCGGGTCGGCGGCGGGCCGAGACGGGGGTACTGGTAACAGAGGCTTGCCGTGCAGTGAAAGGTGGTCTGGTGTCCACTGGGTCTGGCGACGAGGAAGGCGGATGGGCCGCTGACAAGCGCGATTTCGTTGCTGACCGGCGAGATGAGGTCGCTGATGAGCGAGACAGGGTGGCCGACAGCAGGGACCGGACCGCCGACGACCGGGAGGCCGAGCTCGACAAGTGGGAACGGCACATGGACGCCCGCGCAGCGCAGCTTGGCGTTTCCGCTGAGGCGTCTGAAGTGTCGGCACAGCGGTCCGAGGCCCGTGCCGAACGGTCGCAGGCGCGACAGAACCGAGAAGAGGCGCGGACCAAACGGATGACGGCAGCTGCGGAGCGGGATGAAGCGACAAAGCGGCGGCAAGCCGACGCCCCACCCACGCGCCTCGCGATGGTGTTCGCCGACCTTGCCGAACAGCTTTACGGCGCCGACAGTTTCGATGACGTCCTTTCGCGGATCGCCGACGCCGCAGTATCAACCATTGCCGGCTGCCGGATGGCGAGCGTCACCCTCTGTGAGCCGAGCGGGTACCGAACCGCCGCGTCCACCGATCCGGCCGCGGCGGCGGTGGATCAAGCGCAGTACCAATTAGACGAGGGTCCCTGCCTGGACGCCGCCGATGCCCCAATGGTGTACGCGCAGTCGTTTCCCGATGAGCGCTGGCCGACCCTGGCGTCACGCCCCACCGAATCCGGCGTACAGTCAGCCCTTTCCTACCGCCTAGCCGCGGCGAGCAGCGCTACCGCCGACTCAGGCGGCGGATCCCTGAACTCCTACGGCGTCATTCCGTCTGCATTCAACGATACTGCGCAGGAGATTGGACTCATCTTGGCCGCGCACGCCTCGGTGGCGGCCCGGGCGGTTGATGAACGCAGCACCCTTCAGAATCTTGGCCGTGATCTGCAGCAGGCCTTGCGGTCCCGAGATGTCATCGGTCAGGCCAAAGGAATCTTGATGGAGCGGCTTAAGATCACCCCGGAGGACGCTTTCGACCTCTTGCGACGCTCCTCGCAGAATCTGAACGTGAAGCTGCGGGATGTGGCGCGCGGCCTCGCCGAAACCGGCGAGTTCCGGATGACAAAAAGCTCCCGCCCCGCCGACCAGCAGTGAGGCCGTAGCAAGTCCCTAAGATCAACGCTGAACGCGATCGCCGCCATCTCCCTCGCTGTTCCTGACGGCTCTAACTACTGC
>DATDKX010000562.1:0-7401 GCA_036519615.1 Propionibacteriaceae bacterium
AAACCGGTGACGATCAAGGAAACCATTGACACTGTCAGGCAGAACCGGCCGCTCCTGATCTTGTGCGTTTCCAACCTGGTGTTCCTCACCGGGGTCTTCGGACTCCAGGCGTCCCAGGCCTACTACGCGGCCTACATACTGGGCAACTCGACTCAGCTGATCTGGATGGTCCTCGCCACGTCGCTGTCCACTTTCGTAGCGGTGCCCATTGTGCCCAGGTTCGTTGCCCGGATCGGCAAAAAGAAGACGTTTCTGATCGGGGCGCTGGGTCTCATCGTGATGGGCACCTGGATCTTCTTGATGCCGGCGGGCCTTCCGATCGTGGTTGTGTCGTTCTTTGTATTCGGCCTTTTCCAGAACCTATCGATGTCGTTGCTCTTCGCCTTTGAGGCCGACGCCGTCGAATACGGCGAGTACAAGACCGGCAAACGGACCGAGGGCGCCACCTATGCGATCTACTCCTTCTTCCGAAAGGTCTCCCAGGCCGTTGCCGGGGCAGTCGCGGGCTACGCACTCGCCTTTGGCGGTTTCGTTGCCAAAGCGCCGGAACAACCTGACTCCGCCCTCCTGACGATCCGGGGGCTGGTCGGTCTCGGGCCGGCAATCTTTGCACTCCTGGGCGGCGTCATCTTCCTCGCCTATCCGCTCACCGACACCCGCTTCCGCGAGATCGTCAAAGAGCTTCATGCCCGCCACGGCATCAAGGACGACCGCGGCGCCGCCGCCGTTGAATCAGTGGGTGTCCAAGCCCCGCTTCCCGAGTCGTAGAAGCTGATCATGAACCGACATGTCATCCGTTAACGCCCTAGGAGCCTTTCATGCTGCGACCTCAAGACACCAGTACCCGCGAGCGGAAGAGCCTGAATGGTCTATGGCGGTTCAAGCTTGACCCCGACGGTGAGGGCCGCGCGGCCCATTGGTTCAGCCGGTCGTTGCCGGAATCTCGGGAGATGGCCGTGCCCGCAAGCTTCAACGACATCGCAGCCGATGCGACGGTCCGCGACTACTTCGGCGACATTTGGTATCAGACCAGTGTGTGGGTGCCGCAGGGTTGGGAGGGACGGCGGATTGTGCTGCACTTCGAGTCGGCAACCCATCGGGCCACGGTCTGGGTTAACGAGGTTGAAGTGGTGTCGCATGAGGGCGGTTACACCCCGTTCGAGGCCGACATCACCGAGCATGTCACTGCCGGGCAGGCGGTGCGCATTACGGCGTTGATCAACAACACCCTGCACTGGCAATCCATCCCGCCAGGCGTTATTGAAGACACCCCGGCCGGTAAACGGCAGCGCTATTGGCACGACTTCTTTAATTACGCCGGAATCCACCGGTCCGTTTGGCTCTACGCCACCGATCCGACTCACATCACCGATGTCACAGTTACTACCGATCTCGACGGTGATAATGGCGTGATCGATTACACAGTCGACGCGGAGAGTGCCGATGATGTTGAGACGAAAGTGATCTTGCGGGACGCCGAGGGAACCGAGATCACCACCAACACGGGATCAAGCGGCACCTTGCGCGTGCCAAACGTGCACAGATGGGCACCAGGAGATGGCTACCTCTACGATCTTGAGATTCAGCTGGAACGCGGCGACAACGTCGTGGACAGCTACCACCAGAGCGTCGGCGTACGCACCGTCAAAGTCGACGGAATCCGGTTCTTGATCAACGGCGAACCGTTCTATTTCACCGGCTTCGGCAAGCACGAGGACATCGCGGTGATCGGCAAGGGCCACAGCGATGTCTATCTGGTACACGATTTCGAGCTGCTGAAGTGGATCGGCGCCAACTCGTTCCGCACGTCGCACTATCCCTACTCCGAAGACGTTCTCGACTATGCCGACCGGCAGGGCATCGTGATCATCGACGAGACGGCCGCCGTCGGCTTGAATATGGGCCTGGGCGGCGGAATCTTCGGCACACAGGGCTATCAGACGTTCTCGCCGGAGACCGCCAACGACGTAACCCGGGAAGTGCACGCGCAGGCCATTCGGGAGCTCATCGCTCGGGACAAGAACCATCCGAGCGTGGTCTTGTGGAGCATCGCGAACGAGCCGGAATCGGATACCGAGGGAGCGGAGAAGTACTTCCAGCCGCTGTTCGATGTGGCTCGCGAGGCTGATCCGACGCGGCCTGTCGGCTTCGTCAACGTGATGCTGGCCCCTTACGGAAAATGCCGGGTCTCCCAGTTTGGTGACGTTTTGATGTTGAACCGCTACTACGGCTGGTATGTCAATACCGGCGATCTGCCGGCAGCCGAACTGGCCTGGGAGGAAGAGCTCAAAGGCTGGGCCAATGAAGGCAAACCGATCATCATCACTGAATACGGTGCCGACACTTATCCGGGACTACGCTCCCTCGATGCAAGCCCTTGGACTGAGGAGTACCAGGTTGAGTACTTGGATATGAACCATAGGGTCTTCGACCGCATCGACGCCGTCGTCGGTGAACAGGTCTGGAACTTCGCCGACTTCGCCACCACCTCCGGAATCATGCGCGTCGGCGGCAATAAGAAGGGTGTTTTCACTCGCGATCGTCAGCCAAAGGAAGCCGCCTACGCATTGCGCCGGCGCTGGCGCAAAGACCTGTGATGCCGGACGCTGAGCCAGCGTCAAGGTCGAAAGAGGGTCATACCGACTAAGCCAGCAGCCAGGTAATGATCAAGATCACCGGCACCGAAAGCAGAGTAGTCACGAAGATCATGTCCCGCGCCAAGATCACGCCGCGGTCGTAACGCAGGGCGAAGGTGAAGATGTTCTGCGCAGTGGGCAGCGCGGCGATCACGGTAACTGCGAGCAGGTCGTGACCGGATAGTCCCACGGCGTACGCACCGATGAGGTAGGCCACGATCGGCTGCACAAGTAGCTTGAGCGTCGCCAGGGTGGCGATCTGGATCTGTGGCTCCCCGGCGCCGGGTCGCGGTCCCAGTCTGAGTGAGATGCCGTACGCGAGCAGCATCGATGGCACTGCGATGGCGCCGACCAGGGTCAGCGGCGCTTTGATGATGACCGGCAGCTTGATTCCGGTGAGAGCGAGGATCAATCCGATCAGGGAACCCACTGCGAGCGGATTGCGGAATGGCTGGCTAAGCCGGATGAGCAGCAGCCGGCGGGTGGACGTGCCTGGGTCGGGTACATAAGTGATCGCGTCGAGCACTGCCAAACCGCTCGGTTGCAAGATTACCAACTGGGCCAGCAGCATCGGCGCGACTAACGCGGCATCGCCCAGCGCGTACGCGGCGATTGGCAGGCCAAGATTGGCAGCGTTGACATAGACAGCAGAGAAGGCCGCGATGACAGTGTCACCGGCTTCGCGCTTCCAGAGCAATCGGGTCAGCAGGACGGCGATGGCCGCGACCATCGCCACGCTACCAAGTGAGGCGATCAGATTTGCTGAGAACAATCGGTGGATATCCGTGCCCCCCAACACGGTGATCATGAGAGCCGGGCTTGCGACGTAAAACGCCACCCGCGTCAGTACGCCTTGCGCACTGGCATCGAGAATCCTCAGCTGGGCGAGCAGGAAGCCGAGGCCGATGACGATGCCGATGGTGGCGAATCCGGCCAGGACCCCCTGCACCTCATCGCTCCTTCAGGCCGGAATAGACGTCGAACTTTAGCCGAGAGCCACGATCAGTGACCTAATCCCGGGCTCGATCATCCTGTCACGCCGACTGCAGCGGGTACGCAACGAAGGCGAACCGACGACTGTCCGGCGACCAGCTATTGACGTTGATGGTTCCCTGTCCGCCGAAGAGCGGGAACTGCCACACGGTGTCGCGCCAATTGGTCGTGCGGATCACCCGCACCGCTACCTCCAGATCGGCCGGATGCCCAAGCGTGCCCGATGGAAAGCTGATGTAACTCGCAAGTTCGCCGTCCGGCGACAGGTGCGGGAACCAGTCGACCGACTCCGACTCCACGAGGAGCTCGATGGGCCCGCCCTCACTGGGCATCCGAGCGAGTTGGGCGTGGCCCGGGCGGCTGGCGAACTCCTCGGTGTTGAAATACAGCCACGCACCATCGGGCGAATACTCGGGGCCGTCGAGGTGACTGCTTCCGGCCTCCGGATACCGCGTCTCGCCTCCGGCCGTGGAAATGAGTGCGAGCCGGCCGGAAACTGAGAAATCTGATCGCGGGATTTCGACGAAAGCTAGCGTCGCGCCGTCCGGGCTGACGCCGTGCAGAAAGTGATAGCGGTTCGACTCATGCGTAACGCACCTCGCGGTGCCGCCCTCAATCGGGGCGACGTAGATGTGGCCGTCGTTCGCGGATAGATAGATCAGACCGCGCTTGGCGTCGAGGACGTGGTCATTGTTGATCGGCGGCAGATCCTCGATAGGTACGCGCTGCAACGCAACCTCCGGCTCGAGCTCGAGCCGCCACAGCAGTCCGTCTCCATTGAGCAGGAGACCGCCATCGGGAGCCCAATTAGGCGCCTCCAGCAGCAGTGTGTCGGTGGAGTAAGCCAGCTCGGCGGATCCACGCTCCACTTCGGCGATCCAGACCTCCGCCCTTTGGCCGGGTCTAAGCGTTCTCGGCACCATCGTCGAGTCATCCGGAGTACTCAGTGATAGCTCCCTCTTCTGAATCTTTCGGGCTTAATGATCATTGATAATGATCACGTTACCGCGAAGTTGGTCAGTAATGGACGCAGTTGACTGGCCGCCGCGCAAAGCGGCACGCTCTTAGCCATGACTGAGGTTCCTGGCGGCACCGTGGGCTGCGATGTGTGTGGAGTCCTGCTAGTTGCGGACAAGGTGTCCCTTCATAACGAGTGGCATCGCACCGAGAATGAACGGCTTGAGGGCCTCTCACAAGCCCTGCGCGAAGTGGTCGAGATGGTGCGCGGCCGTCGCGCTTGAACGCGACGAAGCGATTCCCCGAGCCCCAACCATTAGCACCCGATCCGGCACAATTCGGCCGAAATACAAGTGGCGCATGCTTGATCGCTGCATACTGAGCCGGACATATGCTTCGGCGTTCGGGGGGACGCAGTTATGCAGCGCAGGTATTGGCGCCCCAGCGCGTTGGCTGGACTGTTGGGTCTGATCACAGGTGTCAGCACCGGAGTCGGCATAGCAGTCGCCCATCCGGGCGATGGTGATGAGAACGACGCCGAGCACGCCAAGCAAGATCTTGCTGGTACCTCGATCGAGAAGATCGAAAAGGACACCAAAGCTAACGCGACCAAGATCAAGGAGGAGACCGGACACACTCCCGGCCGCCAGTCCGACGATCAGACGGTACCCAACGCGAGACTCTCCGCTGCCGCGGCCCAAGACCCCGGCCAGGGCGGCCACTGGAGCTCGGTGCTGTCCACCAGCGTCGTGCCGATCTTCCAGACTGTGCTGCCGAACGGCAAGGTGCTGATCTGGGATTCAGTGGGACAGAACGCGCCGGAGTCGATGACGGACAATAGCTTCACCCGCGCGATGGTTTGGGACCCCACGACTAACACTTCCGTGCGCAAGGACGTCTCCGGTTACAACATCTTTTGCGCTGGATACACGCAGCTCGCCAATGGCAACGTGCTGGTGGCAGGCGGGAATAAGAATGCCGCGCTCGACGGCATTGTCCAGACCCACATCTTCAACTGGCAGAACGAGACCTGGAGCCGTGGACCTGATATGGCGGCTGCGCGCTGGTATCCCGCAGTCCAGGCTCTTGGCAATAACGAAGCAGTGATCGTTGGCGGCGGTCCGACCGTCCCCGAGGTTTACCAGACGGACGGAAAGCTTCGCCGGCTGAGCAACGCCAGCGGGTACAGCGATCGGCTCTATGCGTTTTTGACCACCCGTCCTAATGGGCTGGTCGAGTTGATGGGTCCCCCCACCCAGATGAACACCATCAACACGAGCGGAACGGGGGCAATCACGGCCACAAAGGCACGAGATGGCATTAACCGCACCTACGGCGGCTTCGCCACCTACGACAAAGGCAAGGTGCTGGTAGCTGGTGGTGGGGACATCACCGAGGGCGGCAGAGCGACGTACCCACCAAAACGGCGGTCGTTGTCGACGTCAACGGTAGTACCACCACAGTAAGTTCCACCGCTTCTATGTCGGTGGGCCGACGGCAACACAACCTCACCATCCTGGCTGACGGTAGCGTGCTCGCAACCGGCGGAATGAGCAAGGCGACCAACGCGAACGTCGACCTCGATAACCCCGTGTTCGCGGCCGAGCGCTGGGACCCAGCGACGGGGAATTGGACAGTCTTGTCCGGCGCCAGCCGTGTCCGGCAATACCACTCCAGCGCCACGCTGCTTCCCGACGGCCGGGTACTCACCGGCGGCGGCGGAGTCTGCGCTTCTTGCGTCAACCTGGGATACCTGGAGAAGAACATCGAGTACTTCGAGCCGCCCTACCTATTCAAGAAGGACGGCAGTGGGCAGCGGGCGACTCGCCCGGTGATCAGCTCCGTACCGAGCACCGCTACCTATGGACAAGATTTCGACATCAGCTCAGCGCAGGCCGGATCGATTGCCAAGGTTGGGCTGGTACGCCTCGGAGCGGCCACCCACAGCCAAGATCAAGGACAGCGCTACATACCTTTGTCCTTCACCGCCTCAGGCGACACGCTTAAAGCCACGGCGCCAGCGAACTCGAACATCGCGCCAGCGGGCTACTACATGCTCTTTATCACCGATGATGCGGGTGTCCCGTCGGTGGCCAAGATGATCAAGCTGCAGCCGAAGCCGGCGGTCAAGGGCGCTTCGTCAGATTTCAACGGTGACGGCTTCTCCGATGCAGTGGTTGCCGATCCTTACGCAGATCCGGGAGGTGTATCCGACGCAGGGCAGATCACGGTGATGTACGGCACTAGCGGCACGATCGGCGGCGGGTCGGTCGACACCCTAGTGCAGGGCTCGGGCAATGTGGGCAATACCGCCTCGACCGGAGACCGATTCGGGTCTACGGTGGCGGCCGCTGATGTTGATAACGATGGCTACACCGACCTGCTCGTCGGAACACCATACGAGGACATTTCAGGCCAGGCCGATTCTGGGCTGGCACAGGTTATCTGGGGTTCCTCAAGTGGGCTCGGCAAGGGCAAAGCCTCCACTCAGCTGACCCAGGATTCCTTTGGACGCACCGTTACCGCTGGTGATCAACTGGGGTCTGCGATAGATGCGACCAATGAGCTGGGCGCCGACTTGCCAATGGTGGCTGTCGGGGTTCCGGGCGGCAATGTCTCAGGGCAGAACGACGCCGGATGGGTGGGCTTTTTTACCGCCGGCCTCAACGATCCAAGGGCTGTTGATCAACAGTCTGCCGGAATTCCGGGGGCGGCTGAGGCCGGCGATCGGTTTGGCGATGCGATCACGCTCGGCCTAATCGCCGGGACCTCAACCCGAGTTGATGCTGCAGTTGGTACTCCAGGCGAGGATTTG
>DATDKX010000563.1:0-19049 GCA_036519615.1 Propionibacteriaceae bacterium
AACCGCTCACGATCGTGCTAGGGCTGCGGTGGCAAGTGACGATTGGGTACGTTGCGGCACTTCCCGGTCTGGCCACGCTTGCGGTTGCCCTCGCTGGAGCCATGGCGGCCCGCGATGCCGGACGCGATCCAGAAGACCCGATGCCCACAGTGCTGTTGTTAAGCATCGAGCTGTTGGCCGTTGTTGCTTTGCTCTGGATACGGGCGTGGCAACCAGAGGCTCGCGGTCGCCAGATCCGCCGCCTGGCAGTTGTGCTGTGGGGTACGACGGCTTTCGGTTTGATCCACATAGTCACTGACTACAGGGATTGCGTTCGACTTATTGAGCAGGAGGCGGCGGGCGGGATCCGACGAGTCCACGTTCCGTGAGGTGTCGAGGGTCGCGCTGTCGAGTCTTGCCTTTAGCTTGCCCGCGCTTGCAGCGGTGGTGGTGATCGGTTCTCAAATTCCTGCTGTCGTCAGAGTGGCGCGACGGGCCGAAGCGGGAAGCCTGGTTATCGGTTCACTAGACGGGCTTATCACGGTTGTCATCTTGGGTGTGCAGCTAGGTTTATCGTGCCTCTGCGCGCTAAATCGTGCATCTACTCCTGATGCGGTTTGGTCGAGGCGGCGACATCCAACCGATCAGCGGATGGACCAGAGTCTTTCGCGCGGATCGTCCTACCGGTCACGACCTGTATGTACGTGTGAAGCTGGCCAACAATGCGGTTTGGTCCGGCCGAGTCGCTAGTTTTACCCCTGACCTGGATATGGATCAGCGCGAGCTTGTGCTTGCGCCACCGCTGACCACTCGAGGTGCTGACCCGAGCAAGGGATTGGCGCCAGTTCCGGATGATTTTCAGCGAGTCGTTCTGACTGGCAGTCAAATTACGTCCTTGGCGGTTCAGTATCGGAAGGCTCCGGACGGTGACAGGTCGCCAAGCACGCGCCGGATGCGGGCCCGGGATCGGATTGCTCGAGCTTGGCAGGCTCTGCGCGGGCGGGATGCTGCCACGTGACTCGCCAGCGCCAGGCCGCAGTCAGGCCGTAGGAGGCCGCAGAAACGCGGTAAATCCAAATAGAGCTGCGGAGGTGTCCGCGCCTACCCGTTTCCCTTATTTGTCAAGAGTTCAGGGACGGTTTCCGCGGGAATCCCGATCATGGCACTAGAGCCCGTTACGCGCCCTCCGGAGGCGGGAGCGCGAGTTCGAATCTCGCCGGGGGCGCCAGCGTTGACCTAGTCATGCTTTATTTGCCGCTGCTTCAACTTGACGACCTCCGCCTCGGTACACGCTGGGTACGCATCGGCGAGAGCCGACGCCCGCGGGGAGTCCCATTGCATCTCCTCCAGCGGGACGCCTCGGACGTGAGCGATTACGCGCCCTGGCCGTAGGCGTCGTGGTAGTTCCACCACTGGTACGGCGGGGTCTGCGGGTAGCCCTCGGGGGAGTCCTCCCAGTCCTCCTGGCGCCCGAGGGCAGTGATGTCGAGATAGCTCCAGGTCGTGCCTAGGTGCGAGTCGCCGCGGGCGTTGACGAAATAAGTGCGAAAGATCCGATCTCCCTCACGGATGAAGGCGTTGTGCCCGTGCCACTCGTCCACGCCGAAATCCTTGTCGAAGTCGTCTGTGAGCGTGTACCAGGGGATAAGTTCCCAGCCCATCCGCTCCTTCAAGCCCTGGATCTCAGCCTGGGGGGCGCGCGAGACATACGCCAGCGTCGTGTCCCGCGCGTTCAGGTGGGCCGGGTGTGCCACCTGGTCGGCGCCGAAGGAGCAGCCGATACAGGCCCGCTCCGGATAGGCGCCGCCCGACGCCGGATAAGTGGTGACGTCCGGCGCGTAGAAGGCGCGGTAGACGATCAGCTGCCTCCGGCCCTCGAACAGGTCCGCCAGGCTCGCCGGTCCGTTGGGTCCCTCGAAGCGGTAGTCCTTCTCCACAGCCATCCACGGCATCCGCCGGCGCTCGGCCGCCAGAGCGTCGAGCGCGCGGGTCAGCTCCTTCTCCTTGACGAGCAGCGCCTCACGGGCTGCCTCCCACTCCTGCGGCGAGACGATTGGCGGGGTCTTCATTGCGGCATTTCTCCTTAGGTATTCGTTAGGTATTCGTTTATTTCGGTCTGGGCTTGTGTGCTTAAGACACCGCGGGGTTCGGAAGGAACCGGCGATTTCTCTTCGCGCGGATTGATCACTACCTGTGACGGGCGCGAATGGAACGGGCCATGCGAGGATGCGGTTGTGACCGAGCGTACGCTCTGCGCGCCCGCTCGGGAGACTGAGGACACGTTCCGCACACCGTCAATCATCGCCAACCATTGCCAATCGACCACCTAGTCACGGCAACTTTCAACGATTGCCAAACGGTTGCCATCTAGGCAGCTGCGCAACTGTTTTGCCTAGTCATCGATACATCGGCGATACCAGAGCGCACTCGGAAGCTGCCTATCGGCTGGGGAGTGATAGCGGCAGCCCGAACCATGGAAGCACGCTGTTGTCGAAGCGCGTGATGGCGCAGATCCGGTCGCCTGTGAAGGTGAGGACGAGGAGGCCGGTCCCGTGGCGAATGCCGCTAGCGGCGCGCAGGTATGCCCCGAATGCCGGCTGACCGTTAGCTCGCGTCGGGACGAGGTCAAACCTTCGGCCGGCTCGAAAGATGCTGGCACAGAGGCCGGCCCCGGCGTTGCGGCCCTCATATTCGAGGGGAATCGGTGGCATGGAGATGAAGACATCGTCGGTGAAGAGGGCCACCAGTGCGTCAAGATCGGCCGACTCGTACGCGCGGACGAACTTCGTCACGATCGCATCCTCGGAGGGCGAGTAAGGAGCGGGAGGCGGCCCGTGTTCAGCGGTCGGCGCGCGTCGGTGCTGCAGGGTGGCACGCGCCCGTTTGAGGGCGCTGTTGACCGATTCCACGGTCGAGTCCAGCATGTCTGCCACCTCCTTCGCGTGGAATCCGAGTACGTCGCGCAATGTGAGTACGGCGAGCTGACGAGGCGGTAAGAGCTGAAGAGCGGTCACGAAGGCCAGGGAGATGGATTCGGTCTGCTCGTAGCGGGCCTCGGGGCCGAGCGGCACGCTGATCGCACCCTCAAGTACGGCGTCGGGAAATGGCTCGAGCCATACGACTTCGCCGAGCCGGGTCGGTTCGGGCGGTTCCACTCCAGCGATGTCCCAATCTTTGGAGGGGCGTCGGCTAGCCGAGCGAAGCGCGTTGAGGCACCGAGTGGTGGCGATCCGGTAAAGCCAAGTGCGCATCGAGGCGCGGCCCTCGAACCCTTCGAGACCTTGCCAGGCGGCCAGAAACGTGTCCTGGAGGGCGTCCTCGGCGTCCTGGAAGGAGCCGAGCATCCGGTAGCAGTGGACTTGTAGCTCTCGGCGGTGCGGCTCCGTCAGCGCCCGGAACGCCTCGCCGTCCCCAGCCCGCGCCCTTGAGATCAGGTCGGATGTCACCAGCTCCACTCTCGCCTCACCTCTCCTCATGTCGCATTTCCATGCTGTATTGACACCAACCCACCAACGAACTGGGCGCTGTTTGATTGTTCCGCTAGCTACGCGCGATCCGGTTCCTGAACGCCCACTTTCCCGACGTCGCGGTGTCTGCCTCATCGACGGCTGGACTTGACTCATCAGATGGGCGGCGGTAGCTACCGGGCAAAGAAAGGAACCAAGGGATGATGCTGAAGGACAAGGTTGCGGTGATCTATGGGGCCGGAGGCGCAATTGGAAGCGCTGTCGCACGCGCCTTTGCCTCGGAGGGAGCCAGTCTCTTCCTCACCGGGCGCCACTTGGCACCCGTCAACGTTGTCGCCAAGGATGTGGTTTCCGCTAATGGATCCACCGAGGCGGCGGAGGTGGACGCTCTTGACGAGCAGGCAGTGGACAACCATCTGCAATCCGTCGTCGATAAGGCTGGACGCGTCGACATCTCGTTCAACGCGGTGGGGGTCCCCGATACGAAGATTCTGGGTGTGCCGCTCATCAAGCTGGATGTCGAGCAGTTCTCGCTGCCGATCACGACCTACACGACGTCGTATTTCGTGACCGCACGCCTGGCGGCCCGGCGGATGATCCCGAACAAATCGGGGGTGATCATGAGAGTTACCGCACTCCATTCGCGGACGGGCATCCCATTAGTGGGTGGCTACGGTGCTGCGATGGCGGCCATGGAGGCACTCACTCGAGACCTGTCCGCCGAACTCGCGCCTCAGGGAATTCGCGTGGTCGGTCTGCGGCCACAGGCCATGCCGGAGACGGGCACCATTAGGAAAGCCTTCGAGCCTCGCGCCAAGGCATCAGGAATGACCTGGGAACAGTGGCAAGAGTTCCTCGCAGCCAGGACGCACCCGCGACGGCTGATGACGCTCGAGGAGATGGCTAACGTGGCGGTCTTCATGGCTTCCGATAAGGCGAGCGCGATGACTGGGACTACCGTCAATATGACGATGGGCAGCCTGGATGACTAGCGGCTAACCGAGTGTGCTCCTGGTAGGTTCGCATGCGTTCTGTCGTCGACCGAGAGCCTCTCTACTCCGATGTACGCATCCCTGCTGGCTGAATCTGTGGGGTTGTGAATGAGCCGTCTCGTCGCATGGTACGACGCGCACCGCGGCCCTCGAATGATCGTGATCGGCTGGCTGATCACACGCTTGCTGATGTTGGTCATATTGGCCAGCTTCGAGAGCTTCGTGGTGGGCGATGTCTACTACTACCACCGCAAGATCAACGCGTTATTCAGTGCCGGCCTTGACCGTACCCTCTACGAGTATCCGACACCGGTGGTCTGGATCCTCTGGCTTCCCTATGGCGCCTCCCTTGGCAACCGAGTTGGCTATCTCGTCGCCTTCATCATCTTCATGCTCGCCCTGGATGCCGTCTTTACCTACGCGCTTTGGCGATCAGCTGGCCGACGGCATGACACCGCGATCGACTTCTGGCTGATCTTTGTACCGCTCATCGGTCCGCTGTCCTACCTACGCTTCGACATGCTGCCGGCGGTGCTGGCAGGTGGCGCACTCCTCGCAGCACGACACAAGCCATGGGTCACAGGAGCCCTTACAGGATTGGGCGCGGCCATCAAGCTATGGCCGGCGCTGCTCATCGGTGCCTTCATGTCCTACCGAGCCGATAGGCGACCGGCAGGCATCGCCTTTGTCGTCGTCGGCTTCGGCCTCGCCTTGATCAGCTTGATCTTCGGTGGCTGGTTACGGCTGATCTCGCCGCTGACCTGGCAGTCCGACCGTGGGCTGCAGATCGAGTCGATATGGGCAACGCCGCTGATGTTGGCACGCGCTGTGAAGCCCGACTACTGGACCGTCGACATGTCGCGATACCAGGCGTATGAGATCTTCGGCTCCGGTGTCGAGACCTGGGCAACGATCAGCAACATCGCGACGCTGTTCGGGCTGGCATTGATCATTTTGCTCACCATCCGAGCCTTCCGCTACGACGGATCGACACCCGTCGCTATCGGGTTTGTCATTGTGGCGATAGTCGCGATCATGACAATCACCAACAAGACCCTGAGCCCGCAGTATCTGCTGTGGCTGGGCGGTCCGATGGCAGCGCTCTTAGCATTTCGGCCGCAGGCCCTGCCAGGCGAACAGCCGGCGATCAACCGGATGGCCGGACAGCTCCTGATCCTGGCCTTGCTTACGCAGCTGGTCTATCCCCTGTTGTACGACAGTTACCTCGGTCTTCAAGGTCACGCGTTGATCATCATCGCCACCATCGTTACGGCGATCCGGAACCTCGCTTTGGTGGCTTTCACCGTCGAGGCATGCTGGCTGGCTTGGCGCACGCTCGGTGCTGCGGTAAGCGATAGATCCGCCCTGACCCGCCGGGATTGATTGGTTGCCGAAACGCCACGCTGACGAGGTGCGTCACACAACCAGTGGCCGGCTGGTCTACAAGCGTGGGTAGCCTAGGTAACGCCTGCTAAAAGCGTGCCGGAGCAGGCCAAAGGCGGGTAAACCCGCGAGTAGTGCGGATGAGGAAGAAGGCGACAGTGGCCATCGTGCCCGACCAATCATCAACCAGCGCGCCCACAGAAGCCGACTTTGGTGCCAATGACTGGCTGCTGGAGGAGATGTATGAGCAGTACACCGCCGATCCCGACTCGGTGGATGAAACATGGGCAGATTACTTCAAGACCCATGGCGCTCCAGTCACCGGCGATGGCGATGGCGCCGCCACCGTAGAGCAGCAACCACAGGCCAGGCCAGCAGCTGAGCCTGCGGCTGAGGAGAAGGAACCGACAGTCGCGAAGGCGGCTCCGGCACCGGCACCTGCCCAGGCCTCCCCGGATGCCCAACCAAAGGAACAGCCAAAGGAGCAGCCGGCGACGTCGAGCCGCACGCCGACCGTTGAGAAGCCTGCGCCAACTAAGGAGATCAGGCCGAGCGCACCGGGCGCCCGCGGCGGCGTTCCGGCAGATCCACCAAGCCCCGGTGATCGGCCAAGCGTCGCAGTTGAGGAGCCGGTCAAGACCACCTTGCGCGGAGCGCCGGCTCGTACCGCGAAGAACATGGACATTTCCTTGGCGGTGCCGACCGCGACCAGTGTTCGCTCCCTTCCGGTCAAGCTGCTCATCGATCAGCGCGTGGTGATCAACAATCACCTGCGTCGGGCTCGTGGCGGCAAGGTCTCCTACACCCACATCATTGGCTACGCCATGGTGCAGGCGCTGAAGAGCGTGCCGGCCATGAACAACGCCTATGACGTCATCGACGGCAAGCCGACACTCGTCGTACCAGCCCATATCAATCTCGGGCTGGCAATCGACCTACCCAAGGAGGACGGCACCCGGCAACTTCTGGTACCCAGCATCAAGAACTGCGAGACGCTTGACTTCGCCCAGTTCTGGAACGAGTACGAGCAGCTGGTGAAGAGAGCACGGGCCGGGCAGCTCACCGTCGAGGACTTCGCCGGCACCACCATCACTCTGACGAACCCGGGCACCATCGGAACCAGCCACTCGGTACCGCGCTTGATGCAGGGTCAGGGCGTGATCATCGGCGTCGGTTCCATGGAATACCCACCTGAGTTCCAGGGGTCCGATCCCGATCGACTCAGCGACATGAGCGTCTCCAAGATCATGACGCTGACCTCGACATACGACCATCGGGTCATCCAGGGGGCCCAATCTGGCGAGTACCTGGCACACCTGCACGCCTTGCTGCTTGGTGAGGAGGGCTTCTACGACGACATCTTCGGCGCGCTCCGCGTTCCCTATGAGCCGATCCGCTGGGCTCAAGACATCAGCACTGATCACGAGGACCAGATCCCCAAGCAGGCCCGGATCATGGAGATGATCAACGCCTACCGGGTACGCGGCCACCTGATGGCCGACACCGATCCTCTGGAGTATCGCCAGCGGCGCCATCATGATCTTGATGTGCAGTCGCACGGCCTGACGCTGTGGGACCTTGATCGGGAGTTCGCGACTGGATCCTTCGCCGGCGGTCAGGGCCGAATGAAGATGCGGAAGATCTTGGGCATCTTGCGCGACTCCTACTGCCGGACCATCGGCATCGAGTACATGCACATCCAAGAGCCCGCGCAGCGGAAGTGGATCCAAGATCGGGTAGAGCGGCCGCACGAGTCACTCCCCCGCGACGAGCATCTGCGGATCTTGGACAAGCTCAATGAGGCCGAGATCTTTGAGACGTTCTTGCAGACCAAATTCGTCGGCCAAAAGCGGTTCTCACTCGAAGGTGGCGAATCCGCAATCGTGCTGTTGGACGAGGTGTGCGAGCAGGCAGCCGAGGCTGGTCTGGAGGAAGTATGCATGGGCATGCCGCACCGCGGCCGGCTCAACGTGCTGTCCAACATCGTCGGCAAGTCGTACGAGCAGATCTTCCGAGAATTTGAGGGCAATCTCGATCCGCGTACCGTCCAGGGCTCCGGAGACGTCAAATACCACCTCGGATCTGAGGGCAAGTTCACTGCCTTGAGCGGTGCGACGATCAAGACGTCGGTGGCGGCCAACCCGAGCCACCTCGAAGCGGTGAACCCGGTGCTGGAAGGCATCGCCCGAGCGAAGCAGGACATCCTCGACCGCGGAGCCGAGTTCCCCGTGCTGCCAGTGCTGATGCACGGTGACGCCGCATTCGCAGGCCAGGGTGTGGTCGCCGAAACTCTCAACCTCAGCCAGCTGCGTGGCTACCGGACTGGCGGCACCATTCACATCGTCGTGAACAACCAGGTCGGCTTCACCACTTCTCCCACCGAGTTGCGATCCTCCATGTACTGCACTGACGTGGCTCGGATGATCCAGGCTCCGATCTTCCACGTAAACGGTGACGATCCTGAGGCCTGCATACGGGTGGCTCGGCTGGCGTTCGCGTTCCGGCAGGAATTCAACAAAGACGTCGTCATCGACCTCATCTGCTATCGCCGCCGCGGTCACAACGAGGGCGATGATCCGAGCTTCACCCAGCCGCGGATGTATGACTTGATCGAAAAGAAGCGGTCGGTCCGCAAGCTCTATACCGAAGCCTTGATCGGTCGCGGTGACATCACCGTTGAGGATGCCGAGAAGGTCATGACGCGCTTCCAGCAGCGGCTGGAGACTGTCTTCAAGGAAGTCCGCGGAAGCACTCAACCGCCTGCGGACCTGGAATACAGCCGAGTGCCGGCGTACCCGAAGAAATCTGTCGCGAAATTCGGCACCGCGGTCACCATGGAGACTCTGAAGAAGATCGCCGACGCGCACACCACATTCCCGACCGGCTTCACGGTCCATCCGAAGGTCATGCCGCAGCTGCAGCGACGGGCGGCCGCGATCACGCAGGGGCCGATCGACTGGGCCACGGCTGAAATTCTCGCTTTCGGCTCATTGCTCATCGAGGGCCGTACAGTGCGGCTGACTGGTCAGGACACCCGACGCGGCACGTTCGTACAGCGTTTCGCTGCCATCGTCGACCGCAAGACCGGCGAATCTTGGGTGCCGCTTAAGCATGTGGATGAAAACCAGGGCAAGTTCCACATTTTCGACACATTGCTGAGCGAGTACGCGGCGATGGGTTTCGAGTACGGCTACTCGGTGGCGAGTCCAGAGGCACTCGTTCTCTGGGAAGCGCAGTTTGGTGACTTCGCCAATGGCGCGCAGACCATCATCGACGAGTTCATCGTCTCGGGTCAGGCCAAGTGGACCCAGCAATCCGGGGTCGTGCTGCTCCTGCCGCACGGCTATGAGGGCCAGGGGCCCGACCACTCCTCGGCCAGACTGGAACGCTTCCTTCAGCTAGCGGCGGAGGATGCACTCACGGTTGCCCAGCCGTCGACTCCGGCGAATTACTTCCACATGCTGCGACAGCAGGCATTGGGCGAGCTGCATCGGCCGCTGATTGTCATGACGCCGAAGTCGATGTTGCGCAACAAACTCGCCGTCTCAGAGCCGTCGGACTTTACGCAGGGGTCCTGGAAGCCCGTGTTGGGTGACCCGACCATTGAAGATCCGAGCCGGGTCAGGCTGGTGGTGTTGTGCACCGGCAAGATCCGCTGGGATCTGGTGAACGCTCGCAACAAGGCCGGCAAGGATGGGGAGGTTGCGATCCTCGCGGTGGAGCGGCTCTATCCCCTGCCGATCAAGGACATCGTCAAGCAGCTGAAGCGTTTTGAGAACGTCGAAGAGCTGCGTTGGGTGCAAGACGAGCCACTCAATCAGGGCGCGTGGCCCTTTATGGCACTCAACCTCCCGCAGCGCCTTGCCGAGACCGAGCCAGGTCGGACGTGGCAGCTCACAAAGGTGACCCGACCTGAGTCGTCGGCGCCGTCGGTGGGGTCGACGACTGTTCACCTGCAACAGCAGCGTGCACTGATGGAGGCCGCCTTCGCCTGACGGGCCGGTTCATGTACTTCACTGATCGCGGTATTGAGGAGCTCCAGGCACGTCGGGGCGATGACGAGGTGACTATGGCGTGGCTGGCTGATCAGCTACGCACGTTCGTCGATCTGCACCCCCAGTTTGAGACGCCCATAGAGCGGCTGGCGACCTGGCTCGCCCGTCTGGACGACGAAAAGGACGAATAGGACTCGCCATACCGCGGAAAGTGGTCAGAGCGACATCAAAACCGGCGAGGCGCCTTCGTCTCTGACCACTTTCGGGGAAGGTGTCAGCGACCAACGGACCACCTCGTCGGTGATCCGGCTCATGGCTCAAAGATGATCTTCCCGAAATGATCACCGGCGATCATGGTGGCGAACCCGGCTGCAGCATCGGAGAGCGGGAGTATGCGGTCGATGTGCGGCCGTACGCCGGTAGCCACGAGCATCTGTGTCAGCGAGATCAGCTCGTCTCGGGTACCCATCACCGAGCCGATTACCCGCAGCGGTTTGAAAAAGATCTTGGTCAGTTCAGCCTTGGGAGGATTGTCGCCCGAGGTGGCGCCACATATCACCAGCGTGCCACCCGGCTTCAGGACATTGACCGAATGTGACCACGTGGCGGCACCGACACTGTCCATGACCGCGTCCACCCGCTCCGGGAGCCGAGCCCCCGCTCGAAACGCCCGATGCGCACCAAGGTCGACGGCGCTGGCACCACGAGCTTCATCGCGCGACGTGACCCAGACCCGCATCCCCGCGTGTCGGCCAAGTGCGATAAGCGCCGTTGCCACTCCCCCGCCCGCGCCCTGGATCAGTACGGTGTCGCCCGGTCGGGCTCCGGATTGGCTGAAAAGCATCCGGTAGGCGGTCAGCCAGGCCGTCGGCAGGCAGGCGGAATCGGCAAAGCTTAGCTCCGGCGGTTTGTCCACCAGATTGGTCGGCGGCACCCATACATGGGTTGCAAACGTGCCCGGATACCTCTCTGACAACAGCGACCGCTTGGGGTCGTATGTGGCATCGGAGCCCGCAAAGTCCGGAGAGTTGATGACTGCGTGAACGATGACTTCGCGACCGTCCTGAGTGACACCCGCTGCATCACAGCCAAGGATCATCGGGAGCCGGTCGGAGGAAAGGCCAACCCCGCGGAGCGACCAGACGTCGTGGTGATTCAGCGCAGCAGCTTTGACCTGAACTCTTACCCAGCCGGTGGGCGGGCTCGGCGGCTCGATGTCTCCAACAGCCAGGGATTTCAGCGGAGCGTCGGCATCTGCCCGCACCGCATAGGCCGCCAACATGACTTCACCATATGGGGCCCGACTACACGTGCATGTGATCGGGGGCGCTTGGTCGATACAGTGAGAAATATGGGAAGGGCCGTCGGGTGAGCAACAACGCGAACTCCCTGATCGAGGCATTGCGAAATCAGACGGGGCGGCAACCAGCCGGAGTCTGGGCTGCCCCCGGACGCGTCAACCTGATCGGCGAGCACACCGACTACAACGAGGGCTATGTCATGCCGTTCGCCCTCGGCCAACGCGTGCTGATCGCAGCCGCTCCCCGCAACGACGGCACCTGGAGTGTTACGTCGCTCAACAATGACTCGACCAAGATCTTTTCAGCCGCCGATCTGAACCCGGGAATGGCCGGGTGGCAGGCCTATGTCGCCGGAGTGGTGTGGGCCCTCCAGGACGCCGGGCATCGTGTCGGTGGGGCCGACCTAGTTCTCACATCCGACGTGCCGGAAGGCGCTGGCTTGTCTTCATCGGCGGCTCTGGAGTGTGCAGTGCTCACTGCCCTCGCCGACCTCAATGACCTCGACATCGTTGGCATAGAGCGGGCCAAGCTCGCGAGGCGTTCCGAAAACGTCTTTGTGGGCGCACCGACCGGTTTGATGGACCAGGCCGCATCCACCTTGTGCACCGCCGGCCATGCGTTGTTCTTCGACTGCCGGACCGATGCAGCCGAACAGGTCCTCTTCGACACGACTAGCGCCGGCCTGGAGATTCTGGTGTTGGACACCAAGACCCCACATGCCCTGGTCGACAGCGAATATGCTGCGCGCAGGGCCAGCTGCGAGGAAGCGGCACGGCTGCTCGGCATTCCAGCGTTGCGCGAGGTTACTGACCTCGATGCGGCGCTCGACCAGCTTCCGGATCCGGTGCTCAAACGCCGCGTCCGCCATGTCGTCACCGAAAACGCCAGGGTGCTGGAGGCGGTCAATGTCTTGCGCGCCGGACAGATCGCCGATCTGGCGCCGCTCCTCGACGCCTCGCACGAGTCCATGCGCGACGACTTTGAGATCACCGTGCCGCAAGTGGACCTGGCGGTGAAAACCGCCAGGGCGTCTGGAGCGCTCGGCGCTCGAATGACTGGTGGCGGCTTCGGTGGTTGCATCATTGCGCTGGTTGAGCTCGGTAACTCCGAGCGGATCGGCGAGGCGATCGTCGACAGCTTCGCTGCATCCGGATACGGTCCGCCGGTGTACTTCACTGCCGTTCCATCCGCCGGCGCCCAGCGACTGCAGTGACTTGCAAATCATCGTTTCGATCGGATTCCAAACCGACCGGCATCGATCAAACTCGGTCATCGCGTGCAAAGATCGGTCTGTCCTGAGGACCTAGCCACCGCTGACAAGAGCGGTGCCACGCGTTAATCAGCCCAGGCTCATGAGGGCCCGGGATGGAAGGGAGCAACGAACACATGAATGTGCGGATCAGGCTCGGTGTGGTCGCGGCCTCAGTCGCCGCACTCGCGTTGAGTGCCTGCGGCTCGAGCTCGTTAAGCGGGGAACCCGGTGGCGGGACCGCACCCTCGGTCTCGGTCAGCCAGAACGTGGATCTGGCCAGCAAGCTGCCCGAGAGCATCAAGAACGCAGGCGTAATCAAGATCGGCGTCGATGCCAGCTACGCCCCCAACGAGTTCCTGGCCGGCGACGGCAAGACTGTGCAGGGCATGGACGTCGACCTCTTCAATGCGGTCGCAGCCAAGTTCGGGGTCAAGACAGAGTGGCACCCGGCCGACTTCGGCAGCATCATCAACGGCGTCAATGGCAAGAAGTACGACATGGGGATCTCGTCGTTCACCATCAACGACGAGCGCAAGAAGCAGGTCAATATGGTCAGCTACTTCAGCGCCGGCACCCAATGGGCTACGGCCAAAGGTAACCCCAAGGGGATCGACCCTGCCAATGCCTGCGGCAAGAACATCGCCGTCCAAAGCAACACCGTCCAAGAGACCGATGACCTTCCGGTGCGACAGAAGAAGTGCGGCAGCAACAAGATCAACGTCTTGTCCTTCAAGGACCAGAGCCAAGCGACTGCCGCCGTAGTCAGCGGCAAGGCTGACGCCATGTTGGCCGACTCGCCAGTGATCGCGTACGCGGTGAAGCAAGCCGGTGGCAAGCTCGAGGCGCTCGGCGATATCTACGAGGCGGCCCCATACGGTTATGTGCTGCCGAAGGACGAGACCGAGTTCGCGCAGGCCATCGTCGAGGCGCTCAAGGAGATCGAGAAGGACGGCGCCTACAAGGCGGCGCTAGAGAAGTGGGGCGTTGAGCAGGGCGCCATCTCTGACTTCGCCGTAAACCCAACGCCATGACAACTACCACAGCAGCCCCCCCGGCGGTCAGCGATGACCGCCCGGGGCTGATCCACGCCAGGCCGGTTCGCCATCCGGGTCGCTGGGTCGCTATCGCCGTGATCGCGCTGCTGACCTTGATGTTCTTGAACATGGTGATCTTCAACCCAGCGTTCAACTGGCCGCTGGTGTTCCAAGCCATGAACCAGAACCCAGTGATCGAGGGCTTCTGGAAGGGCACCATCCTCGTCACCATCTTGTCGATGATCTTCGGTGTCGCACTCGGGGTGGTGTTGGCGGTCATGCGGCTGTCCGACAACCCCGTTCTCAAAGGAGTGTCGTGGATCTATACGTGGTTCTTCCGGGCCATCCCCCGCTACGTGCTGCTTACGATCATGGGAGCGCTCGGCGTCCTCTTCACCGAGGGCCTGTCTATTGGGGTGCCGTTCGACTGGAAAATCATCGGCTGGCTCGGGCTGTCCGGTGACTGGCGCATTGCCACCTTTGACGCTAACGCGATCTTCGTCGGCCTCATCGGCGGTGTCATCGGCTTGGCCGCCTCCGAGGCAGCGTACATGGCCGAGATCGCGCGCGCGGGAATCCTCAGTGTCGACAAGGGTCAGATGGAGGCCGCGCAGGCACTCGGGATGAGCCGTGGCAAGGCGATGCGCCGGGTCGTGCTGCCCCAGGCGATGCGGGTAATCGTGCCGCCGACGGGCAACGAGACCATTGCCATGCTGAAGGACACCTCGCTGCTGCTGGCGATTCCGGTCACCACCGAGCTGTTCTTCCAATTGCAGGCCATCGGCGCGCGTACCTTCCAGGTCTTCCCGATTCTGGTCGCGGCGACGCTCTACTACCTGATCGCCTCCAGCATCATGATGGTGGGCCAGGCGTACCTCGAGAAGAGGTTCGGCCGCGGCTTCGGCACCCAGGTGAGCGCGGACAAAGACGAGGCCGCCAAGGGCCTGGCGATCGGAGGAGCGAAGTGACCGCCACATCGACCGGGGCCGACCATCTGGTACGCGCCGTCAACGTCACCAAGGCGTTCGGTACCAACGAGGTGCTGAAGGGGATTGACCTCGCTGTGGACGCCAAGGAAGTCGTATGCCTGCTTGGCCCCAGCGGATCAGGCAAGACCACGTTCTTACGCCTGATCAACCAGATGGAGATCCTGACGGGGGGCCGGATCTGGGTGGGGGGCGAGTTGATCGGCATCGAGGACCGCAAGGGCAAGCTGCACGTCCGTAAGGACAAGGACATCGCGCGACAGCGATCTCGGATTGGCATGGTCTTCCAGCGCTTCAACCTCTTCCCGCATATGACCGCCCTTGAGAACGTGATGGAAGCGCCGGTCAAGGTCAAACGGCAGTCCAAAGACAGTGTCAAGAAGGAGGCGCTCGAGCTGCTGGACATGGTCGGCCTCGCAGAACGGGCCAGGTACTATCCGTCGCAGCTTTCCGGCGGGCAGCAGCAGCGGGTCGCCATCGCGCGAGCCTTGGCCATGAAGCCGGAGCTGATGCTCTTCGATGAGCCCACGTCGGCGCTCGACCCAGAGCTAGTGGGTGAGGTCCTCGGCGTTATGCGCAATCTCGCTCAGGAGGGCACGACCATGATCGTGGTCACCCACGAAATGGGGTTCGCGCGCGAAGTCGCCGACCGTGTGGTGTTCATGGATCAAGGTGTAGTGGTCGAGGAGGGCTCGCCGAAAGACGTGCTGCTGAATCCGAAGGAGGAGCGCACCAAGACATTCCTCCGTCGCGTCAAGCATCAGGCCGAGGCGGAGGCGGCGCACGACGAGGAGCTGGCCAAGATCCTGGCGGAAGCTGCCGAGTAAGCGACCAGCGCTTTGTCTTACGGCTGCGTTTTGTCTGCAGACGGTGGCACGAAGACAGCGGTTGAGCGCGGGTGCAGCACACCCACCAGAACTGCGATCGCCACGGCTGCCAACATCACAGCTACCCAAGTGGTACGCCCACCGACGAAGCCCCAAGCCAGCGGCAACAAGATCAGTTGGGTAGCGACTGCCGGCCCTCTGCTCCACCTCCTGCCTAGAAAGACTCCGCGGGCAACCAGGAGCAGCAAGAGGCCGAAACCGGCCATCAGGATCGTGACTCCAACTCCCACCACAGCGCGTGACATCCGGATTTGTCCCACCTCGAGCGCCGCGTACGCCAGTGCAATGAGTGCTTCGACAGCCAATAAGGCGGCGGCAATGACGATGGTGAGGGGGCGTCGGCGGCCTCGAGCTGGAGCAGGTGTCTGGGTCATAGGGACGTGTTTCGCACGGTCAGAAGCGGGTAAAACCGCTTGACAAGGCTCCCGCAGGCCGCAACTGGATCGAAATGTGAGGCACCGAACGCTCGAAAGTCTTGTATTGCGTCTTAATACTTGAAAGTCTTGGGAGGCGCGGGTCAAGGCTCAGTGTAGAGGACTCGTCGCTTCCCCATACTGCGGGGTCCTTATGCAGGGGGCCCGGAGCAACTAGTTAGGAGTGTAACGCCATGGATTGGCGCCATAAGGCCGCCTGTCTGGATGAGGACCCGGAGCTGTTCTTCCCGATCGGCAATACCGGACCTGCCCTCCTCCAGATAGAAGAGGCCAAGCAAGTCTGTCGGCGATGCGAGGTGAGGGACGCATGTCTGCAGTGGGCGCTGGAAGCAGGTCAGGATCATGGTGTCTGGGGCGGTCTGAGCGAAGATGAGCGGCGAGCGTTGAAGCGGCGCGCCGCACGCGCGCGCATCCGCACCGCATAGCCAAGGCTTCGTCCAGCAAGCAAAGAACGCCGGGAAGTCCCCGGCGTTCTTGCATCTGCACCACAGGTCTCTGCACTATGACGGTTGGCCCGCTTCGCCGACTGCAGGAGCACGCGGCTCGCGCTGCGTAGACGGGCTGGGTCCACGCACGCGGGCGACGAAGGAGGCGAATCTGGCGGGCCAGCCGTCAGAGTGCAAGTTGACACCGGATCAATTCTGATTTGTTCGGTCGGCCCGGGTGAACGCTACGGCGTCCTTTGAGCCCACGGTGACCGTTGGAAACCGCTGTTGTCCACTACAACCGTCGGTCCGGTGCAGCCGGTACCTGGATTCGCGTCATGGATGATGTCGCAATATGTGCCTGCCGGCAGGCCGGTCCGTACATGGATCTGCTTGTCTGCGGTTCCGTTGTTGAACGCCGCCCAGGCCTTGCTGTCCTTGCTGAAGGCGATGACATTGGCATCGTCGGTGTAGAAGTTCGCACGCTTGACATTGCCCACGTAGTTGTGCCACTTCACCATCGCCACGATGCCGCGGTTGCGGTGATCGCAGGTCCACGCGTCAGAGCTGCAATCGGCGTCGGTAATCAGACCATTCGATTTCGCGGGCGGTGAGTCGTCCCGAGTCTCTTGCCCCGAGCTTTTGGCAGGAACGCGCGCACGTCCCTGAATTTCATAGTGAGCCCTCGTGAGGGTGTCAAGGACATACGCGGCGTGGCGCCGTAGCGGTTTCCGGGCGTCGGTACATGGAAAAGATTCAGAGGGGAATTTCCACCACAGCACGGGTGCCCGTCCCGGCCTGCGGCGGCCCAAGCTGGAAAGAGCCTTCCATTTCGGCGACCAACGTGTTGACGATCGAGAGCCCCAGGCTGCGCGACTTCCGCCAATTGAACCCCGGCGGGAGCCCTCGCCCATCGTCGCTGATCTCCATCCGGAGCCGCCCATCAAACCGGCTGGGGACAACCCGCACTTCACCAGACTGGTTCTCGAGGCCATGCTCGACGGCGTTCTGGCAGAGTTCGCTGATGATCATCGCCAGGCTGGTGGCAACATCCGCCGGCAACAGACCGAAGCTGCCCTCACGGATTGCCGAGACTCCACCCCAGGAGGCCGCGACGTCACCGACCGTCCGGAGCAGCTCATCGGCTACTTGATCGAATTCGACGATCTCGTCGAAGGCCTGCGACAGGGTCTCGTGCACAATCGCGATGGAGGCGACCCGCGACATGGCATCGGTCAGTGCGACGCGGGCCTCCGGAGACTCGATGCGCCGCGCCTGCATCCGCAGCAGCGCCGCCACTGTCTGCAAATTGTTCTTGACCCGATGGTGAATCTCACGGATGGTGGCGTCTTTAGTGACCAACTCGCGCTCTTTGCTTCGCAGGTCGCTCACATCGCGGCAGAGCACGATAGTGCCGACGCGTTCCCCGCCGTCGACGAGTGGCAACACTCGAACCATGAGATGGGCCTCGCCTGATACCAGCTCGGTCCGGCGTGCCGTACGACCCGACAAGATCGACTGCACGGACTCATCTACTGGATCCGGTCCGGCTGGCAGGAGCCCCGCCGTCAGGCTGGCGAGCTGCTCTCCTACAAGATCGCCGCGTAAACCGAGCCGGCGATAGGCACTCAGTGCGTTCGGGCTCGCGTACGTCACGTCGCCGCCTGGGTCCAGTCGGATGAATCCGTCACCGACACGTGGGCTGAAGGCCAGGTGTGTCGCATCGCTGGGAATCGGAAAGGCACCGACTGTGATCATCCTGGCCAATTCCGCCGCCGCTTCCAGGTAGGCCTTCTCCAATGAGCTGGGCGCACCGCGTACGGCCAGTTGACTGGTGTGCTGCTCGACGACTGCGATTACCTGATCTCCTACTTTGACTGGGATGGCATGCGTCTCAACTGGCAGTCCCGCCTGCATGTTACGTTCGCTGGTTTGGACGATCTCGCCGCTGAGGAAGGCCGCAGACACAAGATGCTCCGGCGAATAGGCGATGAGGTCGCCGACGACGTCATCAAACAGAGATGTCGCGCCAGTGAAGGGCCGGATCTGAGCCGCGGCCCAGAAAACATTCGGGTCGTGGTCGCTTACCCACAAGACCAGATCGGAGAAGCTGAGATCGGCAAGCAACTGCCATTCCGAGACCAGCAGTTTCAGCCAGTGATGGTCGGCCTCGGAAAGGTCGGTGTGCTCGGAGATGATCTCCGTCATGGACGGCATGTCGCAAATCTACGGCCGCATCAAACATCTATTGGATTGTGGGAGAATCGTCGCGCTTACCTTAAGGAGGCTCAGATGGCCAAAAGTGCCCGCAAGCGTCGCGCCCGCCGGAAGAAGAGCGCAAACCATGGCAAGCGCCCGAACGCCTAATAGTCGCTACGCCACAGACACGAAACCCCACGGTGATCTCCGTGGGGTTTTCTGACCTTGAGCCTCAAAGCGTCTTGCGGATCACAATCAGCTGGGATACGATCTTCGCTCGCAAGTGGCTCGGTGCGACATCACCGCCACAGCGCCGATGGACCAGCGACTTGACCGCCTCTTCGACATCGAACCGTTCCAGACATGGTTCGCACATGGAGAGGTGATGGCGGATCGCGTCGCCGGTGGCTTCGTCAACCTCATTGTCCAAGAACTCGTACACACGCTCGAGTACGTGTTCGCAGTCGTCGAGCGACGCGTCCTCGGGTCGTTCGGCTTTCATGTCGTGCTCGCCTCCGCTCGCTTGATGCCCCGGTCGCGGGCATATTCGGCCAACAGATTGCGTAACTGCGTTCTGCCACGGTTGAGTCGTGACATCACCGTGCCGATCGGAGTGCCCATAATGTCGGCGATCTCCTTGTACGAGAAGCCTTCGACGTCGGCCAGGTAGACAGCCAGCCGGAAATCAGGAGCCAGCTGCTGCAGCGCTTGTTTC
>DATDKX010000564.1:0-2574 GCA_036519615.1 Propionibacteriaceae bacterium
GGTCCGAAGCCGGTTCCGGTGTTCGTCGGCAGCCTGTTGATCGTGCTGGCAGTTGCGCTGGCGGTCGCGGTCACGAGAGGCAGCCAAGGCGAGGCCGAGGCTGGCGAGGACATCGACCTCAGCCAGCCCGTGGACCTCAAGACGGTGCTGCTGCTGCTCGGGGTTTTCGTCGCCAACATCGTGCTGATCGACTTCCTCGGCTGGGTGATCAGCGGGGGCCTGCTCTTTTACGGTTCGGCCATCGTCCTGGGCAGCCGGCACTTCATTCGGGACCTGGTGATCAGCGCCGCGCTCTCCCTGGGCACCTTCTACGGCTTCGCTATCGGGCTCGGCGTCGGCCTGCCGGCCGGCATCTTGCAAGGGATCCTGTGATGGAGAGCTTCCAGTTCCTGCTCAACGGGTTCGCCACGGCGGCCACGCCGATCAACCTGCTGCTGGCCCTGGTCGGGGTGATCATCGGCACGGCTGTGGGCGTGCTGCCCGGCATCGGCCCGGCCATGACGGTCGCGCTGCTGCTACCCATCACCTACAACCTTGAGCCGACCGGGGCAATCATCATGCTCGCAGGCATCTTCTACGGCGGGATGTATGGCGGATCGACCACCTCGATCCTGCTGAACACCCCGGGCGAGTCGTCCTCAGTGGTCACCGCGATCGAGGGCAACCTGATGGCCAAGGGCGGCCGGGCCGCCCAGGCACTGGCCGCCGCCGCAGTGGGTTCGTGGGTGGCCGGCACCATCGGCACGCTGCTGCTCGCCTTCTTCGCCCCGATCGTCACCCGGTTCGCGATCTCCCTCGGTGCTCCGGAGTATTTCGCCGTCATGCTGCTCGCCTTTATCGCGGTAACGGCCGTGCTCGGCAGTTCGCGGCTGCGCGGCTTCATCTCGCTGGCGCTCGGACTCACCATCGGTCTGGTCGGACTGGACTCAGTCAGCGGCCAGCCCCGGCTCACCTTCGGGATTCCCCAACTCGGAGACGGAATCGACATCGTTGTCGTCGCCGTGGGCATCTTCGCCCTTGGCGAGGCCCTCTGGGTCGCAGCGCATCTTCGTCGCCAGGTCGCCGAGGTGATCCCGGTCGGCCGTCCCTGGATGGGCAAGTCCGACTTCAAGAGATCGTGGAAACCTTGGCTGCGGGGGACCGCCGTAGGGTTCCCCTTCGGCGCGATCCCCGCGGGCGGAGCCGAAATTCCGACCTTCTTGTCCTATATCGCCGAGAAGCGGCTCACCAAGCATCCGGAGGAGTTCGGCAAGGGTGCCATCGAGGGCGTCGCCGGTCCGGAGGCCGCCAACAACGCCAGCGCGGCCGGAACCATGGTTCCGATGCTCTCGCTGGGTCTACCTACCAACGCAACCGCCGCGGTGATGCTGGCCGCGCTTGTCTCCTACGGGATCCAGCCCGGACCCCTGCTGCTGCAGCGGGAGAGCGACCTGGTCTGGGGGCTGATCGCCAGCCTGTTCATCGGCAACACGCTACTGTTGATCTTGAACCTGCCGCTGGCACCGATGTGGGCCAAGCTGCTGCGGATTCCGCGCCCATACCTGTACGCCGGCATCTTGTTCTTCGCCTCGATGGGGGCGTACGCGGTCAACGGGTCGTCGTTCGACCTGATCTTGCTGCTGGTCTTCGGCCTGATCGGCTTTGGGATGCGGCGCTTCGGCCTGCCGGTCCTCCCGTTGATCGTTGCCGTGATCTTGGGGCCCCGAGTCGAGCTACAGGGCCGGCGCGCGCTTCAGCTGTCGTCGGGTGATGTGAAGGGGCTCTTCGGCAGTGTCGACGTCGCCACCGGTGAGTTCCAGTTGTCAGCCCTGGCCATCGTGGTCTACGTGATCATCGTGTTGATACTGCTGTGGCCGTTGATCTTCAAGGCCATACGGAAAGTGCTGCCCGCGAAGGCCGCGGCGGTGATCGAGGAGATCTCGGAAGAGCCCGCGCTGGCAGTGGCCGAGCACCACCACATCGAGGTCACCCAGACTGACGAGGCGCCATCTGCTACCGAGAACGATGAGAGACCGAAGTGACTATCGTCGTCGGCTACACCCCCACCCCGGCCGGCCGAGCCGCCCTGGTGGCCGCCGCTGGTGTTGCCGCGGAACGCAATCGGCCGCATCTTGATGGATGCCCCGTGCCCGGTTCTCGCCGTTGAGGCACTCGACCATGACTGATCAGTTACCCGACAGCGACCTAAGCACCGCCGACCTGGTGGACCGCTACGGCGATGCTCTGGCCTCAATCCCGGTCCAGTTCCGTAGTTTCGGTCGCAAGTCTCGGTTCGCAGGCCCCGCCGTAACGGTGAAGTGCTTCGAGGACAACGCCTTGCTCAAGTCGACCTTGGCCGAGCTGCCGGACCCGAGCGGCAAGGTGCTAGTGGTCGACGGCGGGGGGTCGTTGCGCTCAGCACTCGTGGGCGACCTCATCGCCGGGATCGCCGTACAGCGCGGCTGGGCCGGACTGGTCATCTCCGGCGCGGTTCGGGACAGCGTGGCGCTCGACCTGCTCGACTTGGGAATCAAGGCCTTGGGAACCAACCCCCAGAAAAGCAGCAAGACCGGCGTCGGTGTCGTCAACGGTCCG
>DATDKX010000565.1:0-2233 GCA_036519615.1 Propionibacteriaceae bacterium
TCTCGCCCTCGCGACCGCGATCATCGGCGCGGCCGTCAGCGCAAACCTGATCTTGCTAATCCTCGACATCAGCTGGGACCGCTCCCACCGGAGCCGGTTCCTAGTAGGAGCTGAGGCGTCGGCGCCGACGTACGTCATACACGAAGATGCCCCAGCAGGAACCACAGCCGGCAGCCGTTGACACGCCATCGGCGCACATCCAGCAATAGGACTCATTCGGTTCAATATGCCGGTGTCAGCAAATCACCAATGGAGTGCGACAGCGCGCACTCCATTGGTCTGGCGTTCGGAGTGGTCAAAGCGAATCGACCGAGCTCAAGTACCTATACAACGTGGCGGCGCGGCCCGGGTGAGCCGCGGGGCCGACTACATGAAGAATGATCATTCGATAGCCCGATAATGCCTCACTCATCACCGGCTTCCCAACCTGCTCCGGCCATTGGGCCGACCGATAGCCAGGAGAGGCTGGTTTTCGTCGATGTGCTGCGCGTTGCGATCATTGTTATGGTGATCGCTCACCACGCCGCCCAGGCGTACGGACCAACTGGCGGTACATGGCCGATAACGGATCCCCAGAACAGCGACTGGTTCAGGCCGTTCTATACCGTGAACGCTGCCGTTGGAATGGGCCTGCTGTTCTTGTTGGCCGGATACTTCGTCCCGCGAGCGTACGACCGCAAAGGTCTCTACCGCTTCCTTAAGGATCGGTGGTTACGCATCGGGTTACCTTTGGTGACCTTCATGCTGGCTGTGCACGTCCCCGTCGTCTACCTACTTGCGGGGCGCCCGGCGCTCTCAGAATTCATTGGGTCGCTGTATAACAGTGGGTGGTTTCTTGTCTACCTACATCTGTGGTTCCTTGGGCATTTGCTCCTCTACTCGGTTATTTACGCGACGTGCCGGCGCTTCGCCGCGGGAAGCGGGTCAGCCCGCTGGTCCTGGGCTCCACCGAACAATGCTGCGATTGTGGCTGTCATTGCGGCTCTAGCCCTCATCACGTGGATCATTCGCTGGTGGTATCCAGTTGACAAGTGGGTGCCGCTGTTAGGTGTTGTGGCCGCCGAGCCGGCACATCTTCCGCAATATGTGATCTTGTTTGCTGTAGGCGTGGCGGCCTACCGGGGTGATTGGTTGCGTCGCCTGCCAGTCCGGCTTGGCGCCTTTTGGTTGGGAGTGGGCCTGACCGCGGCGGCACTGATGTACCTGCTGCAGGGTCTCGCGGCCGACCAGTGGAACACCGTTGTCGCAGACGGCGGGCTCAACTGGCCGTCCCTGGTTCGGAGCACATGGGAAACCGTGATTGCGCTCAGCTTGTGCATTGGGCTAATCGTCTTCTTTCGAGAGGTTGTCCACCGGCCCAACCGACTCATCGTGGCGATGGCAGCTGCCAGCTACGCGGCATACATCCTTCACCTGTTGATCGTTATCGGGCTTCAAGCCGGGATTGAAGGAATTGCTATGCCGTCGGTCGTCAAGTTCGCACTGGTGGCCAGTGTTGGGACCATTCTCGCCTTCGGCGTCGGGCATCTGTCCCGTTACGTGCCAGGGCTTCGTACCATCCTCGGAACCACAGCCCACCGGGTTGGCCAAGTTGAGGTTCCGAGCCGGGCGGACTGAGGTGGCTCGCCTGCCTGCTCCGCGCCGACCAGGGCTCAGCCCGAGTGAGGGACCTCGCCTGCACCTGGACTCCCCGCTGTTTCGCCCGCTCCCCGATTTCGCGATGTGGTGGGCCGTTGCCTTGCCTTCAGGCCGATTTCGGTGAGGTGCTCGCACCATCGGTGCCTTCACCTGGTCGGCGCGGGCCACAACCTCGTCGAAGTTGGCCACTTCACAGGACCACAGCAGCACGCCTTTACCAACCTTCGCGTCGAGACTTACGCCCACGGTGACGTTCGACACCATGATGATGGAGTAAAAGGGACCAGCGCTCCGTCGCAGAGCAGCCGCTCAAACTCGAAGGTCTCAATGATCAATACTTAGGCCTAGCGGTTGCTATAAACGGCTGGATGCCCCGACATCGCGCGGCGATCATGGTCTGAGATTGAGGGGCACCAGCCGGCGTCACCGTGACCTTGTCCTCTACTCGCGCCCGGTCTGCTGGGATCATGATCGGTCCATGAAGAAGGTCCTTGCGCTCGCAGCGGTACTCGCCGAGGTAGGCGTGCTGGCCAGGCTCTTCGGCCCAAAGATGCGCACCATCGACTGGGAGAAAAGGATCGAGGCGCTGCCCGAC
>DATDKX010000566.1:0-18695 GCA_036519615.1 Propionibacteriaceae bacterium
GTATGTCGATCTTGAGGGCAAGCGTGAGCCGGTACCGGTCGACCATGAAGAGATGCAGCGGATCGCAGCGGCAACAAACGGTGAGTATTTCGCCGCGGCCACCGCTGATCAGCTGAAAAAGGTATACGAGAACATCGGATCCGATGTCGGCTATGAGAAGGCCGACCGCGAGGTGACCGCTCGCTTCGCCGGCTACGGGCTAGCTCTCGCCGTGCTGGCGGCGCTTGGGGCCATCTCGCTCGGAGCAAAATGGCCGTGATGGTTATATCCCGTCTGCGCTTCCCGAAAGTGGTTGGAAACGACAGCAAATCCAGCCGGATGGGTCTCCTTTCTGACCACTTTTGGTGGCAGGGGTGGTACGGATGATTCCGCTGCTGTCATTCCTTGCTCCCCAGCGGCTCTGGTTGCTCTTGCTCATCCCATTGCTGGTCGCTCTTTACCTGTGGATGGTGCAGCGCAAGCGCAACCGCGGCAAACAAATGGGTAAGACGATGTTCGACCTGGTAATCCCGCGGGATCGTACGTGGTTACGACATCTGGCGGTCGGTCTGTCGATCCTCAGCCTGCTCACTCTGACCTTGGCGTTCGCGAAGCCAAAAGATCAGGTCTCGGTGCCGCGGGAACGGGCAACGATTGTGGTAACCATCGACGTGTCCTTGTCGATGGAGGCGAAGGATGTGGATCCCAACCGGCTCGACGCGGCGAAAGCTGCCGCCGAGCAGTTTGTGACGTCACTACCGCCGAAGTTCAATGTTGCGCTCGTGACCTTCGCCGGCACCGCGACCACGCTGGTGCCACCAACGCTCGATCGGGGCTCGGTTACTGCGGCTATCCGATCCTTACGCCCACAGGCTTCCACCGCTATTGGAGAGGGCATCTACACCTCACTTGCAGCACTGGCTCAGGTGCCGCCCGACCCGGACAATCCCAAAGCCGTCGCGCCCGCTCGCATTGTGCTGCTCAGCGACGGTAAGACGCAGGTCGGCCGGCCATCTGATCAGGCCGCAATGGCAGCAAGGGCCCAATCCGTGCCGATCTACACCATTGCCTATGGAACTCCGGACGGGTACATCGATATCGGTGGCAGGCGAGAGCCGGTTCCCGTGGATCGGGCCGAGCTGGCACGCGTGTCCAAGATCAGCGGCGGCGAGGCATACACGGCATCGTCGGCGGGGGAGCTCAAAGAGGTCTACCGGGATATCGGAAGCTCGGTTGGCAAGGAGAAGGTTGACCGCGAGGTCACCTCTCGTTATGCCGGCTTCGGATTGGGCTTCGCGATCCTCGCTGCGCTCGGCATGATCTCCCTCGGCGCCCGCTGGCCCTAAAAGCGCAGGTCAAGGGGATCGTTCCTTCTGCTGTACGAGGAAGTGGACTCCTACAACTCACCCGACGGAGCCCGGGCGAGACTAAGGTGCAGGCATGGGGAGCGTGGCGGAAAACCTGGCCGCGGTGGAGGCTCGTATCAAGTCGGCGTGCACTCGAGTAGGGCGCGATCCGAGCGAGGTGCGCCTGCTACCGGTCAGCAAGAGCCAGGGAATGGAGCTGATTGCCGAGGCCTACGAGGCTGGTGTTCGGCTACTCGGGGAGAACCGAGTTCAAGAGGCGGCAGATAAGGCGAGGCACTTCGCCGATCATCCCGATCTCAAGTGGGCGATCATTGGCCATTTGCAGACCAACAAGGCCAGGCAGGTGGCAGCTATCGCGTCGGAGTTCCATGCGTTGAGCAGTGTCAGGGTGGCTGCGGCGCTTGACCAGGCGCTGGATGATCAGGGTCGCAGCCTTGACGTCTTTCTGCAGGTCAACTCATCCGGTGAACCACAGAAGTTTGGTCTGCCGCCCGATGAGGTGGAGGCGTTTGCCATCGCACTGAAGGCATTTACGACGTTGCGCGTTCGCGGTCTGATGACCTTGGCTGTGTTGTCGGATGACGAGCGAGAGATCCGGGCCTGCTTCGAACGTATGCGTGATCTGCAACGGCGGCTTCAAAGTCGCGGCGATTGCGCGGGCACTTACGATGAGCTCTCCATGGGCATGTCGGGTGATCTCGAGCTGGCAATCGAGTACGGGGCGACGACCGTACGGGTGGGCCAGGCGATCTTCGGCCCCCGATCTTCGCCGGACACGGAGTGGGTGCAGACCTAGGCTCTTCCCATGCAGAGGTCGGCGGCCGTGGTCGGCAGCGCTGTCTTCTTTGTTGTCGCCCCTGGCGTGGTGGCGGGGCTGGTGCCGTGGCTTATCACTGGGTGGCAGGTGCGCGGGCCGATGTCGCCGTTTGTGATCGCTCGAATGATGGCAGGCGGTGTCCTGCTTGTGGCCGGTGTCGTGGTCTTAGTCCGCGCATTCGCCCGTTTCGCGACAGAGGGCCGGGGTACGCCAGCGCCGGTCGCTCCCACCGAACAGCTCGTTATCGGTGGTGATTACCGCTTTGTTCGTAATCCGATGTATTTGGCCGTTGTTGCGTCAGTGCTCGGACAGGCGATGATCTTCGGCTCCCTTGGCTTGCTGCTGTACGCCGTTGCGGGGTGGGCGATGACGGCTGCATTCGTCCGGTGGTACGAGGAACCGGTGTTGCTAGCGCGCTACGGAGATGAATATGGGCGCTATCGCCATGCGGTGCGAGCCTGGCTGCCGCGGCTCCGGCCGTGGCGACCTGATCTTGATCAAGTAAGCAAGGTGAGCTGATCAAGTATCCAGATTCTCAATAGAAATCGGTGGCACCTGATCTGCTGGTTGGAAGCTGAAGATCCGGCCCAAGAAGTAGATCTGCGCCTCGGTTGCTGCCTTGATCGTCTCTGCCCGCCGAAAACCGTGCCCCTCACCCTCGAACATGATCAAGGCAATCGGCAAGTGTCTACGACGTGCTGCATCGGCTAGCATCTCAGCCTGCTGTGGGGGCACCACCATGTCATCGGTGCCTTGCAGCAGCAGGATCGGCGCTGAGAGCCGATCTAGATGGTTGATGGGTGAGCGCTCGACGTAGACAGAACGGTCTTCCGGATACGGTCCGACCAGGCTGTCGAGGTAACGCGACTCAAACTTGTGGGTGTCTTTGGTAAGCGCTTCTAGGTCAGCAATGCCGTATTGGCTGATGCCGGCGTCGAAGACATCTGAGGTGGTGAGCGCGGCCAACGCCGTAAATCCGCCGGCGCTCCCACCTCGGATAGCCAGCCGAGCTGGGTCGGCGAGCTGTTGGGTTCCCATCGCTGCTGCGCCCCAAAGGCAATCCTGTACATCGATAACCCCCCAGTGGCCCTTCAGCCGGTCTCGGTACTCCCTGCCGAAGCCGGTGCTGCCGCTGTAGTTGACGTCCAGAATCGCGAAGCCACGAGAGGTCCAGAACTGGTAACCGAGCTTGAAATCAGGCGCCGAGAAACCGGTGGGGCCACCATGAGACAGCGTGATCATCGGTGGCAGGGTGTTGGCAGGTGCTTGAAAGTCAGCATTTATCGGTGGATAGAAGTAGCCATGAACCGTACGGCCCTCAGACGACCAGTCGACCGGTCGAGCGAGTGATACCGAATCAGCAACCATGATCATCTCGCTGGAAGACCTCACCGTTGTCCACGTGTCACTGTCCAGGTCGAGAACCGCCAGGGCGGCGGGTCGGTCGGGAAAGCTCAGCATCGCAGCAGCGCTGCGGCCGCCGACGTCGAGCGAGGTCGCGGCGATACCGGGAGGAGCTGCTGGTCGAACTGTGCCGTCGGAGATCCGCAAGATCTCGATGCTCTGCTCGCCACCGCGGTTCAGTGTGCACAGCAAATGATCACTATCGATGATCGCGTATGGTCGCTGGCCGAGGAGCCATTGCGCTGGACAAAACTCTGCGTCTGTTTCACAGAGTGCTCGCACCTGGCCATCGCTCCACAGGTAGAGATTCCACCAATTCGTACGATCGGAAACGAAGATCAATTTCTCATCGAACCAGCGGGGTTGCACGGCCGACTCATGAGGGCCGCCGGCAACAGCCTGACTGTCAGTGATCACCGCACCGCTCAGGAATCCGATCATGATTGCGGTGGAGTCCCACGGCATGTTTGGGTGATGCCATTCGACCCACGCCAAGCGCCCGCTGGCCGAAAGCTCAGGTGTTGAGTAGAAATCGGCACCGCTGCATAGCACGGTGCCGCCGTCCGGGTTCGGGCCGTCAAGATCAAGAGCGACGATGGTGTTGATCGGCTCCCCAGCGCGGGAGTGATCTTCGCGTACGGCAAGCACCAGGCCACGGTCGGCATGGACTCGAATATCGCCGAATCGGAACGCGCGCTCAGGGGTGATCGGCCGTGGCCTACCGTCGGTTCGGACGGTGTAGAGGCGGCCATCGGTGAACTCTGAGTACACGACAGTGCCGGAGGAGGCGTGGTACTCGCCGCCCCCGTACTCGTGCACCCGATCGCGGACGTACGCCGGTGGGGGAGTCACCTCCACCGGTTCACCACCGGAAAGCAGCCGCCGCCACAGGCTGGACCGACCTCGTTCATCAGCCCGGGATTCGAGCCAGTACAGATAATCTCCGTCGATGTGTACGGCGGAGAGCCCCACCGAAGAAGCGATCAAATGATCAACAGAGATTGGGGACACCCAGGATCCGTAAGGCGCAATCTTCACACGGTCAATTTATGGGCCGTAAGCGCGAGCGACGAGACAAAAACGGATGCGTCGGACGTATCTCTTGGTACAGCTGTGGCCGATGGTGCAAGATAGGGAGCACAAACGGATCCGCCAGCGAGACCCACCTGAGGATGCAGGGGAAGGCAGCCCTCAGGTTGTCTTTGGTCTCGCACTGGAGGATCTGGCATGAGCACTACCCGTGGAGTCTTGTACATCCACTCCGCGCCGTCAGCGCTGTGCCCGCACATCGAGTGGGCAGTGGGCGGCGTTTTTGGTATGCCCATACGAGTTGATTGGATTCCTCAGCCGATCGAACGTGCCTGCTATCGAACCGAATACTCCTGGACCGGGCCTACCGGTACCGCCGCCCGGCTGGCGAGCGCCCTCAAGGGCTGGCAGCGAGTGCGCTTCGAGGTGACTGAGGAGGCCACCTCCCATACCGAGGCCGAGCGCTACTCCTACACCCCTACGTTGGGCATCTTCCACGCCACCACCGGAATTCACGGCGACATCATGATTCCCGAAGATCGAATCAAGCACGCGATAGCGATGTCAGCCGTCAGTGGCAGAGACCTGGTCGATGTTCTCTACGGCTTGCTCGGCCGCGCCTGGGACGAAGAGCTTGAACCCTTCCGATGCGCAGGCGATGGTGCACCGGTGCGCTGGCTGCACGAGGTCGTCTAACTCACTCAGCGACGCCGACAAGTCGGATTAGGTCAGGCGGCGCCTAGAGGGGGATGTTGGTGTGGGCGCCGCGTTTGCCGGTATCGGTGTCCCGAATCGCGGCGGCCAGCGCCGACCGGGTGGCGTCGGGGGCAACGATCTCGTCGACGACTCCGATCTCGACCGCCTTTTCTACGCCGCCAGCGATGCGCTCATGTTCGGCGGCCAGCTCCGCCTCGAGCTGGGGGCGTACATCATCGGCAACCTCGGCCAGCTTGCGCCGGTGCAAGATCCGTACGGCGGCAATTGGTCCCATCACTGCGACCTCAGCACCTGGCCATGCGAAGACCCGGGTAGCTCCGAGCGAGCGAGCATTCATGGCGATGTACGCGCCGCCGTACGCCTTCCGAGTCACCAAGGTGACCCTCGGCACCACCGCTTCGCCGAAGGCATGCAGCAGCTTGGCCCCCCGACGTACCACGCCGTCCCATTCCTGCCCGACACCGGGCAGATAGCCGGGTACGTCGACGACAACGACCAGCGGCACCCCGAACGTGTCGCACATTCGGACGAACCTGGCAGCCTTCTCCGCGCTGAGCGCATCGAGGCAGCCTCCGAGGCGCAGCGGGTTGTTGGCGATCACTCCAACCGTGCGTCCGCCGAGCCGCCCCAGCGCAATGGTGATGTTCGGAGCCCACCGGGCGTGCAGCTCCACTGTGGAGCCTTCGTCCAGCAGGCCATTGATCAGTGGATGAACGTCGTAGGCACGCTTCGGCGACTCGGGGAGTAATGCGGCAAGATCAACATCATCAACGTTTATTGCGGTCCGGCCCTGGCTCGCGAACAGCGTGACAAGTGCCCGGCCTTGCTCGATCGCGTGCCCTTCGTCGTCGGCCACCACATGCACCACACCTGATCGACGACCGTGCGTGTCTGGCCCACCGAGCCGCAGCATGTCGACGTCCTCGCCGGTTACCGAACGCACAACGTCGGGACCAGTGACGAAGATCCGACCCTCTGGAGCCAAGATCACTACGTCAGTCAGCGCCGGCCCGTACGCCGCACCACCAGCCGCAAAGCCCAGCACGATAGAGATCTGCGGGATCTTGCCAGAGGCTTGGGTCATCGCGTGGAAGATCCGACCGACGCCATGCAGAGAAAGCACACCTTCGGCGAGGCGAGCGCCACCGGAGTGCCAGATTCCCAGGATCGGCACCCCGTCATGTATGGCCCGCTCGTAGGCCCGCACTACGACGTCGCAGCCTTCGATACCCATCGCTCCGCCCATTACGGTGGGGTCTGAGCAGAACGCGACGACCCGGCAACCGTTGATGGTTCCGGTCGCCGCCAGCATTCCGGAGTCGTCATCAGGAGTGATCAACTCCACAGAACCCGGATCAAGCAGCGCCTGCAGCCGAAAGTTCGGATTGCGCGGATCTTGATCACGTGGAACCTTGAGCTTTTTGGGTACTTCAGGGGCAACCGCAGCGCCAGCACGGTGCCGGGGCGACGCAGTGGTTGGGGCGGTGCCCCGCTCGGTCGTCATCGTCATCTCAGGCCTCCTCCTGTTGCATAAGCGTTCGTGAAGGCGACGGCAACGTTGTGACCACCGAAGCCAAACGAGTTATTGATCGCCGCCAGATCACCGCTTGGCAGGTCCCGCACCTTGGTGGCGATGTCGATACCAAGATCAGGTTCGGGATTGTCGAGGTTGATTGTGGGCGGGATTTTGCGGTAATAGATCGCTAAGAGGGTGGCCAGTGACTCCAGTGCGCCGGCTCCGCCGAGCAAATGACCGGTCATCGATTTGGTTGCCGTGACGATCGCCTCGGTGTCCTCGCCCAGAGATTGCCGAATGGAGCTGGCCTCGGTGATGTCTCCCTGGGGCGTGGATGTGGCGTGCGCGTTGACGTGCACGATGTCGCCTGGGGTCAGGTCGGCCTCACGGAGGGCTTTGGTCATAGCCAAGGCCTGGCTCGCGCCCGTGGGATCGGGCTGAACCATGTCGTGGGCATCTGCGGTAATGCCAGCTCCGGCGAGTTCGCCGTAGATGCGAGCGCCGCGTGCCTGCGCATGCTCCAGGGTTTCGATAACCAACATTGCTGCACCCTCACCGAGCACAAAGCCGTCTCGGTCGACATCCCAGGGCCGCGATGCGCGTTCCGGTTCGTCATTACGGCGGCTCAAGGCCTGCATTTGGGCGAAGCTGGCGATCGGTAGCGGATGGATGACGCCCTCGGTACCCCCAACGACGGCAACATCGGCGCGACCCAGTCGCAACATGTCAAGTCCGAGCGAGATCGACTCGTTGCTCGATGCGCAGGCCGACACAGGCGTGTGCGCTCCCGCTCGGGCTCCGAGCCGCAAACTGACATTGGCAGCGGAGGCGTTCGCCATCAGCATCGGGATGGCCAACGGACTGACTCGCCGAGCACCTTTCTCCTTTTGGATATCCCAGTTGGAAAGCAAGGTGATCATCCCGCCGATGCCGGTGGCGATGGCGACTCCCAGGCGCTCGCGCTCAACGGGGTTGTCCTCACGAAGCCCGTATCCGGCGTCCTGCCAGGCCTGCAGCGCGGCGACCACAGCGAGCTGTGCACACCGGTCGAGCCGACGTGCCTCGACCCGTTCCAAGATCTCGGCAGGATCGGCGGCCGCCTGTGCCGCGATCTTCACTGGGAGATCGTCGGCCCAGTCGGCGTCGATCTTTGCTACGCCGGACTTGCCGGCCAAGAGACCCTCCCACGTGCTGGGGACGTCGCCTCCAAGCGGGGTGGTGGCTCCGAGGCCGGTAACGACAACGCGGATGCGTGACATGGCGATATCTCCTGTCTGTGGCGTGTCGAGTTGTGGCTGGTTCCGGGCCGTCCAAGGTGTACGGATGACTCCGAGGGCGATCAGCGGATGTGATCAGGCGGCAGCACGCTCGATGTAGGCGACGGCGTCGCCCACGGTCTTGAGGTTTTTGGCCTCTTCATCAGGGATGCTGACGCCGAACTTCTCTTCGGCGGCGTAGATGATCTCGACCATCGAGAGCGAATCCACGTCAAGATCATCGGTGAACGACTTGTCCAGCTGGACGTCGTCGACCGGTACCCCGGCGACCTCGTTGACGATCTCGGCGAGATTGGTGCGAACTTCTTCGGTGGTGGGCATACGCATGCTCCTTCGTGTGAGTTGGATGGTGTTGCAGTCTGGATTGTCAGGGCAGGATGATCACCTGACCGGCGTAGACCAGCCCGGCGCCAAAACCGATGATCAGGCAGGTCTGGCCCTTGCGAGCCTCGCCCGACTCCAGCAACGCCTCGATCGCCAGTGGGATTGAAGCGGCCGAGGTATTTCCCTGCCGTGCAATGTCTCGCGCGACGACGACGCGGCTGGGCAGCTTGAGAGCGCGAAACATGGCGTCCGTGATGCGCATATTCGCCTGGTGTGGCGCGAAGACGTCCAGATCCTCCGGGCTCAGGCCGGCAGCATCCAGTGCTTCAGCAGCCGTCTTGGCCATTGTGTAGGAGGCCCATTTGAAGACTGGATTGCCTTCCATCCTCAGCGTCGGCCAGTTCGCCTCGCCCGCGGTCGACCGATATGACCCTCGATCCCACGCCAGGGCTGCATCCCAGGGGTCGGTCTGCTGGATCAGCGGAGCTTGGTCGCCATCAGACCCCCACACCACAGGTCCGATTCCAGGAAAATCACTGGGTCCGATGACGGCAGCACCGGCTCCATCTGCGAAGAGGAATGCCGTAGACCTGTCCGAGCGGTTGGTCATGTCCGTGAGCCGCTCGACGCCGATGATCAACACGTACTTAGACGCGCCCGTGCGGATGAAGGAATCTGCCATCGCCGTCGCGTAGCAGAACCCAGCACAGGCAGCTGAGATGTCGAATGCCGCAGCGCTTTTAGCCCCCAGTTCACTGGCAATCGTGGTGGCCACGGCAGGCGTTTGGTAGAGGTGGGTGACAGTGGAAACGATCACCGTGTCGATTTGACCGGCCGCAATTCCGGCACGATCGAGCGCCTTGCGGGCAGCGGCAAGCGACATCATCTGGATGGTCTCGTCATCAGATGCCCAGCGGCGCTCGATGATCCCGGATCGAGTACGGATCCACTCGTCGGAGGAATCGATCATCGTGCAGATCTCGGCGTTGTCGACTACGCGACGCGGTCGGTATCCACCGAATCCGAGGATGGCAGCGTACTTAGCGCCCGGTGTCACTGTCAGCATCATCGGGTGACCTCAGTTGCGTCGGCGGATTCGACAGTTGGATGTAGCCGGAGCAGTGGCTGACCAGGGGCGACAGGGTCACCGTCCTCGACTAACCACTCGACGACGATGCCACCATGGGGTGCATTGACCGGCACCTCATCGCGGAAATTCTTAACCATCCCGACCGTGCTATTGCTCGGTAAGAGCGTTTCAGGCTCAATGTCCTCGGTGCGAATGAATTGCCCCTTGCCGGGGGAGACTACGAGTCGCCAGGTCGGATTGCCGGCGATAGGGGAAGCACTCGCGCCACCGCCGTGTTTGTGCGCGAACTCCATTGCCTCCTCAAGCTGATCAGGGGTGTTGAGGGCGAAAACCTCCGTACCCTTCAGGTTTCGCTTGGCGATTCCGGTGAGGGTGCCCGCCGGCGGCATCTCAAGCACACCCGTAACGCCCAGATCAGCCATCGCGGCCATGCAGAGATCCCACCGCACCGGTGCAGCGACCTGTCCCACCAACCGCCGCAGTACCTCCCGACCGTCATGCACGACCTGGCCATCGGCATTCGACAGTAAGCGGGTTCGCGGATCGTGAGTGGAGATGGCGCGGCCGAGTGCAGTAAGTCGCGCGACGGCCGGCTCCATGTGCACGGTATGGAACGCCCCCGCGACGCTAAGCTCAATCAACCTCGCACGGGCCGGCGGATTCGCAGCCAGAGCGGCTAGCTGATCTGTGGTGCCGGCGGCGACGATCTGCCCGCTGCCATTGTTGTTGGCTGCTGTCAGGCCATGTGCTGCCAGAGCGAGGAGTACGTCATCAGGATCGCCACCGATGACGGCAGTCATGCAGGTCGGGGTCGCCGCACTGGCCTCGGCCATTGCACGGCCGCGCTCCCGTACAAAAACCATCGCCTGCTCTGCGGAGAGAACGCCTACGCCCGCCGCGGCAGTCACCTCTCCGACGGAGTGACCTGCAACAACGCCGACGAGCGGGTAAGCATCGGCAGGGCGGGGGAACAGCTCGAGTGCGGCGAGCAAGCCGGCGGCGACGAGAAGCGGTTGGGCAATTGCGGTATCTCGGATCGTTTCCGCGTCTGCCTCAGTGCCGTAATGTCTCAGATCGAGGCTGGATACCGCGGAGAGCCAGTTAAGCCGGTCAGCGAAAGAGGGTACCTCAAGCCAAGGGCCTAAGAATCCCGGTGTCTGCGCCCCCTGACCCGGCGCCACAATCGCGAGCACATATGCACTATTTCCCGGCCTCGCATGAAAGGCCGTGCGGGGAGGCCACGAATCTTCGGACGTCCTATTGTCACTTCTCGACAAGTTGGTCTGCGCTTGCTGGCATATCCCGCTTCACATGACGCTGTGCATGGCGTGCATGCACGCACAGCGTGAGCAATCTGGGTACGGCTCTTCGGTTTCATCGCCCAGCGGGTGTTGGCTCCTCCTGGCGAGAACGATCGAAGAGCCGGCCCAAGGTGACTGCAAGGCGGAGCGCGTACGCGTCGCGTGGGTCGGTCGGGCTGTAGCCGGTGACTTCATGGATCCGCCGCAGCCGGTACCGGACGGTATTGGCGTGAACGAACAAAGCACGTGCGGCCGCCTCCACCGAGAGACCTTGATCCAGGAAGGTCACGAGGGTCTCTAGCAAACCGCCACCGGCAGCCTGCAGGGGCTGATAGATGTCGTTTGCCAGCGCTCGACGGGCATGACCGTCACCGGACAGTGCCCTTTCTGGCAGCAGGTCCTGAGACGTCACCGGCCTTGGCGCTTCCGGCCAGCCGGCTGCAGCGCGGTACCCCGAAATTGCCTCCCGCGTACTCGTCGCCGCATCCATCAAATGCTCAACCGGCGGTCCGACGATGACCGCTCCTGGACCAAAGTGTGTGACGAACTTGGTCACAATCTCCACTGCCTGATCAGCGGCGTTGATCGCTGCGCCACCCAGCACAACGACCATCCTGTCGCCCTGCACCGCCCCCAGCATGTCGGTCCCCGCAATCGCGGCAGTATGCCTAATCGCTTCCAGGGCCTGAGCGGGTTCCATCTCAGGAGCTGGCCCGACGACGACAACCACGCCGGCCGTCGAGTGCCAACCTAAGGTGGAGGCGCGTGACAGCACCGTCTCGTCGGTCTCCCCGCGCAGCACGGCGTCCACGACCAATGCCTCGAGTCGCTCGTCCCAAGCTCCTCGAAGCTCCGCAGCCCGCGCATAGATCTCAGCCGCCGAAAAGGCGACCTCTCGGCTGTACTGGTCGATCGCCGCATGCAGAATCGGCCGGTCACCTCTTGGCATCAACTCATCGATCTGGTTCTCAACTACTTCGATGGTCGTCCGTACCAGCTCCACTGTCTGGTAAAGCGAAATCTTGCGTGCCAGCTCCCGCGGTGCCGAGCCGAAAACCTCCGATGTCGCCGGCACCTCCGGACCAGGAGCGGCGAACCATTTCACGAAACCGTCAATGCCAGCCTGGGCCACCAGTGTGATCCATGATCGATGCTCAGCATCGAGCCTCCGAAACCAGTGATGCCGCTCCTCCATCTCCGCAATGGTGGCGGTAGTCATTTTGTCGGTGACACCGGCGAGCCGCTTCGCGATCGTGGCTCGAGCCTTAGCCGACGGCAGCAGAGACCTATTGATCCCTCGAGCGCTCGCGGCCATAGGCTTGACTGTAATGGTCACCGCACTGTGACAGGCTGAGCGCTTCGCCGACTGCAGGAGCTCGCGGTTGAACTGCGTCAACGTCTGGCCGCTATGTGTGCGAGCGACGAAGGAGGCGAATCTGGCGGGCTGCCTGTCAGAGTGCAATCAATGCTTGTCAGCGTCCAGGCGCGCTACAGCAAGCTGAGAGCCTGACAAATCGGTGGCGGATCGGAGGCCGGCGAACACATGAGTGATCTTGATACACGGCCGCAGGAGTACCTGTCCGCCGGACGCCTTGGGAGCGGACCCGAGGAGCTGTTGCTCACCGCCCGCCGGGTCCCTCTCGGCCGAACGACCGAGGTAGCACGCGCCTTACCAGATAGACAGATCCGCATGATCGGCGCCTGGTGTTTCCTTGATCATTACGGCCCGGAGGATGTCAGCGGCTCGGCCGGCATGCAGGTCTGGGCGCATCCGCACACCGGCCTACAGACGGTCAGCTGGCTACTCGATGGCGAAATCGAGCATCGCGACAGCCTCGGTTCGCGAGCCATGGTAAGACCGGGCGAGCTCAACATCATGACGGCTGGTCACGGCATCGTGCACAGTGAGATATCCCAGCCAGATAAGCCGCCGATGCTGCATGGGGTGCAACTGTGGGTGGCGCTGCCCGATGTCATGCGGGATCGTGAGCCGGCATTCGACAGCTACACCGATCTGCCAGATTTGATCCGGGCGGGTGTCGTCGGCAAGGTGTTGATTGGCGAAGTGGATGGAACCAGGTCACCGGCACTGGGGTACTCACCGCTTTGTGGCGCAGAGTTGAGACTTGATCCTGGGGCGGATGTGGCGCTTTCCCTTGATGAGGGCTTCGAATACGGCATTTTCACGGTGGCCGGCGCCATCATGGCCGAATCGACCACCGTCGGAGTTGATCAGCTGCTCTATCTAGGCGACAGTCGGCGCAGCCTCCATCTCCGAAGCCCGTCCGGCGGCAGTGTGATCTTGCTCGGCGGCCGGCCTTTCGCCGAGGACATCGTGATGTGGTGGAACTTCATCGGACGCAGCCATGCCGAAATCGTCGAATTCCGATCGGCATGGGAGGAGCGCGAGGCGCGATTTCCGCCTATCGTTAGCCGCTCGGAGAAAGCGATGGAGGCGCCGCCCATGCCGACGGTCCAGCTCAAGCCGCGTCCGCGGAGGAGCCGCGCCGAGTGAACCCCGTAGAAGCCTTGCGGGAGATTGGATTCCTGCTGGAACGCTCGCGTGCCGACACCTATCGGGTACGTGCCTATCGGGGGGCCGCGGACGGACTTTCCAAGCTCAGTGAAGAGGAACGTCTGCAGCATCAGGCGCAGGGCACCTGGGCGAAGGTCCCCGGCGTTGGGCCCAAAACCGCGACTGTGATCACTCAGGCCATGAACGGCCAGGTGCCCGACTATTTGCAGAAGCTGCGTGAGGAAAAGCAACCCTTGGTGGAGGGCGGGCTGACCGTGCGCGCCGTCATCAAAGGTGATCTTCACTGTCACTCCTCCTGGTCTGACGGCGGCAGTCCGCTCGAGGAAATGATGATCACTGCTCAGGCACTCGGTCACCAGTACTGCGCCATCACCGATCACTCGCCACGGCTTCAGGTGGCGCGTGGGTTGAGTGCTGATCGATTACGTGAGCAAATGAAGGTCGTCGCCGACCTCAATCAGGCCATGGCGCCGTTTCGTTGCCTACCAGGCATTGAGGTCGACATTCTTGAGGACGGCGGCCTTGATCAAGAAGATGCGCTGTTGGCTGAACTGGACGTGGTCGTATCGAGCGTCCACTCCAAGCTTCGCGCTGATTCGGAGACCATGACGCACCGCATGGTCGGCGGCATTGCTAATCCGCGTACCAACATCTTGGGTCACTGCACAGGTCGTCTGATCGAGGGTGAACGCGGGATCCGTCCCGAGTCAGTTTTCGATGCTGAGGTGGTTTTCGAGGCTTGCCGTACGTTCAATGTGGCCGTTGAGATCAACTCCCGTCCCGAGCGCCGTGACCCGCCCACCAGACTGCTCAAGATGGCTATGGATATGGGATGTCTCTTCTCCATTGACACAGACGCTCACGCGCCCGGACAGCTTGACTTTCAGATCTACGGTTGCCAACGAGCCCAGGATCTCGGCCTAGTTCCCGCCCGGGTGATCAATACCTGGCCAGTCGATGAACTGCTCGACTGGTGCGCCAAAGCCTGATCGAAGGTAGGGACTGGTGGATGAGAAGGGGCAGCTCCATGAGCCTGGCGAGCTGGCCGCCGTGCCAATCTTCTTCCTCTCCGACAGCACCGGCATCACGGCCGAGACAATGGGCAACGCCCTGCTGATCCAGTTCCCGAACCTCCGGTTCGAGCGTCGTCTCATACCCTTCATCTCCACCGTGGAAGAGGCTCGCCGGGTGGTAGCGATCTTGGATGCCGCTGCCGCGGGACCGGTGACTCCCTTGGCCTTCTCGACAACCGCCGTTGAAGAGGTCCGTCAAGAGCTGCTGCGTACCAGGTGCCCACTGATCGATTTCTTCGATTTGCACATGGAACGTGTCGAGTTGATCTTGGGCGCCAAAGGCGTACGCGCGGCGGCCCGGTTACACGGTATGGGGGACGTCAAGCGCTACAACGCGCGAATGGCAGCCGTCGAGTACGCGATCGAACACGATGACGGTCAGAGCATGCGAGCGCTGAATAAGGCAGATGTGATCTTGGTTGCCCCATCACGCTGCGGCAAGACACCAACGACGATGTATCTGGCCTTGCAGCACGGCATCTTCGTCGCCAACTATCCGCTGGTCGAGGAGGACTTTGAGACCGCCGAGCTGCCGCGCCCGGTGCGCGAACTGCGTGACCGCTGCTTTGGCATGACGACGACGCCGGCGCGGCTCAGCCAAGTCCGACACGAGAGACGGCCCAACTCCCGTTATGCCTCGCTGGAGCAGTGCACGTACGAGCTGCGCCAGGCGGAGGCTATGTACCGCAACCATCGACTTCCCGTGATCAACTCCTCGACCAAGTCCGTGGAGGAGATGTCCACCGTGATCTTGCAGACTCTGAACCACAGGCCGTGAGACGGGTGCAGGCGTGACCGAGATGATCAGACTTGGCGGTGAGCGCCAGGCCACGTCCTGATCGGGTTAGGGTCGGCGGGTGGATGACATGAGCCTGGCCGCCGACCTAGTCCGCGAGGCGGGAACCCTGGCAAGCGAGATGCTTAGCGCGGGTTTGGAGACTCGCTACAAGACCTCGCTTTCAGATGTGGTGTCAGCGGCGGATCAGGCGGGTGAGGAACGGATCACTGCGAGGCTTGCGGAGAGCCGGCCCGACGACGGACTGATCGGTGAAGAGGGTGCTCGCAAACCAGGGAATGGTCGAACCTGGTATATCGACCCGGTCGACGGCACCTACAACTTCCTCTCTGGAATTCCGTACTGGTGTTCCGCTATTGGCCTCGTGGACACCGATGGACCACTGTTGGGAGCGGTGTATTACCCGGCCGTCGATCAGCTGTGGCTGGGTGGGCGGGAGGCTCCCACCACTCTGAACGGCAAGCAGGTGCCCTTACTGCTAAGCCAAGGTCTGTCAAAGATCTCCGTGGCCACCTATTTCCACCCGCGGCACCTGCCCGATCTACAACGTCTCACCGCGTGGCAGTCCGCGGTCGCGTCGGCCGCGACGCTGCGGATCCTGGGATCGGCTTCCATCGATCTGGCTGGCGTGGCGAGCAGTCGGCTCGGTGTCTTTCTGCAAGCCAATCTGAATGGCTGGGACTGGTATCCCGGCGCGGCACTTGTCATCGGCGCTGGCGGCGTCGCCGACGAGTTCGTGATCGGGGCGAATCGTTGGCACATTGCCGGCAACGCCCAAGCCGTCGAAGAGGTCAAGCTCGCGCTGCAGAGAATTCCTTAGCTCGGGGAAGGCCTTTACGCGTTAGCGCCCTCTTGGGTGATTCCCGCGGCGGCGGTTGGGTCAGCGAGCTGGTAGCGATCGAAGGCCTCGGCAGCCGCTCCGGAGTCATACTGTCCATCGCGGGCCAAGCTTTGCAGCGTGGCAACCACGATCGACTCAGCATCGACCAGAAAGTAACGGCGGGCCGCTGCCCTGGTATCGGCGAAGCCAAAGCCGTCGGTACCAAGTGAACACCAGGTGTGACGTACCCACGGCGCGATCTGATCTTGGACCGCGCGCATGTAGTCACTGGCCGCGATCACCGGACCCGGTGCGCCATCAAGGGCGGACGTGACATACGGCGACCGCCGCTCCTCCCGCGGATGCGTGAAGTTCCATTTCTCCACGTCGACCGCGTCGCGCCGCAACTCATTCCACGAGGTGACCGACCAGACGTCAGCGGCGACGCCCCACTCATCGGCCAGCATCTGCTGCGCCTTGAGACCTGCGGTCATGGCTACGCCAGAGACCAGGATCTGAGCCCGGGGATGATCACCTTCAAGTGCGGACGGGGCAAAGCGGTACATCCCGCGCAGCAACGCCTCTACGTCAAGGTTTTCCGGAGGTCCCGGCTGCGAAACCGGCTCGTTGTAGACCGTCAGGTAGTAGATCAAGTCCTCACCGTCGGGGTGGTCGGGATCGTCGTGCCCGTACATGCGTCGCAGGCCGTCCTTGACGATGTGCGCGATCTCAAAGCCGAAGGCCGGGTCGTAGTGGACGACCGCCGGGTTGGTGCTCGCAAGCAGCGGTGAATGGCCGTCGGCGTGCTGCAACCCTTCGCCGGTCAATGTGGTACGACCGGCGGTCGCACCGAGCAAGAATCCGCGAGCCAGCTGGTCTGCCGCCGCCCACATCCAATCCCCACTTCGCTGGAATCCGAACATCGAGTAGAAGATGTAGAACGGAATCATCGGCTCACCGTGCATGGCGTACGCCGAGCCGGCCGCCGTCACCGATCCCATAGCGCCGATCTCCGAGATGCCCTCGTGCAGCAGCTGGCCTTTCTCCGATTCCTTGTAGGACAGCAAGAGTTTGCGGTCGACCGACTCATACGTCTGGCCGTGCGGGTTGTAAATCTTGGCCGTTGGGAACATCGAGTCCATACCGAAGGTCCGGAACTCATCCGGTGCAATCGGCACGATGCGATGCCCGACCTCCTTGTCCCGCATCAAATCGCGAAGCAGCCGCACAAAGGCCTGGGTAGTGGCCACCTTGGTCTTTTCCCCGGCCGGCTCCATCAGCGGCGCATAGACCTCGTCGCCTGGCAGCTTGATGACCGTTGGCCGCACCCGGCGCTCGGGAAGATAGCCGTTCAATGCGCGCCGTCGCTCCTGAAGGTATCTGATCTCATCTGAGTCGTCGCCCGGGTGGTAGTACGGCGGGTTGTAGGCGTCCTCGAGCGCGCTGTCGGGTATCTCCATGTAGAGCCGGTCACGGAAGGCCTTGAGGTCTTTGGTGGTCAACTTCTTCATCTGATGGGTGGCGTTCCTGCCCTCCAGGGCGTCGATCGTCCAGCCCTTGACCGTTTGCGCCAAGATCACCGTCGGCTGACCGACGTGCTCAGTCGCTGCTTTGAATGCCGCGTACACCTTGCGGTAATCGTGCCCGCCACGAGACAGCCGCTTGATCTGGTCATCGGTCATTCCGGAGACCATCTTCTGCAGCCGGGGATCGGAGAAGAAGTTGTTGCGAATGTACGCGCCCTCCTCCACCAGATAGGTCTGGAACTGGCCATCCGGCGTGGTGTTCATCTTGTTCACCAAGGCGCCATCTGCATCGGCCGCAAACAATGGATCCCAGTCCCGGCCCCAGAGCACCTTGATCACGTGCCAGCCGGCGCCAAGGAAGATCGACTCGAGCTCCTGGATGATCTTGCCGTTGCCCCGAACTGGACCGTCAAGCTGCTGCAGGTTGCAGTTGATCACCCACGTGAGGTTGTCGAGCTCTTCCCGAGCTGGCAGCCCAATCGCGCCTAGGGCCTCCGGCTCGCCCATTTCCCCATCGCCGAGAAATCCCCAGACTCGCTGTTGCGAGGTGTCTTTGATGCCGCGGTTGTGCAGGTAACGGTTGAACCGCGCCTGGTAGATCGAGTTGATGGCGCCGATGCCCATAGAAACTGTCGGGAACTCCCAGAAGTGAGGCATCAGCCGGGGGTGTGGATAGGAGGAAAGTCCCTTGCCGGGTCCATGCGAGACCTCTTGCCGGAAGGCGTCGAGGTGTTCGGTCGTCAACCGACCTTCCAGGTACGCCCGGGCGTAGATGCCTGGAGACGCATGCCCCTGGATATAGACATGATCGCCGCCGCCGGCATGATCTTTGCCACGGAAGAAGTGGTTGAAGCCCACCTCGTACAAGCTGGCCGCGCTCTGATAGGTCGCGATGTGACCGCCGACCTCGAGGCCCTTCCGGTTGGCCTTGCTCACCATGATCGCGGCGTTCCAGCGGATGTACGCCCGAATCCTGCGCTCGACATGCTCATCGCCGGGGAACCAGGGCTCGGCTTCCGGCGGGATGGTGTTGATGTAGTCGCTGCTCCGCAGGGCGGGCAGCCCGACCTGGCGTGCCCGGGCACGTTCGAGCAGCTTGAGCATGATGAAACGGGCGCGGTTT
>DATDKX010000567.1:0-11666 GCA_036519615.1 Propionibacteriaceae bacterium
TTGACGATGCGCGCGGTTTTCGCCGCCTCGGAGATCGTCACCTGGATCTGCTCGGTCGCCGGCTCGGTAGGCGCGGCCTCCGGCGTCACAGCATTCGGCTTGACCGTGACGATCGGAGCACCGTGTGTCACTGATGCGGTCACCGTCCAGTTCCCGGCGAATACCGACTGTGTGGTCGTGCTATCGGCCACGATGTCGGTGGCATCAGTGATCAAGCCGGATCCAAGCTTGACCGCAAGCCGTCCCGCGATCTCTTTGCCCTCTGGTGTCGAGGTGAGCAAGATCGCGACGGGCTGAAGCTTCGCTGCGATCTGTGCCAGAGCTTCGGCCTTGGGCGCGACAAGGTAGTCATCGATGGCCGGGTCGGCGACTGCTAGCACTCGAGTGGCTCCGTACTCCCCCAGTGCCTTTGCCAGCGTGTCATCGCTCTCACCGAACACCACAGCGACGGGATCACCAAGCCGCCGCGCCAGCGTCAGGAGCTCGAAGGCTGGCTTGGATACGTGCGAGTCGGCATGCTCGGCAACGATCAGAACCTCGGGCATCGATGCCTCCTCTCAGATGTACTTTCCAGCAGCAAGGAAATCGATCAATGTCGGGGCGCCGTCCTCTTCCTGGACCACGCGGCCCGGCTCTTTAGGCGGACGTGGGGTCGTTTGGAGGACCTTGCTCCAGGCGGCGTCCAGCCCGACTGATGTGGCGTCGAGACCAAGATCTGCAAGCGCCCAGGCCTCAACCGGCTTCTTCTTGGCGGCAAGGATTCCCTTCATAGAGGGGTATCGGGCCTCACCAGATTGATCAGTGACACTGACAATTGCTGGCAGGCTGGCCTCGATCGTGAAGCTCGCAACGTCGTCGTCGCGGCGGATGCTGACCCGATCATCGGCAAGCGAAAGAGTTGCGCCGAGGGTCGCCGCGGGCCAGCTAAGTCGCTCCGCGATCATGACAGGAATGACACCCATGGTGCCGTCGGTAGAAGCCATCCCGCAGATCACCAGATCAGGTGCGGCCTTTTTGATCGCCTCAGCCAAGATCGCGCTCGTGGCCAGCGCGTCAGATCCGTGAACGGCGTCGTCGACGATGTGGATGCCGGCAGATGCGCCCATCTGCAGCGCCCGCTTAATAGCGTCAGCCGCATCTTGCGGTCCAAGGGTCATGACGACGACTTCCACGTCGTCGCGCTCGTCCGCGATCTGCAGCGCCTGCTCGACCGCGTACTCGTCCAGCTCTGACAGCAATCCGTCGCTCGAGGCTCGATCGACCGTGCCGTCGGCGGCGAAGCTGCGCTCCCCTGTGGCGTCTGGAACATGCTTGGCCAGCACAACGATCTTCATCCTGCTCCGCTCTCCCTCTGCGCTTCTTGGCGCGATATTACTCATGAGTAACAAAGCTCTCCTGCTTAGTACCATCTGCCTGCTCTTGTGCGACGGATGCTTTCTCAACCGCGAAGGTGGCAAAGCGCTCGATGCGGATGATCTCTCGATAGCGTCCTTCTCCGATCACCGCCCGCAATGCCTCCGTCTGGCTGGCCTGTGCCGCCAGCGCCGCGTACTTGCGGTCTAGGAATTCGCCGGTGAGGGCGAGATCGATGCTGAGCGGCCCAGTCCAGGCCACCGGCGGATCGCCGACAATGGCGCCCAACTCAATCCACTGAGCAAGGTTTTCGTCGAGCCACTCCTGGGTGTTGGCCACCACGTGCAGAGTGCCGATGCCGGTACGACGTACCGCCTCAGCTGTCCAGCGGTGTAACGCAATGTGGTCGGGATGACCGGTCTGACCGTCGGCCGGAAATGTGAGGATCGTGTCCGGGACGACCTCGCGAATGATTTCGGCAATCTGCTGTATCGCGGCGTCCGCATCAACGGATGCGCAGCCGCCGTCGGGGTAGCCCAGCCAGCGATGCTCCGTAACGCCCAGGAGCCGCAGACACTCTGCCAACTCGGCCTCCCGGATGCTTGCGAGTTGCTCCGGCGGCCACCTCGTAGGATCCGTCACACCTAACTCGCCGCGAGTCGCCGTTACGCAGACAACCCGGGAATGTGCGGCGCTGGCCATGGCCATGGCGCCGCCGCACAGATAGGCCTCATCATCGGGATGGGCCCAGATCGACAGGAGCGTGCCCAGCTCTCGAATGTCGCTTATCGCCACGAGTAGCAAGTCTGCTGCCTGCGGTCAGGTACTGGTCAACCGGCCCAGCGAACGGCACCAGCATCGACTCGCCCCTTCATCAAATTTCCGACCATTGCGGACTTTCAACCCAAATCGAGCGGCTCAGTAGTTCAATTTCCGACCTGTGCGGAGTTCCCGGATTTTGCGGGCGCTGCCGAGCCGAGAAACTCTTCAAATTTGTCTGTGGATAGTCGCGGCAACCCGATCGACCGCCATCAGGCTCGACGGCATGTCTCCCAACACCTCACAACCATTCACACGTGGAGAGGCGTTCGCCGTTGAGCTCACCGATGTGGACCTCCGTAGTCGGCGCTTTCACGGGCCAAGGCTCGCGACTCGCGCGGCGGGCCGCGTCATACGTCCGGTCAGGAGTCGACTCGCCAACAGAGTCGAGGCTGCGGATGGTGATTGTCCTCGGCGGCCTGCCCGAGCCGAGGTCAACCACCGCAATGGTCGGAATTTGAGAACTTCAGCCGAGATGTGACGCGCTCGGAGCAAGATCTGGCGCCTATGCCCGAATGTGTTGCGATCGCCAGAGACCAATGCTTACGGTGGGGGACAACCGGTTGCGCTGTGCTCACGACGTCCGGATGATCGGCATCTGTCGTCCAACTGAGGCAGAATGAAGCGCATCTTCCCCCGAAAGGGGGTTGAGTCGCTTTATGCGACCGGTCCAGCAAGCCGCAGATGCAAAGGCGCACCTAGATATGTCCACTGCATTGCCAGTGCCGGAGGACACCTCGGTTCTCGGCGCTCGCATCCGCGATGGTGGTGCTTCCTTCGGGCTCTGGGCGCCACGGGCGACACGGGTTGAGCTCGCTTTGGTCGATGAGGACCGCAACCAGACCAACCACGACATGGCCCGCGCCGACGATGGAGTCTGGACGGTCTTCGTCCATGGCGTGGGTGTTGAGCAACGCTACGGCTTCCGGGTTCATGGTCCTTGGGAGCCCCCCGCAGGGGCTCGCTTCAACCCAGCCAAGCTGCTCGTTGATCCGTACGCCCGGGCGATTACCGGCGGCGTTGACTACTCGGGCCCGATTCTGGACCACACCAAGGAATCTGACTACGTCCCCGACACGACGGACTCCTTCGCTGCCGTGCCGCTTAGCGTCGTCGTTGCTGAGTCACCTCCGCCCCGACCGATCGCGCGCCGCCGGCCGCTGTCTGAGACGGTGATCTACGAACTCCATGTCAAAGGCTTCACGCGGCTGCATCCGGCGGTACCTGAGCACGTGCGTGGCACGTACGCCGGATTGGCCTATCCAGCCGTCGTCCAGCACCTTGCCGACCTTGGCGTCACGGCGGTCGAGCTACTGCCGGTGCACCACTTCATCTCCGAGCCCTTCCTAGCGGGTCGAGGGCTCTCCAACTACTGGGGATACAACACTCTGGGCTACTTCGCGCCGCATTCTGCGTACGGTTCGGTCGGCACCCTGGGCCAACAGGTGCGGGAGTTCAAGGAGATGGTGTCGGCGCTGCACGATGCCGGACTCGAGGTCATTCTGGATGTCGTCTACAACCACACCGGCGAGGGCGGTCACGAGGGTCCCACGCTGTGCTTCCGGGGCATCGACCACCTCGGTTACTACCGGCTGACCGACGATAAGCGGAATGACTACGACGTCACCGGCTGCGGCAACTCGGTAGATACCTCCGAACCCGGCGTACTGCGCATGGTGCTGGATTCACTTCGCTACTGGGTTAATGAGATGGGTGTGGACGGTTTTCGCTTCGATCTTGCAACCACCTTGATCAGGGACGTGCGGCATCATGTCGATCAAGATCATCCATTCAAGCAGGCGATTCGCGAAGATCCTATGTTGAGCCAGATCAAGATCATCGCCGAGCCTTGGGACATGGGTCCCTACGGCTACCAGGTGGGCGCCTTCGGGGCGGGCTGGAGTGAATGGAACGATCGTTTCCGAAACCATATCCGCGACTTCTGGCGAGGCAACACCAACGGGGTCGGCGAGCTGGCGCAGCGGCTCACCGGCTCCCCCGACATCTTTGATCGCGACAGCCGACCAGCCACTGCGAGCGTGAATTTCGTTACCGCACACGACGGTTTCACACTGCGTGATCTTGTCACCTACAACGTCAAGCACAACGGTGCGAATGGTGAGTCGAACCGAGACGGATCTGACGACAATCGATCATGGAACTGCGGCGTAGAGGGCGAGACTGACGTTCCGGCGGTGAATGCGCTGCGGCATCGTCAGGCGCGGAATTTCCTGGCGACGATGATCTTGGCAGCCGGTGTGCCCATGATCACCGGTGGCGATGAGCTTGGCCGCACTCAACAGGGCAACAACAACGCCTATTGCCAAGACTCGCCCATCTCGTGGGTGCACTGGGATACCCAGGAAATATGGAGCGAGCAAACCGAGCTCACCCGCAAACTGCTTCAGCTGAGAGCGGAACGTCAGGTTTTGCGGCGGGACAGCTACCCGCATGGAGAGTTCCTGCTCGATACCAAAGGCCGGCCGCAGGGACGCAAGAACATGGCATGGTTCGGCGGTCAGAACGCCGAGATGACCGAGCACGACTGGCGCGACCCCACTCGACGCACGCTGGGCATGTACCTCGCATGTGACGACCCGTACCGAGCTCACGACGAGGGCTTTCTTATTTGGTTCCACGCCGGTTCAGACCCGATCCAGGTGGAGCTCCCGGATGGACCATGGGCTGACACATATACCGTCGTCGCACACACCGGAACCGAGGGCGAATTGCCGACGGAGAAGATCGCGGCTGGTTCTACTCTGCAGCTGCCCGGGCATACCGTCGTGGTGCTCCAGGTTGACTAGTCTCCGCCGGCGACGACCCTAGCTGGCTGATGGAGGTGTCGGGCCGCTTGCCGGCAAGGCAGCGAGGCCCATCTCAGCCTGGCTTGCCAGCAGCGGGTGATAGGGCACAACGCGGACCGTGTAGCCGATGGCCCCAGCGTGGTTGGCCTCCACCCAGCTCTCGTATCGGCGCAGCCCACCATCGACATCGACACCAGTGGGGAAGGGGTTCACTCGCGGCTCGTAAAGCCCGTCGTCAGCGCCAACTCGACCCGTCACAAGTTGCACCTGAACATCGTCAGGGGTGAGATCGCCGAGCCGGACTAGTGCGCTGACGTGGATTTTGGCTCCGACCTCCACCTGCTCCCCACCGAGCGACTCCACATGCTCAACAGAAACCCTCGGCCACGCTTCCCGAATCCGCCGCTTCCAACTAGCCAGTGCTTGCGCTCCACCATTGGATGAGTTGAGGGCGCGGCTGGAAACTGCGGCCGAGGTGTAGAGGTTCGTCACGTACTCCCGAACCATCCGCGACGCGATGACCTTAGGGGCCAGTCCAGCGATGGTATCCCTGATCATCTGAATCCAGCGCTCTGGCAGCCCGTAATGATCAACATCGTAGAACCGCGGCACGATCTCGTTCTCGATGATGTCATAGAGTGCCTTGGCTTCAAGATCATCACGCCGTTCCGAACCATCCGCACCCTCGGCCGAAGGGATCTCCCAGCCGTACGCCGGATCAAACCACTCGTCCCACCAGCCGTCGCGAATCGACAGATTCGCTGCACCGTTCACCGCTGCCTTCATCCCCGAAGTCCCGCACGCTTCGTACGGACGCAGCGGATTGTTCATCCAGACATCGCAGCCCGGGTAGAGCCGCTTGGCCATGGCTATGTCGTAATCGGGAAGGAAAACGATGTGTTCCCGGACCTCGGGATCATCGGCAAACTGCACCACCTGCTGAATCAAGGCCTTACCGCCCTCGTCTGCTGGGTGCGCCTTGCCTGCGATGACGATCTGAATCGGCCGCTCGTTGTCGGTCAGCAGCGCCTTGAGCCGTGCCGGATCGCGCAGCATCAAGGTCAACCGCTTATACGACGGCACCCGCCGCGCGAAGCCGAAGGTAACGACGTCGGGGTTAAGGGCTTTAGCGATCCAGTCCGCCGGCATGCCTCGATTGGCGCTGCTGGCCGCCAGCCGCTCCCGCGTCATGGCGATCAGGTCTTCGCGCATCCTCCGTTTGAGCGCCCAGATGGTCTTGCCGTCCACACGGGTCAGCGCGTCCCAGTCATAGCCGTCGCTCTCCGATGGACTGCCGCTCGGCGCCTCGAGCAGCTCGAGCAGATCGCGATGCACCCAGGTGAGATGGTGCACGCCGTTGGTGATTTGAGTGATCGGCACCTCGCTGGTGTCGAACGATCGCCACAATCCCCGGAACATCTCTCGAGACACCACACCGTGCAACGACGACACCCCGTTGGCTCGCTGGGCAAGTCGGAAGCCCATCACAGCCATGTTGAACTTGTTGGGATCACCGCCTTCGTAGTCTTCGGCGCCCAAGGCCAGGACGCGATCGACCTGCAAATCGTCGAAGCCTGAGAATTGGTGAACGATGAGCTCGCGCGGAAACCGATCAATGCCGGCCGGAACCGGAGTATGGGTCGTAAAGACCGTCCCAGCGCGGGTGAGTTCGAGTGCGGTGTCGAAGTCGACGCCACTTTGCATGTACTCCCGGATCCGCTCCAGACCAAGGAACCCTGCATGGCCTTCGTTGGTGTGGTACACGCTGGGCGCTGGTGTGCCCGTGATTCGGCAGTAGGCGCGGATGGCGCGTACGCCGCCCATGCCGAGGAGCACCTCCTGCTCGAGCCGGTGGTCGGTACCACCGCCGTACAGCCGGTCGGTGACTTCTCGCTCATAGCCGTCGTTCTGCTCGACATCGGAATCCAGCATCAACAAAGGCACCCGGCCCACCTGCGCTAGCCAGACCTGGGCGTAGAGAGTACGACCGTCGAGTGGGACCTCGACTCGGACCGGACCCTCCTCATCGTGCAGCAAGGTCAACGGCAATGAGTTCGGGTCCAGGAGCGGGTAACGCTCCTGCTGCCAGCCCGCGGCGTTCAGTGACTGCCGGAAGTAGCCCTGGCGGTAGAGCAGTCCGACTCCGACGATCGGCACACCAAGATCACTGGCGGTCTTGAGATGATCACCGGCGAGAATGCCCAGTCCGCCTGAGTACTGCGGAAGCACCTCCGTTATGCCGAATTCCGGCGAGAAGTAACCGATAGCAACCGGTGCGCTCGGATTCTCCGCGGCATAGCTCTGATACCACAGATCGCCTGTCAGATAGTCGGCCAGATCAGCCTGTATCAGGCGAAGATTCTTGAGGAAACGCTTGTCGGTGGACAGCGCATGGAGGCGCTCGACAGACACATCAGCCAGCAGCCGGACCGGATCGCCGCCGGTGCTCTCCCATAGCTGAGGATCCACCGATCGGAACAAATCCTGCGTCTCAGTGTGCCAGCACCAGCGCAGGTTGCGGGCCAGGTCGCCCAGTGGCTTGAGCGGCTCTGGAAGCACCGGGCGAACGATGAAACGGCGAATAGCGCGCACTCGCATAACCTACCGACGAACTTTGGACGATATCGGGTTTCTGTCCTCATCGAGTCGGATCAACTCGCGGGTACCTGTCTACCCAACTGAACGAAACTAATGCAGCCAAAACTCGATGTATGCGACCCCCTGCCGCTCGGGCGACAGGGCCGATAAGTTGAGGGTCGTGACGGCAACAAATTCAGGACTTCCGATGCCTGAGCGCGACGATGCGGCGCAGGCAGCTTCCACAGCATCCTCGTTCCAGGGCTCCGCCACACCGCCCGATACCTCGCCCGGCGGCACGCCGGCCGTCACCATCACCAAGCCGACGCTGGGAGCGACCTTCGATCGAATTCCGGTACACAAGGTGTCACCGGTGATCGAGGGTGGGGCCTACCCGGCTAAGGCTGTAGTCGGGGAATCGATTCCGATCCGCGCGACGGTCTTCCGGGAGGGCCACGACGCCGTAAACGCGTCGGTAGTACTTACTGACCCCAATGGCGACGAGCGGCTGGAGCCGATGCATCCCACCACGCCGCTGGGCTTCGACTGGTGGACGGCCTCGGTGGTGCTTGAGACAGAAGGCTTGTGGAAGTTCCGCGTCGAGGGATGGAGCGATCCGTGGGAGACCTGGGTCCATAACGCGGAGATCAAGATTCCGGCCGGCATTGACGTTTCCCTGGTCTGCATTGAAGGCATTGCCCTGTTTGACAGAGCTGCCGCTGATGCTGAAGCTGCCGATGACTACCAGGTCGCCGCGCTGCTGCAGGGAGCGGCGAAGAACCTCGACTCAGGACAGCAGGTGGAGGACCGGCTAGAAGTCGTCCTGGCAGAGGACGTACGAGAGGCGATGAAGCGCTACGGCCCCCGCGGCCTGGTCTCGCCTACGCCGGACTATCCGATCTTCGTCGATCGCCGCAAGGCGTTGTTCTCCTCCTGGTATGAGTTCTTCCCGCGTTCTCAGGGTGCGAAGTGGGACGAGGAGGACCAGAAGTGGATATCCGGCACGTTCGACACCTCGCATGAACGGCTGGAGGCGGCGGCGGCGATGGGCTTCGACGTGGTCTACCTCCCACCGATCCACCCCATCGGCAGAACCTTCCGCAAAGGGCCGAACAACACGCTGAAGCCTGGACCGAGCGATCCTGGGTCTCCATGGGCGATCGGTGCTGAGGAGGGCGGGCATGACGCCATCCATCCCGATCTTGGCGACTTCGCCGCCTTCGACCGGTTCGTCGAAAAAGCCAACTCCTTAGGGCTCGAGGTGGCGATGGACTTCGCGCTCCAGGCCTCGCCCGATCACCCCTGGGTCACCGAGCATCCGGAGTGGTTCTCCAAGCGCGCCGACGGCTCCATTGCGTACGCCGAGAATCCTCCGAAGAAGTACCAAGACATCTATCCCATCAACCTCGACAACGACCGCGACGGCATCTATCAGGAGAGTCTGCGCATCGTGAGGCTCTGGATGAGCCACGGCGTACGAATCTTCCGCGTCGACAATCCGCACACCAAGCCTGTGAACTTCTGGGCTTGGCTGATCGGTGAGGTTCGCAAGACCGATCCCGATGTGCTGTTCCTCGCAGAGGCGTTCACTAAGCCGGCGATGATGCACGCCCTCGGCAAGGCCGGATTCCAGCAGTCCTACACCTACTTCACGTGGCGCAATGAGAAGTGGGAGATCGAGGAGTATATGAGGGAGCTGACAACCGAGACTGACAGCTTCTTCCGACCCAGTTTCTGGCCGAATACCCCTGACATCCTGCCGCACTTCTTGCAATGGGGCGGCAAGCCGGCGTTCACCATCCGCGCAGTGCTCGGCTCAACGCTCTCGCCGCTGTGGGGCATTTATTCAGGCTTCGAGTTGTTCGAGAACGCACCCCTCGCTCAGGGCCGCGAGGAGTATTTGGACTCCGAGAAGTTCCAATACCGGCCGCGGGATTGGAAGGCCGCCGAAGAGAGCGGTGAGAACCTCAACGTGCTGCTCGGCACGTTGAATCACGTCCGCAAAGAGCACCCTGCGCTGCAGCAGCTACGCAACCTGCACTTCCATCACGCATCGCACGCCAGCGCACTGGTCTATTCCAAGCGGAGCGGCGATGACGTGGTGATCGTGGTGTGCAGCCTTGATCCGCACAACATTGTGGAGACCGAGGTCTACCTGGACATGGAGGCGTTGGGTCTCACCGCGCGCGACGTCTATCTCGTCCACGACGAGCTCACCGGACAAACCTGGCGCTGGGGCCAGCATTCCTTTGTCAGGCTCACTCACGATGATCCAGCCCACATTCTTACGCTGATCCGGTACGGCTCCCGAAGCACCGCCTCAGGGCCGGCTACTGCACAGGGTTAGGACGCCGTGAGGGGGACAGCCGATCCTCAGGTCGCCGATCAGGTCCTGAGGTACATCTCCAATGCGCGGTGGTTCGCTGGAAAGGGTCGGCGAGTCGAATTCCGATCGCTCACGGCGTTGCCGTGGCTCCGCGAGGTTTCGGACTTCTTCAGGCCCGCCGCTCCCCCGGGCGTACGGTTCGAGATCGCCGAGGTCGCCTACCCGCCCGAAGAGGACCCCGAGCCAGTCTCCGGTACGCCGGCTCAGGTGGAGGAAGATGTCGAGTCGGCACAGGAATCGGTGATCAGCGAACCGCCTGAGATGATCTGGGAAAGTGATCCGTCTCCCACCGAGTACTACCATCTCGCAGTCTCATATCGTCCCGCTCCGCACGCTGAGCTGCATCATGCAGAGATCGGGCGCTTCACCGATCCTGATCTTGGACCGGTCATTGCTTACGACGCCACTCAGGATCCCGAAGCATGCCGAGTAATTCTTGGCGCCTTGCTGGGCGGCCGCAAGTTTCGCAGTCCGGACAGCGAAGCTCGGTTCAACGCCACCGCCGTATCGGGCATCCGCGCCGACCTCGAGTCGCGACCGTTCACAGGGCAACAGAGCAACACCTCGGTGATGCTCGGCGAGATAGCGATCCTAAAGCTCTTCCGTCGTCTCGAACTGGGCCACAACCTCGACATTGAGGTACATGCCGCGCTCAATGCCGCTGGCATCTCCGATGTCGCAGGTCTTTTCGGTTGGATCGAGGGCAGCTGGGTCTCCGCCGGGCGGCAGCTCGACGCTGATCTCGCAATGGTGATCGAGCAGTTGGCAGGCGCGGTCGACGGCTGGGACTTGGCGTTGCAGTCGCTGCGAGCTGAAAATGCGCCGACCAAGATCAAGAAAGACTCCAGCTTCGCAGCGGAGGCCGAGGCATTGGGTAGAGCTCTTGCCGAGATTCACGATGCCCTCCGCTCTTCCTTCCCGACAGCAAAAGTGCCGGGCGCGCGGACGGCGATGATCATGATGGACCGGCTGCAAGAGGCGGCCCGGATCGCCCCGGCGCTGACACCGCACGTTCCTGGACTGCTCCACTGCTTCGATGAGCTGGGCGCTGAAACGCTCCATACCCAGCGCGTGCACGGAGACTTTCACCTCGGGCAAACGCTGCATACGCCCTCCGGCTGGAAGATCATCGACTTTGAGGGTGAGCCGGCCAAAACCATCGCTGAACGACGTCTCCCAGACTCAGTCTGGCGGGATGTCGCCGGCATGCTGCGTTCCTTCGATTACGCGGCCGCGAGCGTACCGAGCGCGCACAGCGCAGCTTGGGCGGCACAGTGCCGGGCGGCCTTTCTGCGCGGCTACGTCGATGGAGAGTTGGATGAGACCGAGGAGAGCGTGCTGCACGCGTACGAAGCGGACAAGGCGATCTATGAGGTGGTCTACGAGATGCGGAACCGCCCGGATTGGATCGGCATCCCGCTCCGCGCAGTAGCTGAACTGGCAGCGGAAACCCAGGACCCGGGCGAGCTTGCGAGCCCGACCAAAGAACGCGGCGAGCTTGCGAGCCCGACCAGAGAACAGGAGTAGCACTCATGTCTTACGATCCGAGCGGCGGTCTGACTGGCTGGGACCTCACCGGTTTCCATGAAGGGCATGACACCGAGTGCTGGCACCGCTTGGGTGCCCGGGAAGTGACCGTCCAGGACTCCGAGCGTGGCCCAATCTTCGGCACTCGATTCTCGGTCTGGGCCCCGAACGCACAGGCCGTGCGACTCGTCGGCGAC
>DATDKX010000568.1:0-3254 GCA_036519615.1 Propionibacteriaceae bacterium
ACCAACTGGCCGGTTGTCATCTTCACAACCCGTGGTCGCCACAGCGGCAAGATCAGGAAGCTTGCGTTGATGCGGGTGGAGCATGACGGCAAGTACGCCATGGTGGCCTCGATGGGCGGAGCTCCGAAGCATCCGGAATGGTATTTGAACGTCAAGGCCGATCCTGAGGCGTTGGTGGTGCAAGACGGCGTCGATCGCTTCGACGCCACCGCCCGAGAACTGGAGGGCGAGGAACGGGAAATCTGGTGGCAGCGGGCCGTTGAGGCCTATCCGCCGTACGCCGAATATCAAAAGAAGACCGAGCGACAGATTCCGGTGCTGCTAGTCGAGCGAAGCTAGCTCGTGGAGAGGGAGACCGGCACTGGCAGATAAGTCGCGACGAGGCAGAATGACGTCCATGATCCATGTCCAGCCGTTTGGAAGTACCGGTCACCAGAGCACTCGACTTCTCTTCGGAGCTGCCGCGCTCGGCAATGTCAGCCAGGATGAGGCAGATCAGACCATGGAGCTGATCCGAGAACACGGGATCAACCACATCGACACAGCGGCGAGTTATGGCGAAGCGGAGCTGCGCCTCGGACCGTGGATGGAGACTCACCGCGACGAGTTCTTCCTGGCCACCAAGACGGGTGAGCGTACCCGGGCCGAGGCATACAACGAGATCCAACGCTCATTGGAACGGCTGCGTACCGACCGGATCGATCTGATCCAGCTGCACAACCTGGTCGACGAGGACGAGTGGCGGACTGCCTTCTCGCCAGGCGGTGCTTTGGAGGGTGTAGTCGAGGCAAAGGACGATGGCCTCGTCCGCTTCATCGGGGTCACCGGTCACGGCGTGACAGTCGCGGCTCAGCATCTGCGGTCGCTGCAGGAGTACCCCTTCGACTCGGTGCTGCTGCCCTACAACTTCCCGATGTCGCGCAACGAGCGCTACATTGCAGACTTCGAGCAGCTGGTCGCCCTCTGTGTCGAGCGCGGCGCCGCGATTCAGACGATCAAGTCGATTACCCGAGGTCCGTGGGGTGATCACGAGCCGACCGCCAACACTTGGTACGAGCCACTCACTGATCAAGATGCAATTGACACCGCGGTCGGTTGGGTCCTCGGCCGGGAGGGAATCTTTCTGAACACCGTCGGCGACATCCGTATCTTGCCTAAGGTGATTGATGCGGCCGAGCGGTTTACCCAGCGGCCGAATGACGAGCAGATGCGGGGCCTTGAGAGGGCCTTCGGACTTGAGCCGCTCTTCGTCTGAACGTTCCCTTGCCAGGTGCGTGAGTCGCGTAACTTGAGCGCCCAGGGCCTGACGAATGACCGGGAGGCAGACGAATGAGCGACGAGCTCACCAGTGCGCTGGAGAGCTTGTTCGTAGTGGCGCTGGTAGCCGCACTCGCCCCGTTCATCGTGGGTTTAGTTCCACGGCTTCGCGTCCCTCAAGTAGTGGTGCTCATCGTCGGAGGCATAATCGTCGGGCCACAGGTTATGCAGCTGGCCGAGCCAAAAAGCATCGAGCTGCTGTCCAACGTCGGCCTGGGGTTCATCTTTCTCCTCGCCGGCTATGAGCTGGAGCTCGCACTCTTCAGGCAGCGGCCAGGAAACTCGCGATCGTAGCTTGGGTCGCCTCCGCCGTCATCGCCGGCGTAGTCGTGGGGCTGCTTGCCGTCATGGGATTGGTACACGCATTCGTCCCGGTGGCGCTCGGGCTGACTACGACGGCGCTGGGCAACCCTGCTTCCCATTCTGCGGGACAACAACATGCTCCGGGGATCGTTTGGCTCCTACCTGCTGGCCGGCGGGGCCGTGGGTGAATTTTTCCCCATCGTTGCGATCGCAATCTTTCTCGGGTCAAACGGCAGGTTTCTCGGTCTGATGTCGCTGCTGGCAGTCGCTGTGGTCGCACTGGTGCTAAGCCTGATCCCGAGACTTGGGAGGGGTGGGCGGCTGGCCCAGATATTGACAGAAGGACAAGACGCCACAGCGCAGACCACCCTGCGGTGGACGGTGGTGATGCTCCTCCTGCTGCTGCTCATTGCCAACACATTCGGCCTCGACGTTGTCTTGGGTGCATTCTTGGCCGGAGTTGTGTTACGTCGTTGGGCGCCCGGCGATGTCCATTCCTTAGAGGAAAAACTAGATGCCGTCGGCTACGGCTTCTTTATCCCAATATTCTTCGTAGCTTAAGGAATGAGCCTTGACCTACACTCCATCGTGCAAGCACCCGGCCGGCTCAGAGCGGCATCATGCTGCCGCAAAATGCGGCCGCTCTGGTTCGAGCCGGTGTGCTCTCGGTGCTGGTCTTTCCGGCAGTCGCCGTTGGCATCGACCGGCGTTTTGCCCCATCTCCTGACACAGTCACTGGTTCTCGGCTCTGACGCTGCCCGGACGACGGAAGGTTGAAAGCTGCGCATTGTGTGGGAGCAAGCAGACTCGAACTGCTGACCCCTTTCTTGTAAGGCATAGGCGAACCATCCGCCGAAATCCGCGGCCGTACGTTTCCGCAGGCAAGAGCCGGTTTGCCTTACCGGCGAACCGCGACGAACACCCGCGAACTGTCCCCGGAACGATCTACCCAATGCGGTAGTTGTCAAGTGGCCTCAGAAGCCAACGATCAGCAGCCCCGCCGCTTTCGACCAGGTGGTTGCCGACGCGATGAAAGTTCTATCGAACGCTGTGGTTGAACTCGCCGCGATCCGCGTCTGGAGGAAGCTGTGAACGCCGCCGAAGCCCTTGCCGAAGCACGCCGCGCGTACGCCGCACAGGCCGCCCGACAGGCTGAGGGTCGACAGGCTGAGGTCGACAACCTGGCCGCTCAGCTAGCCGCTCACCTCAAATGGCTGCAGGAGAATCCCGACGCGTTTGGAGGGCCATAACCAGGGAATAGTTAAATACGGTGGAAGCTCACCTCTTCCGAACTGGCCCCGCGCGAGACGCAAAGACTCTCGCTCGGGGCCAAACATTTTATCCGCGCGCGCCGACAGGACCAGGTCTTAAAGCCGCGCCCCCTGGCGGCCCGCCAACACGACGCTAACGGATACGGCTGACAAACACGCCACCTACACGGCACTCGCTGCAAACACATCCCGCCACATAGGCGGGGTTAGTTCCGTGCCGGAAGGTCATCCCGCCCTCATGGCCGACGCGGGTCTAAACCTGCGCTACTTCACCGTTACGGTGACGCACTCGCTCACGAGTTTAGATCCATCGCTGCCGACCAGCTCCCACACCACATCGAAGCTAGTGCCGGACACGAAGGG
>DATDKX010000569.1:0-11296 GCA_036519615.1 Propionibacteriaceae bacterium
GAGGTGGTCCGAGGAATGAATGACTGTTGGACACGTGAGGTGACGGCCAGCTAGCCGCATCCCGACTGTGAAGAACTGGTCGTACGCGGCCGGCTAATCCACAGCCAACACCCGAACCCGCGAGCGCCGGAGTTGTCCGCCGGCCAACATGCTTTCTGCTCTGAGGAGGCCCATCTTCGGGCCCCATTGCAGGTGCGCGTTGCCAAGCTCGCGGGTTTGTCCTTTGTTGGCTGCCCTACGCGTCGATGATCGGCGCGAGTGCCTTCACGGTGTCGATGGTGTCCGCCTCAGCTGGGGACTTGTCGGGCCGGTAGCGCAGCACCCGCGCAAAGCGCAGCGCGACGCCTCCGGGATAGCGCGTTGACACTTGCAGCCCGTCGCAGGCGATCTCGACCACCATTGACGGCTCGACATAGACGGTGTGCGCCGTGCGGCGTACCTCCAGCTCCAAGAAGCGTGCCGTCTGCCAGGTCAGCAGCTCGTCAGTCAGACCCTTGAACGTCTTGCCCAGCATGATCAACTCGCCGGAGGCGGGATCTGGCGCAGCGAGGTGGAGATTGGACAGCCAGCCCTGACGGCGTCCATGTCCCCACTCTGCGGCCGTCACAATCAGGTCGAAAGTATGTCGCGGCTTTACCTTGACCCAGGCTGCATCGCGACGCCCGGCGGCGTACGGAGCGCGGAGGTTCTTGATCACCACGCCCTCATAACCGCGTTTCACGGCATCGGCGAACGTCTCAGCAGCTTCGGAGGAAGTGGTGCAGATCTTGCGCGGCACGGTAACCGCTTCTGGAAGCAACTCACGCATATGTTCCAGCCGGTCGGCCAACGGCGCGTCCAGCAAATCCCGGCCGTCAACGTGCAGCAAGTCGAAGAAGAAGACCTGTAGCGGTCCTGTCTGGGCAAGCGCAGCGGCGTCGACGCTGCTCATGGTGCGGGACGCCACTACCTGGAAGGCTTCTGGGCGCCCGTCGCTGCGTAGCGAGAGCACCTCACCGTCGAGCACGAGGTGATCATGAGGAAGCGATCGTGCGACCGCCACTACTTCGGGCAGGCGCGCGGTGATGTCGTCCAGGCTTCGCGTGAAGATCCGTACCTGCTCACCCGCGCGGTGCACCTGCACGCGTACCCCATCAAGTTTGTAATCCACGACCGCCGGAAGGCCGGTCTTGTCGAGCGCAGCATCCGGGCCCGGCGCGCTGGCAGCCAGCATGGGTTGGATGCCCACGCCAACCTGAAGACCCACCGCTTGGAGCGCCTCCAGACCAGCGCTCAAAAGGACCGCCGCTGCGGCCGTCGTGGAAGACATGAGCATGGCGGCTCGGCGTACCTCGACAACGGGAACCTCGAAGGCAGCGGCTAGACCTTCCTGGACTGCCGCCTCCATCGCGCCCTGCCGCAGTTCACCGAATACCAGGCCGCGCAGCAGATCTTGTTCGTCCGCGGTCGCTCGAGCGAGTAACGCATTGACAGCCGCGGTGCGCGCCGCGGTCGACCCGGAACCGCTGAGATCGGCTACGTACTCAAAGACGGCATCGACCTCGCCGACGGTCAGCGATGGTTCTTCTGCCGGCGGCGGTATGGACTGCAGGGATTTCCAGCCCACTCCGGTACGCCGCTGCCGCAGGCTGCCCGAGAGATACGAGACAACAATCTCGACGTCATCTCGAGAGGCCTCGCGAAGGACCTCGGCAATGAGGTCGCGCTTGGCGTTTCGCGAGCGGGTGCTGGCAAGCGCGATTCGCGTCTGGGCAAGTCGGCTCAGCAGCATGGTCGCGATTCTCCCTCTCCTCACAGACAAATTTCCGACCAATGCGGGTGTCTGGTGTCACGAGGGGCCTGTCTGAAGTCCAAAACCCGACACCGGTCGGAAATTCGATTTCAGGTGGTGGGAGACGACAGGGGGAGCAAACAAAGAACGGCGCCCCGAGGGGAGCGCCGTTCTTTCAGTTGCCAGCTATGTCTTGAGCTAGGCGTTTTCGTCGGCTTCGCTGTTCTGATCTGGCTCGCTAACTGTGGCAGCTTCTTCAGCGGAGGTGTCATCGCTCGGCTGTTCCTGCTCCGCGGCTGACTCCCCCAGCTCGATCGTGTCGTCCACGAGCGTCTCTGCCGGCGCTTTCTCAGCAGCGGACGGCTCGACCTCTGACGCATCCGAAGCAGCAGCAGCCGCGGGAGCCGCAGAGGTGGCTGTGGCAGTACCGGCGGTCGACTTTGCTGCTTTCTTCGCTGGAGCCTTCTTTGCCGGAGCCACCCCTTTGGCGTTGGCCTTCCTGCTTTCCTCGACAGATTCCTGAACGAGTTCGATCAGCGCCATGGGAGCGTTGTCCCCCTTACGCGGACCGACCTTGGTGATCCGTGTGTAGCCACCGTCACGGTCGGCCAAACTCGGCGCGATCTCGGTGAACAGCGTGTGCACCACACCCTTGTCCCGGACGGTGGTGAGCACCAAACGACGTGAGTGGATGTCGCCACGCTTCGCCTTGGTGATCAACTTCTCCGCCAGCGGGCGTAACCGCTTCGCCTTGGCCTCGGTCGTCACGATCCGCCCATGTTCGAACAGCTGACTGGCCAGGTTGGCCAGGATGAGCCGCTGATGTGCGGGGCTGCCGCCGAGGCGGGCTCCCTTGGTGGGTGCGGGCATGTTCTCTCCGGTGCTCTCGTAAACCGACTACTGCGGGGCGTTCAAGGGGGTCGTCCCCCCTTTGCTTACTGCGGGGGGTTCAAGGGGGGTCGGCCCCCCTTGCTTAATACTGTTCGGTCTCGCTGAAGTCGACGTCTTCCTCATCGAGGTCGTCGTAACGGCTGATCGCGCTCAGCGGATCGAAGCCTGGCGCACTGTCCTTCAGAGACAACCCCATCTCGTGCAGCTTCAGCTTCACCTCGTCGATCGATTTGGAGCCGAAGTTGCGGATATCCAGCAGATCCTGCTCGCTGCGTGACACAAGCTCTGAGACAGTGTGGATGCCCTCACGCTTCAGGCAGTTGTAGGACCGTACGGTCAGGTTCAGGTCCTCGACCGGCAGCGCAAGATCAGCAGCCAGCTGCTCGTCGATCGGCGACGGCCCGATTTCGATGCCTTCGGCCTCCACATTGAGCTCGCGAGCAAGGCCGAACAGCTCGACCAGGGTACGGCCTGCCGAAGCCACCGCATCACGCGGACGGATGGCCGGCTTGGTCTCCACGTCCAAGATCAACTTGTCGAAGTCGGTGCGCTGCTCGACGCGGGTGGCCTCGACCTTGTAGGTGACCTTGAGCACCGGCGAGTAGATCGAATCAACCGGTATGCGGCCGATCTCGGCGTCGGCGGTCTTGTTCTGCACTGCCGAGACATAACCGCGACCGCGCTCCACCACCAGCTCCATATCCAGCCTGCCGGTGTCATTGAGGGTGGCAATGTGCAGATCCGGGTTGTGCACCTCTACTCCGGCAGGAGGTGCAATATCTGCGGCGGTTATCTCACCGGCGCCCGCTTTACGCAGGTACATCGTGACCGGCTCGTCCTCCTCGGAGGACACCACCAGGCCCTTGAGGTTCAAGATGACCTCGGTGACATCCTCGACTACGCCCTCCATAGTGGAGAACTCGTGAAGGTTGCCGTCGATCTTGATGCTCGTCACCGCCGCGCCCGGGATGGACGAGAGCAGCGTACGCCGCAGCGAATTGCCGAGGGTGTAACCGAAGCCCGGCTCCAACGGCTCGATAGTGAACCGGGAACGATTGTCGGAAACCGTCTCTTCCGACAACGAGGGGCGCTGTGCAATCAGCATTTCTTATCCTTCCCCGCACCACCCGCTATTTGACGGTGCGGCACCGCTGACGTATCCGACGCCCGCGGTTTACTGCTATTTCTTACTTCGAGTAGAGCTCCACGATCAATTGCTCGGAAACATCCACCACGATCTGCTCCCGTACTGGAAGCTGATGAATCAGGATGCGACCGCGCTCGGGAAACACCTGCATCCAGCCAGGCACGTCACGCTCACCGTGGGTCTCGCGATTGATGATGTGGGGGGTCTGATCCTTCACATTGTCGGCAAGATCGATGACGTCGTGGGGAGTCACGCGATACGACGGGATGTTCACCTTCTGGCCATTGACCAGGAAGTGGCCATGCACGACGAACTGTCGGGCCTGCCGACGGGTACGCGCGAGTCCCGCGCGATAGACGACATTGTCCAGACGAGACTCCAAAATCTGGAGCAGGTTGTCACCCGTCTTGCCTTGCAGCCGGTTGGCCTCCTCGTAGTAGCGCCGGAACTGCTTCTCCAGTACGCCATAGGAATAGCGCGCCTTCTGCTTCTCGCGCAGTTGCAAGGAGTACTCCGACTCCTTAGTGCGTCCCTTGCCGTGTACGCCAGGCGGGTAGGGGCGGCGCTCGAAGGCCTTGTCTTCGCCGACAAGATCAACACCCAGCCGACGCGACTTCTTGGTCATGGGACCGGTATAGCGAGCCATGTTTGGTTAAGTCCTTGTCTTCTGGGCGGTGTCAGACGCGGCGCCGCTTGGGCGGGCGGCAGCCGTTGTGTGGAATAGGGGTGACATCGGAGATCGCGCCGACCTCGAGGCCGATTGCCCCGAGTGAGCGGATGGCGGTCTCGCGACCAGAACCAGGGCCTTTGACGAACACGTCGACTCGCTTCATGCCATGTTCCATCGCCCGGCGCCCAGCTGCCTCAGCGGCCATCTGCGCGGCGTACGGCGTGGACTTGCGGGAACCCTTGAAACCCACAGTGCCGGCCGATGCCCAGGCGATCACATTGCCGTTCGGGTCGGTGATCGAAATGACGGTGTTGTTGAAGGTGCTCTTGATGTGCGCGTGGCCAGCCGCCACATTCTTCTTCTCTTTGCGACGCACCTTCTTGGCGGCGGTGCTGCGACCTGCAGTAGCCATAAGTCTTTAGCTTCTCCTGATCTTGGCCTCGAACGCCGGGGCGTTACTTGGCCTTCTTCTTGCCGGCGACGGGTTTGCGCGCGCCCTTGCGGGAGCGGGCGTTGGTGCGCGTGCGCTGGCCGCGTACGGGCAAGCCACTGCGGTGACGACGTCCTTGATAGGAACCGATCTCGACCTTGCGCCTGATGTCGGATGCGACCTCGCGACGAAGATCACCTTCAATCTGATAGTTGGCCTCGATCCAATCGCGAAGCGCCACCAGGTGCTCGTCGGTCAGCTGATGAACCCGAAGGTCGCCACTGATCTGGGTAGCGTCCAGGGTCTGCAAGGCGCGGGTCTTGCCAATGCCATAGATGTAGGTGAGGGCCACCTCGAGGCGCTTGTCGCGCGGGAGGTCAACCCCGATAAGGCGTGCCATTAGGTCAGTACCTTTCGTCTGGTCGACGCCGGCCACTGTGGCTTGCGCCCAAGCTCAGGGCGCATGACGTCGCGGAGGTGTCTGGCGTGATGCGTCCCCAGCTGCCTTTTGATCAGGTGCAACGACTTGATCACCGGGGCCCCGGCCTCCGACCGAGGGTGTATCCGGCGACATCCGTCGCCGGATTTGCGATCACACTTTTCTGAATTTTTGGAAGCTGCTCGCGCAATACCGACGCTCGCAGCTTGATTGGCCTTGCTGTTGTCGCGGCCTAGCCTTGCCGCTGCTTGTGCCGCGGATTTTCGCAAATCACCATTACGCGACCGTGCCGGCGAATCACCTTGCACTTGTCGCAGATCTTCTTGACGCTCGGCTGGACTTTCATCGAGCTTCTTTCTGAACTTAACGTCGGCAAGCGGGAGCAAGCCGACGACGTGGATGGTTTGCGAGCTGGTCACTTGTGCCGATAAACGATGCGCCCGCGGGTCAAGTCATAGGGAGAGAGTTCGACGACTACTCGGTCGGCCGGAAGAATGCGGATGTAGTGCTGCCGCATCTTGCCACTGATTGTGGCGAGCACCTTGTGACCATTCGCTAGCTCAACGCGAAACATCGCATTGGGCAGAGCCTCGACCACGGTGCCCTCCAGCTCGAGTGCGCCCTCTTTCTTCGCCATAAACCTCTAACTTGATTACGCGTACGCTTCACCGATCGGCCAAAGATGGCCAGCCGAAGAGTCTACGCCAGGACCTTGCCTTACCCAAATTTCTGGGCGAATGTGAGGCCGCATTCGAGTCGCGCCCGATAGAAGTCAATGCTCTCCTTGAGAGCCTTCAGGATATACGGCGGAAACTCCATACCCTGCCGGTGCGCCCACAGCAGCCGATTCTCCATCCGTCCGACCTCGCGCGCGTAGCCCTCAAGATCATCGTCCAGCCCGAGATCGGCCATCACCCGGCCCATGTCAGCCTGGTATCGCTTCATCCGGTTCGTGCCGACCAGGTGGTAGGACTTCTCCCGCATCACCCTAGTCAAGAAGAGCTGCCACGGCTTAAGCACCTTGTCCTGGATCATCGCAGTCGCCGACATCTGGTAGAAGGCGAAGTGTCCCGGCTCCTGCTGCTTGATCGGAGTGATGATCGTTTCGGAGATGGCGGTCTCGCCCAGCTCCTGCAAGCCTTTGTTGATCTTGTTGTAGGCAAGCACTGCTTGGCGTTCGGTGCTGGCGCCGGTGAGGAAGTACATCAACTTGGCGATGTCCTGCATGGGCTTCAAGTGAGCTAGCGCTCCCAAGATCTTGATCCCGAACGACACCTCCAGCTGCGGTTTTGCTGCGGTCCTGCCAAGATCTTGTTGCAGTCGGTCCAAGATCAGCCCGTGCTGGATCTCTTGCGGCTGCCAGACATCTGCGTAAAAAGTCTTGTTCGTCTCGTCAACCTCTGGCAGCAGGATGAGCAGTTCCAACACATTGCGATCAACTTCGAGCTCCACTCGGGCGAGATAGTCGATTACGTGCCCGAATTTCTTGGCTACGAGCGATGGCCGCTTGATCGTCCGATCGACTGAATCCAACGGGATCGGTGGATAGAGCTCGCCCAGGCGTTGCACGTGCTCAGCGATCTTCTGCTGGGTGATGTGTTGCCGGGGCACAGTCGCCATTTTAGGTATCCATCGTGGGGTCAAGCGTTGTCGGAACTGTGTCGAATACGCAAGTTAGGGTAGCCATACCAAACAGCGGTTGGTCAATCCTCGAACCATATTCGGAGCGCACAGCCCGATGGGTTTGGTGGCGCGGTCACGCCGCTTGGGAAAGCCCGGTCCTGCGCGCTAGATCAACAGGACGAGCAAGATAGCGATGATCAGGACGGCGGCAGCGACGCCTCCGATCACGATGGCGGTCAATCGTCCCGGTGGCCGTGATTCTGACAGCTCGCCCGGCTGTCCGTCGGAGCTTGCGACGATCGCTGGGCTGGAATAGGTCGGCAGCGGCGGCAAGCCCTCAACCACTGGCACAAGTTCGCCGAGCCGTTGCGCCGCGAACAGCAGATCCAGGCGGGCCTGATAGTCCTCCTGCTGCAGCGCCCCCGCAGTGTAGGCAGCATTGAGTCTGGCGTTCAGCCGATCGCGTTCGGCGTCGCTGACAGGAGCGTCAGGCTTGCTCCGGTAGGGCGACGAAATCGGCAGGTTACTGCTCACCTGATCCAGGCTACCCGGGCACGTGCTGTCCTTCTGCAGCCGAAGACGCCAGACTGTCCGCCATGGCGACGGCGACCAACGTGACGTTCTAACCGTGCGCTCTACCTTCTCGATCTTGCAATAAAAATCGTCGCGCTTGGGGCGCCGGCCGATCTGAGGAATCATCGCAAGATCGTCGTCGTCGACGGCCGAGTGGGCTTCATCGGTTCGCTGAACATGATCGACGCCAGCTACCACAATCGGAAGCATGAACGAGCGGGCCGGAAGTGGCGCGAGTTGGTCATGCAGCTCAACGGCCCCGCGGTGTTCTCCCTCGACCTCGTCTTTGCAACCGACTGGTTCATCGAGACGTACGAGCGGCAACATGGACATCCGATCATTCAACTTGGACTTCGAGATATCCGTGATGTGCCTCAGTCGATCGCTTACCACGGCTATGCGTGAGGTCGAAGACCTCTACCGCTCGTTGTCCCGTGAGCTCACCCTCGACGAGTGGTACCGCAGGCCGCTGAGGAAGCGCTATCTCGACAACGTGGTGCGCCTGACATCGGCCCTGCAGTAGGGCTTGCTCTCATCTGGCGTAAACCCCAGGCAGTCCGAACTTCTCAAACAGTGTCGTGTCGAAGAAGCAGCCGACGTGCGATACGCCTTTTTCACTCAGGGTTAGCACTTGCAGCTGGAATGCGTGGTGGGTGCCATCTGGCTGCTTCATGTACAACGCGAGCGCTGGCTGCCCATTCGCCGACGTCGGCACCATGATCTGGTCTCCAGGTGCTTCGGCTGGGCAATGCGTCTCGATGAGGTGGCCAATGGCTTCCGATCCTTCGTACCAACCGACGTACGGCGGCATCTCCCAGACAGCGTCTTCGGCAAGCAGTTCGACGATGCGCTTGACGTCGTAGTTCTCAAAGGCGGCGACATAGTCAGCAAGCAATCTCTTGGCATGCTCGTCGTCGAGCACCTGGTCGGGATTCTCCGGATCGAGCTTGTGCACCTGCGCCCTGGCGCGCTGCAGGCTGCTGTTCACAGCGGCCGTCGACATGTTCAGCAGTTCTGCCACTTCACTGGCCTGCCATGCCAGCACGTCACGCAAGATCAAGACCGCCCGCTGCGGTGGCGTCAGATGCTGCAGAGCCGCAATGAAGGCCAGCCGGACACTCTCCCGATCGACGACTTCCGCTGCTGGATCCTCCACCGGACCGCCCCAGACCACGGAGTCTGGAACCGGCTCCAGCCAGGGCACCTCCGGTCGAGAATCCAGCGAACCATACGGATCTGAGCTGGGCTGTCCCAGGCCCGTTGGCATCGGCCGACGCCCACGGCCATCTAGTGCGGTGAGGCAGACGTTGGTGGCGATCCGATACATCCAGGTGCGTACCGACGAGCGGTTCTCGAAGTCACGAAAGCCGCGCCAGGCTCGCAGGTAGGTCTCCTGAACCAGGTCTTCCGCGTCTTGAACCGAGCCCGACATCCGATAGCAGTGGACAGTCAGCTCCCTGCGCAACGGCTCAACCAAAGACGCAAAAACATCGTCGTCAACGGCAACAGTCATACCTGCGAACTTACCGCCCCTTTATTCGGAGCTGCTCGCGCATCGCGCCCGTTGCTCCGCCTACTTCGTCGTCGCTCGCAGAGGAAAAGCGCCTCCGCTCGCACCTCCTCAGCACGGCGGGCGCGCGATTCCCGACGCTCGCAGCAATGCGTCCAATCCTTCAGAGTTCCGAGGTCGTAGACCGGTCTGATAGGCCGCAAAGGCCAGCAGATCCGCCCATTCCGCCGCAATGAGTGCAGTTGGCTTGCCGAGTCCGTGGCCTGTCGAGACCTCGATCCGCGTCAGGATCGGCTGCTCTCCGGCCTGGGCATGCTGCAATGCAGCGGTGAACTTGTGGCTGTGCAGCGGCACCACACGGTCGTCGTGGTCGCCGGTCAGCACGAGGGTGGCCGGGTAGCTGGTGCCGGGCCGGACGTTGTGCAGCGGCGAGTACGCCAGCGCCTGAGCAAACTGCTCGAGGTCGTCAGGATTCCCGTAATCGGAGACCCACGCCGCGCCGATCGTAAACAGATGAAAGCGAAGCAGATCCAACACGCCGACGGCTGGCAGCGCTACTGCGGCCAGATCAGGACGTTGCGTCAGCACTGCTCCGACCAGCAAGCCTCCGTTGCTACGACCGTGCAAGGCAAGTTGCTGTGTCGTCGTAACACCGGTCTGTTTCAGGTGCTCGGCGACCGCGACGAAATCATCGAAGACATTCTGCTTGGAGGCGAGGCGACCGGCCTCGTACCACGCTGTGCCGAACTCTCCCCCACCCCGCAGATTGGCAATGGCCAGCAGGCCACCTGCAGCCAGCCAGCAAGGCCAGCCGGGTCGATAGTCGGCGAGCACCGGAATCTTGAAGCCGCCGTACCCGTACAACAAGGTTGGTTGCGGCCGTGACCTGTCGACATCAACCGGAGTGATCAGAAAGTACGGCACGGGGGTACCGTCCTTGCTGGTCGCCACGTGGCGCCCCATGACGGTTTCCGGGGCGAAAAATGCCTCAGGGCTCGGTTGCACCAGTTCTGCGAGAGAGGTCACGGTCGATGAACCGAGGTCGACGAGATAGCTGCGCGTAGCCGAGGCGACAGAGGAAAGGCCGACGAACGCTTCAGAATCGCCGCGCTTGGCATTCAGGCCGACTATCGCGCCGCCAGGCACTTCGACAATGTCGGAAGAGCGATCATCGAGGCCGACCTTGACGATCAGCGGCTGCGCGTCGGCAAGGTAAATCAAGATGAACCCATCCCCGGCCGCTCTGGCGTCAGACAAGGTGTGTTCGGACGGCGCGACCATCTCATGCCAGCCGATCTCTTCACTGTCGGTGAAGGCTTCAAGATCGACGGCGACCAGCCGCCCGGCTTCGGCGCCTAGGTCGGTTCGAAGATACAACGTGCTGCCGTCCGAACCCGCGAGGCTGAATTCGGCGATCGGCTCATTGATGATCTTGATCGGACTTCCGAGCTCGCTGCGCTCCCCCGAAATGATTGGATAGGCCCACAACCGGTTCTTGTTCTCGGTGCCTTCCACAATGCTGACCACCAGATAACGGTCATCGTCTGTGATCTCTGCCCAGAAGATTAGCTGATCATTTTCCGGAAACTCCAAGATCACCTGGTCTTGATCTTGAAGATCGCCAATGCGATGCACCCGCAGCTTCGGAGCCACGAGGGCGGCCGTTTGGGTGCCGTCGGCGTCGCCTTCATGATCGAAATGGGTGTAGACGTAGGAGCGGTGATCAGGCAGCCATTCGGCCTGAGAGAACTTCGTCTGGATCAATGCATCGTCCACCGCGTCCCCGGTGGCCAGGCGCAGTAGCCGAAAGGTCGTCCAGTCACTGCCTGCCTCACTGACTCCGTACGCGACGAGCTGACCGTCCGCGCTTACCGTCAGGCTGCTCAAGGAGCTGGTGCCGTCCTCGGAGAAGGTGTTCGGGTCGACCAGCACGTGTCCGCCGGCCAGCAACTCCGGCAGCGACGACGCAACGTAGATCACGTCCTGGTTCTGAGTCCCATCGTTCCTGTTGACGAAGTAGTGCCCAGCGCGCTTGAACGGCACGCCTGCCCGCGGCTGCTTCATGACCTGCTGCATGGTCTCGAGGAACCATGACCGGTCAGGCAGCGAGTCCAGGTACGCGGCAGTGAACTCGTTCTGGCGCTTCACCCAGTCGGCAGTCTCGTCCGAATCTGGATCCTCCAGCCAGCGGTATGGGTCCGCGATCGCACGTCCGTGCAGCACCTCGACGAGGTCATCCCGA
>DATDKX010000570.1:0-4992 GCA_036519615.1 Propionibacteriaceae bacterium
CTTGCTCCTCGACGCTCCCCGAGGATCGCGGGTGAAGAGTTCCTCCATCGCAATTCCGGCGGGGCGTAGCGATTGGCGGCTAATGGAAAGGCGCATTTGCTGGAACTCTTACCGGCGAAAGGGACGGAAAATGCGCTGCCCGTATTCACCACGAAGGATGTCCGCATACGGCCCGGAAAGAATGATAGAGCCATTTGAATATATCCCGATTCAACATTAACATCTTACCAACTAATAACAGCGTGCCCGCTGCTCTCGAGGAACAGCGAGGACTTATCGTCCTTTCTTGAGGCCGAACCTTCCTTCTCCGTGGGCACGCACCCCGTGGGTGTTGGTGATCTTTGTTGCGTTGCTGGTGATCATGATCGCTCTGGCCTCCTCGACCCATGCCGATGTCGCCATCGTCATGGCAATGGTCGCTCTGCTCGGAGTCACGCCGCACCCGCAATCCGTGTCCGACCGGATGACACAACACGCACTCGCGGGCCAAACGCTGGACACCCTTGTAGCGATCGGCGACTCGTACATGTCCGGCGAGGGCGCGTCCATCTACTACCGGGGCACGGACGAAGGCGGCGGTAACCAATGCCGGCGTGCTCCGACTGCCTGGGCCGCTCTTGCCAGCGATACCGGCTTCAAGGCACTAGAGTTCCTCGCCTGCTCCGGAGCAAGAACTGGCAATGTGCTATACGACTCGAACGCAAAGAATCCCGAGCTGGCGATCCCTAGCCAGGCTGGCGCCCGGAGGTTCCGCGACGAATTGAGCCGGAAGTACCTCATCCAAACTCAGGAGGGTGATACTGCCACCCAGCTCGACCAGTGGCGAGCCGATAAGGTGGCCCGCGGCCTGAAAGCGACGATGGTCGTCGTCAGCCTCGGCGGCAACGACGCCGGCTTCTCCACAATTGGCGCAATGTGCCTTGCACCGGGCTCTTGCGATGAGAAAAAAGATCTGTGGATTGATTCTCTTGAGCAGGTGCGCTCCCAGCTGCGGCTGGCCTACGCGGAGATCGCAGAAACCTTCCCCGATGTCCCAGTCGTGACCGTCGGCTACCCTGACCCAATCTTGCTGGAAAGGCTGCCGTGCAAGCAGGTCTGGCTCACTCGAGACGAACGAATTTTCATCCACAAGTTTCTGACTGGCGATGGCAAGAAAGATGGCCTCAACGACGTCGTGCAGAAAACCTCGGACGAGTTCGGCTTTTATTACGTAGATACGATCGAGACAGCTTTGGCGGGCGTGCACCTTCAGCTGTGCGATCGCCGCAACGACGGCCGCCCCGGGTTGAACTTCGTCGGTCTACGTTCGGTACGAGGTGCTGCAGAGCAGCGCTTCAACCCTGCGAACTGGATTCACAGCAGTCTTCACCCCAACGAGCGTGGTCATGCGGCTCTGCTGCGGGCCTTCCGGACATGGCTGACGCAGCAGCCACAGCCGTTGCCGGCCCGAGCCGCAATCCCGCCCGAGTCGGCGAAACACCGGCAGACGGCCCTGAAGACGTGGTCGCACGACGCCCCGAAACAGGTTCAGAAGGTCGTGACTAAGGCTGGACCGTGTGACCTGTTCGAAACCTCCGCAGATGGATGCCGCACACAAGGATCCGACTGGGCGCTTGGACAGGTACGCCAGATGCTCCTCGGCGGCGGGCTTTGGCTGTGTCTTTTCGCAGCCGCTGGCGCATTGGCTGTGGCGGTCGGGTTCTTCGCGGACAGGCGCGAGCGGTGGAAGGATCGCCCCGCACCTAACCCGGATGATTGATAAAGAGCTCCGGGGGTACGAAGTAGCGCGACTCGATGTCACGGGCGATGGCCACCGTCTGGGTGAACAGGTCGATCGCCTGCCGGTAAATCACGTCGCGGTTGCCGGTCGCCTGGTGGATGGCCAGGGCACGGGTCCACAGTTGGATCGCTTCCGGTCGTGTAGTGCGGATCCTCATGCAGGCTTTCCAGCCGCCCGGCAGTGTCGGCCGGCAATAAATACAGCAGGTCGCTCACCAGCGTTGGATTGTCAACTTGATGCAATCAAGGTCGATGTGGCCGGAACATATATTCAGAAAGCGATCAAAAGAGATCTAGTCGAAAGGCAGGAGCACTTTCCGATATGGCTGTCGACGGAGTCTTACACGCTTGGCAGGGACGCGCCTTACTCGTTGGCAGACCTGCCTAGCGGGCAGCAGCTCCACCTTCTAAACGATTGCGGCAACGATGAATCGGGGCCAGTGGGCTTGCGGCCGTAGCGATGACCCCGGACGGCTATGTAGAGCGTTATCGAATTGTAAATAGGCCGGATATGCCTTTACGTTAGAGACGAGTGTCGGGGGCTTGCGCCGCTCTTCGACATTTTAGAGGTGGTCCCGTGGCCCGGGTATTCGTGAGTCACGCCAGTGAAGACTACCTGGTGGCCGCCGAACTGCATCAGTGGTTAGTCGCTGACGGTCACGACGTTTTCTTGGATCAGGATCTTCGCGACGGTATCGCAGTCGGTGAGGAGTGGGAGCAGCGCCTATACGAGCGGCTGCGCTGGGCAGACGCCGTGGTCTGTTTGATCACTGCCTCCTACAACAACTCAGCCTGGTGTGCGGCTGAGGTCGGCATCGCCCGATCGCAAGGGAGCCGGCTGTTGCCGGTGAGGGCTGAACCCGGTGAAGTGCACCCTCTCTTGATGCCCAGCCAATATCAGTACGCCGACGTGGCGAGTGATGCGCTTGCGGCTCGAACAGCGCTTTGCGCAGCGTTGCGGCGGTTGGACGCTGCGGGCGGCTGGGGATGGCCTGACGGCCGCTCGCCGTTTCCAGGACTTCGACGGTTTGACACCGAGCTGCATCGGGTCTTCTTCGGAAGGAGCGACGAGGTCGCTGCACTGGCTGCTCGACTGCGCTCACCAGCAGATGTCGCCAACAGTCGAATGCTGCTCGTCGTTGGTCCGTCCGGGTGTGGCAAGTCATCACTCGTACGCGCTGGCCTGTTGCCCGTCATGGCCCTCGAGACCGGTTGGCATACTCTGGCGCCGTTCGTGCCCGGTGTCGATCCAGTCGCAGCGCTGGCTCGCGAGCTGGCCCATGCGGCAAGGGTGGTGCAGCTGGGCTGGACCTTCAGCTTTGTGCGGGATCGGCTTAATCAAGATGATGGGCTCGCGGTGCTTGGCGACGAGTTGTTGCTTGCTGGGGATGCCCGCCAGCTTCTCGTCGCGGTAGATCAAGTCGAGGAGCTGCTCACCGTGGCACCGGCGTCGGCGCGGGCCCAGTTCGCGCGACTCTTGCGACCGGCGCTGGCCGGTGCTGTGCGGGTGGTGGGCACGGTTCGTGCTGAGTTTCTCGGCAATCTTCTTGCCAGCGCTGAGCTGGCCGACCTTCCGGCCCGCACGTTCCCACTGCGGCCGCTGCGCCGTGATGCGCTGGCGGCGGTGATTGAAGAACCGGCCCAGCTGGCCGACATCAGAGTGGACCCTGAATTGGTCGCTCGGCTGGTCGCCGACACCGAGACTGGAGAGGCACTGCCCCTTCTGGCGTTCACCCTGGCGCAGCTGGCTGAAGGGGTCGGTCGCGGGGGGCAGCTCTCGGTCGCACGCTATGAGCAGCTTGGGGCGGTCCAGGGTGCGCTGATCCGTCAGGCTGACGCTGCGCTGGCCGATGCTCTGGCTATCAATCATCGCACCCGTGATCAGGTGATGGCCGGGTTGCTCCGACTCGTCACGGTTGACGAAGAAGGCCGTCCCACCCGATGGCTGATCGACCAGAACGAACTGCCTGTCCCAGTACGTGCGGAGCTGGAGGCCTTTGTTGCTCGGCGTCTGTTGATAGCCGATGTGGAGGACGGGGGCTCCGTTGTCCTTGGGGTAACTCATGAAGCGTTCCTGTCAGCTTGGCCGCCACTTGCCGGAGCGATCACGGCCGCAGCGGCGGCTCTGAAAGCGCGTCGGGCGGTAGAGCTTGCCGCCACCGAATGGGACGATGCTGGACGCCCACCCTTGCTCTTGTGGGAGCGAGGGCAACTGGCCGCTGCCGTCGAGGGCACTGGCGCACGCCGCACGGCACGTCCTTCGAATCAGGAGCCAGCCGAGCTGCGATCTAGATCGTCGCGACCCGCCCGCTTTCGACCCCGACGCCAAGTACTGATCACTGACAAGGTGGAATTGAGCGCCCGCGCTCGCGATTTTCTGCAAAGCAGCATTCGCAGAGACCGCAGTCGACGCAGGCGCGCCGTAACCGTCTTGTCAGTGTTACTGGTTCTTGCAATCGCCGGCGCAGCGATCGCTGTTGTTCAGCAGCAGGTAGCCCAGGGACAGAAGCGGATTGCCCAACAGCAGCTTCGTATCGCGACCGCACGACAATTGATCACCGAAGCCGGCACGTCTCTCGAGGACGATCCGCTCGAAGCGCTGCAACTAGGCATCGCTGCCGTCAGGATTCAAGACGATGCTGAAACGCGGGCCAGTTTGGTGAGCAGTCTCATCTCCACCCCATATGCGGGAACCGTTGCCGGCCACGACGATCTTGTCGGCGGACTGGCGTTCAGTCCTAATGGGAACGTAATGGTCAGTTGCGGCGAGGACGACTCATGCCGGGTATGGCATGTCACGGCGCACAACCTTCCTACCCCGCTCGGCTCGCCTTTCAAGGAACACGCCGACGTCAACTCCGTGGCCATCAGTCCTGACGGGACAATCCTCGCTTGCGCACTGGCCAACGGGACGGTTCACCTGTGGAGTCTCACCGACGCCGGTCGGCCGAAGGGTTTTGGGCCACCCATCAAAGCCCAGAACAATGCTGAGGTACGGGGCGTGGCCTTTGGCAAGGGCGGAACGATGGTTGCTGTCGGCGAGGACGGCCGGGTTCGCGTCTGGGACGTCAACCGACCGGATCATCCGGTTCTGTTCGGCCAACCCCTCGAAAGCCAGCAAGAGTCGGTGCGCTCGATTGCGATCAGCCCGGATGGGCGGATCGCCGCTACCGGTGGGGTCGATGCCACGTTACGGCTGTGGAGTCTCGACCG
>DATDKX010000571.1:0-3760 GCA_036519615.1 Propionibacteriaceae bacterium
TCCGAAGGACATCGAGGAGCAGGCCATGGTGGACGGATACAGCCGGCTGGGCGCATTCGTAAGGGCCGTGGTGCCACTCGTCTTTCCTGGGATCGTCGCTGTCATCGTCTTCACATTCACCCTGACCGCGAGCGAGTTCATTTACGCGCTTGCTTTCGTCGCACCGACCGCTGAGAAGGTGATCAGTACCGGCGTACCGACTGAGCTGGTACGCGGCGATGTCTTCTTTTGGCAGTCGCTTCAGGCAGCGACGGTGCTAGTGGCATTTCCGATTGCGTTCGTGTTCAACCTGTTTTTGGACCGGTTCATCGCCGGCTTCACCATGGGCGCCGTCAAGGGTTGATCACGGGACTTTCGCCTCTGCTGATCAACGTCTCGGGTCGCCAGAGTGGAGGATGTGAGCGCCCGGATTGTGGTTGGGCTTGACGACACGCCGACGGGGCGCGCGGCCCTGCGGTGGGCGTCTCGACAGGCCCGCCTCACCGGAGCCACCGTACGCGCGGTGCATGTGGTCGACTGGCCGATCGGTATCGAGGCCTTTGGGTCGGTTGAGGTCGGTGAAGACGGTCGGCTCCCGGAGGAGAAGGTAACCGCCCCGTACCGCCGTGGGATCCACCGCGTCTTCGAGGAGGCAGCTCCGGAGCCGGGGTGGCAGCTGCAATTCGCCGAAGGTGACGCCGCCGAGGTGCTGGTGGCGGAGGCTGCCGATGCCGATCTGCTGGTAATCGGTGCGCGTACGAATCCTGATTGGACTGGCGATGTTTCGGGTCCGATAGCACACCGCTGCTTGAGCCACACAACCTGTCCTGTGGTCACGGTCCCGTTGGGGAAATCGGCACACCTGGACCGTCAGTGATCTTTCATCCGGGCGCGTACGACGGGAAGCACTAGGCTCGCGAAGCTGGCCGTCGCGCACGCGCTGACCGCAGTGCAGACAATGCCGAGTGGTAGCGCCGTTTGCTCGCCGGCAATGCCGACCAAGGGCGCCGCCACAGCGCCGAAGAGGAACTGGCTGAGGCCCTGTAGGGAGGATGCGGTCCCAGCAAGGTCCGGATAGTCCGCCATTGCTAGCGCGTTTGCCGTTGGGAAGATCACGCCCACCGCGCAGACCATGACAACCAGCGCGCCGATCAATACGCCCATCGGCAGTCGGGTGATCACCGTTATGAGTAGGGCAGTGGCCCCGAAGAGATTGATGATCAGGCCGACGCCCAGTACCCGCGTCAGCGGCCACACCAAAGCAATGCGAGCCCCGGCCTGGGCTGCTGCCACCAGCCCTAGAGAGATAGCTCCGAAGACCAGGGAGAAGCCTTGCGGAGACATGCCGTAGATCTTCTGCAGAGCGAAAGTCGAGCCGGAGATGTAAGCGAACAGGGTGGCGCCGGCGAGACCTGAGGAGAGTGCGCAGCCGACAAAGAAGCGATCGTGAAGCAATGTGTTGTAGCCCCGCAGGGTGCGACTGAAGCCGCCAACGACTCGTCGTTCCGGCGGCAGCGTCTCTTTGAGTCCGAACCACCCAGCTAGCAGCAGCGCAGCACCGAAGCCAGCCAGTACGCCAAAGATGCCACGCCAACTCATGATCCGGCTGAGCTGACCACCAAGTACTGGAGCAAGCACTGGTGCAAGCCCGGCGATCAAGAGCAATCGAGAGAAAAAGATCATGAGCGCAGATCCGGAATAGAGATCGCGCGCGACGGCTCGGGAGATCACTATCCCAGCCGCTCCGGCCAAGCCCTGGATGAGCCGGAGCACTACCAGGACTGTCACACTGGGCGTCAAAGCACAGGCCACAGAAGCCAGGAGATAGGCCACTAATCCGATCATCAGCGGACGCCTGCGGCCGAACCGGTCCGACATCGGACCTGCCACGAGCTGGCCGACTGCCAGGCCAACGAGACAGGCCGTGATCGTCAGCTGTGCAGCTGAAGCCGAGGCATTGAGATCGTCGGCTAGTTGCGGCAGCGCCGGAAGATAGAGATCGAGCGAGAGTGGACCGAACATGGTGAGCCCGCCGAGCACCACCACCGTACGAGCCGGAGGCCGGGCGGCATCGGCGAGGTGCATGCCGAAACCCTAGGACGCGCGGCTCTGGTGTTAGCCGATTCCCGCATTTCGTGCATCTAGTCATGCAGCTGTGAGTGTTCGTCGTCGCTGGTTGTGGCCGTCGAGTTGCCGTTGAGCATGCAGCCGTCGGATGCGGGGGTTGATGTGGGGTTGTTGATCTTGGTCGATCCAGCGGGGTGGGATCCATTCGGGTAGCCCGTCGTCATTGATGCGGCAGCTCCAGCCTTTTTGCAGGAAGTGGGTGTGGTGGTATCGGCAGAGCAGGGGTGAGGTTGTCAAGATCGGTAAGCCCACCCAAGATCCAATCGAGGATGTGGTGTCGGTCGCACCAGGCTGCCGGGTGGGTGCAGCCGGGGAAGCTGCATCCGGCGTCTCGGGCGATCAGTGCCATGGTTTGGCCGGGTGAGGCGAGTCGGCGTGTTCTGCCGAGCGCTAGCGGCACAACGTCGCCGTTGAGGATGGTGGGCCAGATGTCGGCCTCATCAGCAATGTTGAGCAGCTGCTCGGGGCTGAGTTGGGTGCCGTCGGCGGTCTGGGCCAAACCGGTGTTGGCGAGCAGCTCCTGCAAGGTGATGGTGACGATCACCGATGCCGGGACACCCCCGACGGTGGGTTGGTCGTCGGCGTTGAGGAGTCGGGCGCAGGCCTCCTCGAGCGCATCGTGGAGCCGCTGCACCTGGGGGCGATCATCCGGGATCTGGATGAGGTTGCCGTCTTCGTCTTCGATGGCAGTCGTGCGCGGTGTGGTGAGGGGGTCCAAGATGGCGTTGAGCTGGGCGCCGACGGTGTTGGTGAGCCTGCCGTGCAGCTGCCACAGGCCGTCGCGGCGCTGCGTCAACTCCAGATACCGCCGGTTCTGCTGCAGCTGATCGTCCAGGGGCTCGGGCCCGTCCGGGTCGGCGGCGTTCACGACAGCCTGGGCGAACCTGTGCAACTCCGCCGGGCCCAGGATGGGCGCCTGTTCGGTGAGCAGCTGCTCCGCCGCCGCAACTGCTTCCGTGTCGAGGCTGGGGCGGGTGAGTTGGTGCATGGCCCGTTCCACAATCTGTACCTTCGCCGCACTGACCACACCGTCACGCTGCAACACCGCCAGGCCCGGCAGTAGGGGCTCTAGGTGTTCCCCGAGCAAGGAGCTGCGGGGTCCGACCGCGGCTGCGGCGCGGACCCGGGCGGCGGCTTCGCCGTGGCTGAGTTGCAGTAGCCGTACCAGGAATTGGGTCATGGTGGCCGAGCAGTACTGCCGCGACAGATCGGCCGCCTCGGCAGCGGCGATCAACCGGTGATCAACCAAGGGGAGTTTTGTTGCGGAGGCGTTCGAAGCGGTGCCACACCGCCAGCTGCTGATCGGCTTTGAGGTGGTCAAGCCTGCCGGTTTCGACGGCCGCGACCAGTTCGGCGAGGTCGTCGTTGAGCTTGTCGAGATTCCCTCCACTACCGAGCGCTGGTCGCGTTCGCTGTAGTGGAGTCCCCGAGTTCCATGCCTCTATTGTATTCGAATCTCTGTTCGATGGCAAACGTGTTTCCCACTAAATAAGGAACTCGCATCAAAAACTGCACCCAACTGCCCAACCTATCCCCGCAAAACCCCCCACCACCATTTCCCCCTCCCTGCTCCCGGCGATCGTTTCTTTGGCGTCGCCCGGAGCTGGGGTCAAGGCTGGCCGCAAGGCCACCCGCAGGGCTTGGCCTTGACCCG
>DATDKX010000572.1:0-12031 GCA_036519615.1 Propionibacteriaceae bacterium
AGCGGGAGTCGGTATCGACTCCTGGGCTGTCGACTATGGCCTAGTGAGCGGCGATCGCTTGATCAACAATCCGTTCCACTATCGGGATGAGCGGACCGCGCGAGGCGTCGATCTTGTTCACAAGATCGCTGATCATGCGACACTCTATGCGACGAATGGACTGCAGTTCCAGCCATTCAATTCGATCTACCAGCTTGCTGTTGATCAGGAAGCCGGTGTCATCGATGACACGACCCGAATGCTGATGCTCCCTGATCTGCTGGGATTCTGGCTTACCGGGGAGCAGATCGGGGAGCGTACCAACGCATCGACCACGGGTCTGCTTGACGTCAGCACCGGGGGCTGGAACGCGACCTTGATCGACAAGCTGAGCTTGCCGCGCTCGCTGTTCCCATCTTTGGTCGATCCAGGGTCCCGTGTCGGCTCGCTGCGTGATGACCTAGCAGCCGAAGTCGGTGTGGCTTTGGACGTGATCGCGGTCGGGTCACACGACACGGCTTCGGCGGTCGTCGGTGTACCCATGATGGAGCCAGGCGCCGCGTACATCTCGTCCGGTACCTGGTCGCTGGTTGGCGTCGAGCTTGATCGGCCGGTGCTCACCGAGGAGAGCCGGGAGGCCAACTTCACCAACGAAGGCGGGGTCGACGGCAAGATCCGTTATCTGCGCAATGTCATGGGCATGTGGCTGCTCAGTGAGTCCATCCGCACCTGGGAGCGCGAAGGGCAGACTGTCGAGCTGACGACTCTGCTGGCTCAGGCAGCCGCGATCACCACGCCAGTAGCAATCTTCGACGCCAACCATCCAAGCCTGCTGCCGCCGGGCGACATGCCGAAGCGGATTACTGAATTATGTGTTGAAGCCGATACAGCTGCGCCCGATTCACCGCCAGAATTCGCTCGCAGCATCATGGAGAGCCTCGCCGAGGCGTACGCGGCGGCAATCGATGATGCCGAGCGGCTGAGCGGATCCAAGATCAACATGGTCCACATTGTTGGCGGCGGCAGCCAGAACATGCTGCTGTGCCAGCTGACGGCCAACCGTACGGGGCGGCGGGTGTTGGCTGGTCCAGTGGAGGCGACCGCCATCGGCAATGTGCTGATTCAGGGGCGGGCGGCTGGGCTGGTGGACGGTGAGCTTTCCGAACTCCGAGCGCTGGTTGCCAGGACCTTCCCGCTGGCGGAGCACCAGCCGCAGAGTCTGAGGGTCGGCGATTGAAAGTGATCGCCATGTCCGCCCCAGCAGAGCACTCTTGCCACCGCACAAGAGCGGACGAGAGGATACCAAGAGCTGAGATGGGCGCAGTCATCGAACAAGGGAGCAGTAATGCAGGCGAGACTGAAGATCACGGTGGCGATCATCGCCGCGTTGGCGACGACCTTTGCTCTCGGGGCCTGTACGAAGAAGAATCAGACGGCGGCGCCGGCTGCCAGCGGTTCCGCCGCCGGTGGGACGGTCAAGGTGGCATTCGTTCCCAAGTTGCAGGGCATTCCTTACTTTGAAGCGATGAATGCCGGAGGTAAAGAGGCCGCCGGCAAACTCGGCAATGTGGAGTGGCTGTATCAGGGTCCTACCAGCGCGGATGCCGCGGCGCAAGCAGACATCGTCAACAGCTACATCCAGCAGAAGGTGAACACGCTGTTCATCGCGCCGAACGATCCTGACTCGATGGCGCCGTTGATCAAGCAGGGCATCGACGCCGGCATCAAGGTCGGCACGTCAGACACCGACGCCCCAAACTCCGATCGGGAGCTCATGGTGCTGATGGCATCTGCCGAAGGTATTGGCCAGGCGGACACCGACGCCCTGATGAAGGCTATGGGTGGCAAAGGAAAGTTCGCGATCGTGTCCTGTGGCGAGACTGCTGCGCAGCTGAACCAATGGATCGATGAGATCAAGAAGTACTCCAAGGAAAAGTATCCCGACGCGCAGTTGGTCAATACCGTCTACGCCGGTGAGGATGTTGCCAAGGCGACGCAGATGGCAACCGACATCATGAACGCTCAGCCCGATATCAAGGGATTCCTCGGCGTCTGCTCAACAGCCGGTCCCGGGGTCGCGCAGGCCGTGCAGAATGCCGGAAAGACCGGGAAGGTCTTCACCGTCGGCATGGGTACGCCGAACGACATGAAGAAGTATCTGCAGAATGGTGCGGCGTCGGCAGGCGTCTTGTGGGACGCAAAGGCTCTGGGCTGCCTGACCGCCTGGGCCGGGCTGCAGTTGGCCCAGGGCAAGCAGTTCCAAGCTTCGCAGCCCGTCCCCGAGTGTGGGCTCGACAACGTCACGTACGACACCGGAACCAAGATCTTGCTGATGGGGAAGCCACTGACCTACACAAAGGAGAACGTGGGGAACTACAACTTCTAGGGCCAACAGATCGGCTCAGAGGATCGAATGACTACATCGTCGACTGGTGACACAGCCCCTGGCGGGGCAACACCACCAGCCCAGGACTCGCAGCCGGCAGTGGACTCCCTTCAGCCGAAGGAGGGCGCCGCCTCCTCGGCGGACTCCGGTACGCAGCGGCTACAGATGACAGGGATCTCGAAGCGCTTCGGGGCGGTGCGTGCCATCCGGCACGCCGACATGATCGTCGACGTGGGAAGAGTCCTCGCCCTCGTTGGTGAGAACGGCGCCGGCAAGTCCACCTTGATCAAGATCCTGTCCGGCGCCGTCACCGCGGATACCGGAACGATTGTGTACGAGGGCCGGCAGGTCTCCATCGGATCAACATCTGATGCGATGGCCCTGGGGATAGCGACGGTCTATCAGGAGCCGCAGCTCTTCAGCGAGCTCACGGTCTCGGAAAACATCTTCATGGGCCGGGAGATCCGCAAAGGCGGGCGGATTGACTGGGCCGAACAAACCCGCCGAGTGGTCGAGCTCTTGGCGCTGCTCGAACTCCCTCCGCGCTACGCAACAGCCGTAGTCGGTGACTTGTCGATTGCCGAGCGGCAGCAGGTGTCGATCGCCAAGGCCCTGGCCGGCGAGGCCAACATCCTGATCCTCGACGAGCCGTCCGCCATCCTCACCGACGCTGAAATCGAGGTCTTGTTCCGCGTCGTTCGGCGGCTCACCGAATCCGGCGTCTCAGTGATCTACATTTCCCATCGCCTCGATGAGCTGTTCCGCATCGCCCACGATGTGCTCGTCATGCGCGACGGGGAAACCATCGGCACGTACCCCATCGAGGAGCTGTCGGTGCGCAAGGTCGTCGAGCTGATGGTCGGCGGCATCCTGACCGAAACGAAGCACGAACTGGAGATCGACCCGGAGACCAAGCCGCGACTCGAGCTTGTCAGCCTTGGCCGCCGAGGTGAATACCACGGTGTCAATGTCGTCGTACGGCCCGGCGAGGTTGTCGGTCTCTACGGGCTCGTCGGCTCCGGTGTCTCCGAGATCGCCGACTCGATCTACGGCATTGAGCACCCCGATGGCGGCCGGATCCTATTGGACGGACGACCGGTCGCGCCGCGCTCCCCACGGCACGCGCAGCGCCTCGGGATTGGTCTGCTGCCGGCTGACCGGAAGAAACAGGGAATGTTCTCTTTCCAGTCGATCATGTTCAACATCTCGGCCGGGCACCTGCCACTACTGAGCAAACTCCGCGTCTGGGTCGATCGTGGCCGGGAACGCATAGTCGCCAAGAACATGATCTCCAGACTCGCGGTGAAGACGCCGAGCGAGAATCAACCGATCGGGGCCATGTCGGGCGGAAATGCTCAGAAAGTCGTGCTTGCTCGCCAGTTGGTCGAACGGCCGCAAGTGCTGGTACTGGCCGAGCCGACCCAAGGGGTGGATGTCGGCGCCAAGGAGGAAATCCACCGGATCATCACCGAATTGGCTGATGCTGGTACTGCCGTCCTGGTCGTCACAGCGGACCTACCCGAAGCGATCCGCATCTCCGACCGGCTGCAAGTGGTCCGCAACGGTACTACTACGGTCGAGTTCGGGCCCAATGCGACGCAGGTCGACGTCCTGGCTGCTGCGGCAGGCGACGTCAGCGGTGATCATGAGGACGGAAAGGTCACCGCATGAGCATCGACCTCGCGGCCCGTGACGAGACCCCTTCCTCCGGCTCTCAGCCCCCTTCGAAGCGCGGTCATCGGGTCCTAGCGCCACCGGTGACCGGCCAGGAAATTGTGCTTATCTGCGTGATCGCCGTGCTGTGGGTGATCCTCGGCTTCGCGACTCCGGCCTTCGTATCCGCCGGTTCAATTCAGCCGTTGCTCGGCGCGGTCGCGCCCATCGCGCTGATTGGCATCGGCATGACGGTGGTCATCATCACCGGGGGGATCGACGTCTCGGTCGGCGCAGCGATCGCGGTGTGCTCGGTGATCACAGCAAAGCTCGTCTTAGTGCAGGCGGGTCTTTCGCTGCCGATCGCGCTACTCATCTCGATAGTGGTGGGTGGGCTACTCGGACTCCTCAACGGTGTCCTCATTGCCTACGGGCGAGTGCACGCGATCATCATCACTTTTGGCACCGCCAACATCTTCCAGTGGCTCAGCCTCAAGCTCTTCAACTCCACCACGGTCAACAACATCCCCGACACGCTCGCGTCCCTTGGCAATGGCGCCGCCGGTCGTACCTTGGGCGTACCCAACTCTTTCCTCATTACGGTGGTGCTGGTCGCGATCGCCTGGGTTTACTTGCGCCACACGGCGGGTGGTCGACACTTCTACGCCATTGGCGGTGACCAGCTGGCCGCCGAGTTGGCGGGGGTGAAGGTCCGGCAGCGCGTAATGACCGCCTATTTGTTAACCGGATTACTTGTCGGGCTGGCGTCATGCATCGTGGTGGCTCAGGGATCGAATCTGGGACAAAACGTCGGCGCCGGTAAAGAGCTTGCCGTGATCGCCGCTGTTGTCATCGGCGGAACTTCCATCACAGGAGGGCGAGGCTCGGTGCTCGGCACTGTGCTCGGCGCGCTGCTCGTGCAAACAGTCGCATCTGGAGTGACGCAATTGGGCTGGCGGTCAGAACTCTCCGATCTCTTCGTGGGCGTCGCGATCATCATCGCGGTCGGCGCCGATCTCATCCGGGAGCGGGCGAGGAGGAAGCGATGACCATTCCCACTGCCGCCGAGCCCGATCTGACCGGGACACAAGACGATCGGTCGGGCTCGCCTACCCCGGAGCGTGCCGAGTCGCTGCCCGCCCGAGTGATCCGCGCCCTACTGACCCAGCGCATCGTGCTGCTCGCGGTGCTCTTGGTCCTTGTGGTGGTCTACTTCATGGTGCTGGGTGCGACCGGCTATCTGACCGCTGCCTATGACTTCGACTACCTATCCGCCGCCTTGATCAATGCTGTGCCGCTGGCGATGCTGGGCTTCGCCGAACTCTTCGTCATCCTTTCCGGACGCGGGGGCATTGACCTGTCCGTGGGCGCCATCGTCTCCCTCGCGGGCATGATCTTCGGGTTCGCCTACGGGCGGTGGGGATGGCCGTTGTGGCTGGCGATCGTGATCACCGCAGTCGTCGGCGCGGCGCTCGGTCTCGTCAACGGGATCCTGGTTGCCTACATCGGATTCCCGGCACTGATCGCTACCCTCGCCACGTACTACGCGTACAAGTCCCTTGCCGTGGTGATCAACAACCAGCGGCCGATCAGCACGAAGCCGATTCAGAACCTCTACGAGTCGACAGCCCGGTCGGTCGAGCTGCCGCTCATTGGTAGTTGGATCCCCAACGTGCCCAAGGGCATATTCCTCTTCCTGTTGCCCACCCTCGTCGTAGTCTGGCTGCTGCTCGCGCGCACGACGTACGGGCGGCGGGTCTACGCCATCGGCACCAATGACGTCGCGGCGCAATGGTCAGCCATCGGCGTACGCGCCACTCGGGCAGGTGCGTACGCGCTCAGCGGTCTTATCTCCGGTCTCGTGGCGGTCGTCACCGTCGGCCAATTCGCGTCGGCGCGACCCGACGCCGGCATATCCGGAAACGGAATGGCCCTGCCCGCCATCACCATCGCCGTTCTGGGTGGAGTCGCGATTACGGGAGGCATCGGCCGGGTGTCTGGGATCGTGCTCGCCACAGTGCTGATTGTGTGGATGAACGCCGGCATCCGGCTGGCCTTCGAAGGCAACGCCGGCCCGCAGTACCAATTGCTCGCGCTCGGCGTGCTGCTGGTCTTCGCAGCGCTGCTCAACGGGTTTGCGCTGCGACGATACGGCTTAGCCGGATAACAGGAGGTTGGGTGCAGAATGCCGTCCCTTATCGGCTGCCACGCACTGGTGTTCACCGGGGAGTTCGACGCTCGGGGCATCGCCAGCTCCATCCAGCGGGCGCGGGGGGCTGGTTTCGATCTGATCGAGTTCCCTCTCATGGAGCCCGACAGCTTCGACAGTGCGACGGCGCGGCGCACTGCTGAGGCAGAGGGCCTGCACACTACGGCGAGTCTCGGTCTGCCGGCCGAAGCCGATATCAGCAGTGACGACCCCTCGATCGTCGCCGCCGGCCAGCGCCTGCTCGACACCGCCTTGGACAGGACCGCGGAGATGGGCGGCTCCCACATGTGCGGGGTGCTGTACGGGTCCATGCGCAAGCACATGGCGCCGGCCTCAGCGACCGGTCGGGCGAGCAGCGTCGACGCCATCCGATCGCTCGCCGGCCGAGCCTCGTCGCTGGGTATCCGGCTGTCGTTGGAGGTTGTCAACCGTTACGAGAGCAACCTGATCAACACAGGCCGGCAGGCTTTGGAGTTCCTGAAGGAGGTCGATCAGCCAGACGTCTCCGTACACCTAGACACCTACCACATGAACATCGAAGAGTCGGATCTCTTTCAACCGGTCCTCGATGCCGGCGATCGGCTCGGCTATCTGCACATCGGTGAAAGCCACCGTGGCTATCTCGGAACCGGCTCAGTTGATTTCGGCAGCGCCTTTCGCGCCCTTGACCGGATCCATTACGCCGGACCGATCGTTTTCGAGTCCTTCTCATCTGCGGTCGTTTCGCGCACGCTGAGCAACACGCTCGGCATCTGGCGGAACTTATGGAGCGATGGCGACGACCTGGCCGCCCATGCGAACCGCTTCATCCGCGACCAACGCGCTGCGGTCCAGACCATTGAACTTCACTAGGTTGACCGCGGACCTCACAATCGTGCGCGACTGGCAGCTGGCGTCGGCGGAGGAGGTCTGAGGAGTGAGAGTCGCCCTGTTCATCACGTGTTTGGCTGACGCCATGTTTCCCGAGGTGGGAAAGGCGACGGTACAGGTGCTCGAGCGGCTGGGCCAGAGGATCGTGTTTCCGATGGAGCAAACCTGCTGCGGGCAGATGCATGTCAACACCGGATACCAAAAACAGGCGATGCCGCTGGTCGAGCGGTTCGCTGAAGTTTTCACACCGTATGACGCCATCGTTGCGCCGTCCGGCTCGTGCGTCGGCTCTGTACGGCATCAGCATGCGATGATCGCGAAGCGGTTTGGATCTCCGGCGCTGGTGGAGCAGGTAGAGGCGGTGGCAGCCAAGACCTACGAGCTGTCGGAATTCCTCGTCGACGTGCTCGGCGTCACCGATGTGGGTGCTTACTTTCCCCACCGTGTGACCTATCACCCGACGTGCCACTCGCTACGAATGCTGCAGGTCGGCGACAAGCCGATCCAGCTGCTGCGCGCCGTGGATGCCCTCGAACTCGTCGAGCTGCCGGAAGCTGATCAATGCTGTGGCTTTGGTGGCACTTTCGCGATCAAGAACTCTGACACCTCAACGGCCATGCTCGCGGACAAGATGCGCAATGTCCTCGACACCGGCGCGGAGATCTGCACTGCCGGTGACAGTTCTTGCCTAATGCATATCGGTGGCGGACTGTCGCGCCTTCGAGCTGGCGCCAAGACGGTTCACCTGGCGCAAATCTTGGCTGCGACCCGAGAGAAGCCGATGGTGCTCGGTCGCGCCGAGCGACAGGCCGAGGTACACGCCGGACCGGAGGCGGTGCTGTGACCGCGCCCGTGATGCTGGGCATACCGGCCATTCCTCCTACTTCGCCGCGCGGGGTCGGGAACCTTCGGGGGGAGGACAGGTTCCCCGTCGCCGCGCGGCGGACGCTCGCAGACACCCAGTTGCGGCGCAACCTCCGCAAGGCGACGACAACGATCCGCTCCAAACGCGCGCAGGTTGTTGCTGAACTGCCCGACTGGGAGGAGCTGCGAGAAGCCGGCCGCCAGCTCAAGGTTCACACCATGGCACACCTGCCCGATTACCTTGCACAGTTGGAATCTGCCGTGATCGCCCAGGGCGGTGTGGTTCATTGGGCTCGCGATGCGAACGAGGCCAACGCGATTGTCATTGATCTTGTTCGTGGTAAGGGTGTGGATGAAGTAGTCAAGGTAAAATCCATGGCTACACAGGAGATCGGGCTCAACGAAGCATTGGAAGCAGCCGGCATTGTCCCAATAGAAACCGATCTTGCAGAACTGATCGTGCAGCTTGGTCACGACAAGCCCTCGCACATTCTGGTGCCGGCGATTCACCGGAACCGAGCGGAGATCCGGGAAATCTTCTTACGCGAGATGGCCGAGGTTGATCCCGCGCTGACCGATGAACCGGCAGCGCTCGCGGCCGCGGCCCGCCAACACCTGCGCCGCAAGTTTCTCTCCGCCGCAGTGGCAATCAGCGGGGCCAACTTCGGGATTGCCGAAACCGGAACGCTCGGGGTTGTGGAATCCGAGGGCAACGGTCGGATGTGCCTGACCTTGCCCGACACCTTGATCACGATCATGGGCATCGAGAAGCTTGTTCCGCGGTGGCAGGACCTGGAGGTCTTCCTGCAGCTGCTGCCCCGATCATCGACGGGGGAGCGGATGAACCCTTACACCTCCGTGTGGACGGGCGTAACGCCGGGCGACGGGCCGCAAGAGTTTCATTTGATCTTGCTCGACAATGGCCGGACCGCCGTGCTTGCTGATGCGGAGGGCCGCGATGCGTTGAACTGCATCCGCTGCAGCGCCTGTCTCAACGTCTGTCCGGTGTACCAGCGGACCGGCGGGCACGCATACGGATCGGTCTATCCGGGTCCGATTGGCGCGATCTTGTCTCCGCAGCTGACCGGGATCGAGGACAACGCATCGTTGCCGTATGCCTCGTCACTGTGCGGCGCGTGCTACGACGTCTGTCCGGTGAAGATCAACATCCCGGAGATCTTGGTGCACCTGCGCGCCAAGCACACCGAGACGTACGCCGCCGAGCATCGGGTGCCCAGTGCGGAGGCATCAGCCATGAGCGCGGCGGCGTGGGTAATGAGCAAACCGAAGCGCTGGACGCTCGCGCTGCGCAGTGGGCGGCTTGGCCGGATCCTCGGCCGCAAGCGCGACGTAATCGGTGAGGTGCCATTGCCGCTCGTGAAGCAGTGGACCGATGCTCGGGATTTCGCGCGTCCACCCAAACAAACGTTCCGCGACTGGTGGGCCGCCGAGCATGGGGGAGAGCGGTGAACGCTCGGGAGGAGGTGCTGGCGCGAATTGCGGCCGCTCATAGCGCCGCGCCGCCGCCGGATCTGCCCTATGAGGACATCGTTCGGGAGTATCGGACCACGTCAGACTCCTCAGCAGAGGCGCTGACCGAACTTCTGATCGATCGGTTAGTCGACTATCGAGCGCTGGTCCGGCAGTGCTCGGGCGATGATCTTGCGGGGACCATCGCCGATGCCCTCGCCGACCGTGGTGCCCATACCGTCGTTATACCGTCGGGCCTGGATTCGTCATGGACCGCAGGCTTTTCTGGAAGCGTACTGAACGATGGCTTGTTGGCCGGCTACCAACGCACCGTCTCGGAACTGGACAGTGTCGACGGTGTGATCACCAGCTGCGCCGTGGCAATCGCGGAGACCGGAACGTTGATCTTGGATGGTTCACCCGGGCAGGGCCGCCGGATCCTGACGCTTATCCCGGACTATCACCTCTGCGTCGTGTTCCCCGACCAGATAGTTGCCGATGTTCCGCAGGCGCTGGCCCGACTGGCACCCGCGCGGCCGCTCACCATGATCAGTGGACCGAGCGCGACCAGCGACATCGAGCTGAATCGTGTGGAGGGCGTACATGGGCCACGCACACTCGAAGTGATCATGGTGCGTGATGATGGGAGCGAGTGAATGCCGCGTTACTGCCTCCTGGGCCGCGTTGGCCCCAGCCGCCTCGACGAGTACCGCGAGGCCCACCGTGCGGTGTGGCCGGAGCTTCTCGAAGCATTGCGTGACGCCGGCTGGCGCAACTACTCACTCTTCTTGCGCGATGATGGCCTCTTGATCGGCTACGCGGAAGCCGACGATCTTGCCGTCGCGCAGGAACGGGTGGCGCGTACCGAGGTCAATGCGCGTTGGCAGGCTGCGATGTCAGAGCTGTTCCAGAGCGAGGGCGCTCCCGACGAAGCCTGGGAGATCATCCCGGAGGTCTTCAACCTCGAAGATCAACTCCGAGCTCGAGAATGACAGATCCCGCCACTTGGGAGATCGCGTGAGCAAGTCCAACCGTCACCGGTAGCAGCCGACTACTCGTCCTCACGTCCTTGCTCTCGCGCTTTCGTTTGCTTTCGGCCCTTCTCAGCGAACAGCCTGATGGGTGGAAGCAGGGTCAGCTACGTGTCGGAGTCCTCGGGGCGGGAATGATCACGACAGTCTCGTACGGCTTCCTGCCCGGTCTTCAGTAGATTTCCGACCGGATCCAGGACGTCGCCATTGCCAGGGCGATTGCAGATAGTGAGGACTGTTCATTTCCCCATGCGGAGGTTAGGGCGGCACGATGAGTAGGCGGGCGCGTCAAGCGTCGTCGTGGTCGAGATTGCTGGACAGCTCGCGGTAGGCGTCGGCCTGGGCGAGGAGGTCTTTCGCCTTCTGCTCGACAGTTGCGATCGCGTCGGCGCCGGCGGCGAAGCGCAGCGGCGGCTCGTCTTGACTTGCGAGCTGGACCAGGGCACTGGCGAGCTTGGCGGGGTCGCCGCCTTGCTGGCCGTTCATGCTCTTCCAGGCAGTGACGGTCTGCTTGGTTCGCTCGGCATAGTCCTCGATCGAGGATTCGGCGTATTTCGTCGACTCCGGAGTAAGCAGTTCCGTGCGGAAGAACCCGGGCTCGACGAGCATCGTGCGGATCCCGAACGGCGCAAGTTCGGGGGTCAGCGACTCCATCCAGCCCTCCACTCCGAACTTGGCGGCAGCGTACGCGGTGCAGAACTCTTGGCCCACAATGCCGGCGGTGGAGGAGATCGTGACGAGGAGGCCGGAGCGCTGGTCGCGCATGACCGGAAGTACCGCGCGAGTGACGTTGACCGGGCCGAAGAGGGTGGTTTCGATCTGCGCTCGGAACTCCTCAGGGCTGAGCTCCTCGAAGAAACCGGCGTTGAAGTTGCCGGCGTTGTTGACCAGCACATCGATGCGCCCGAACCGGTCGACCGCAGCCTTGACGGCCGCCTCGGCGTCGGCGGGATCGGTGACGTCGAGCTTGACCGCCAGAACGTCATCATCTTCGGCCAGGGCTGCGGTGACGGTGTCGGGATTTCGGGCGGTAGCCACCACAGCGTGACCTGCCGCGAGCGCGGCGTTGGCGATGTCGAGGCCCATCCCCCGTCCCGCCCCGGTGACGAGCCAAACCTTCGTGTCAGTCATGCGAGTGCACTTCCTTGTGGTTGATCGTGTTGGACACCGCGTCATCGGTGATGGTGCACCCTCTACGAAACCACCCGGCGCGGCTCGGTGGGAGACCCTGAGAAGAGGGCTACTGACAGGGTCCCCAAGCCTCACCGATGCGCTCGTAGGGTGAAAGGCATGGGAGACAACCGTGACATCCGTGGCGACGTCCGCGGGGAGATCCGGGAGTTCCTGACCACGAGACGGGCCAAGATCACGCCGGAGCAGGCCGGGCTTCCGGTGTTCGGCGGAGACCGCCGGCGGGTCTCGGGCCTGCGCCGCGACGAGGTCGCTCTCCTCGCAGGCATCTCGAGCCAGTACTACACCAGGCTCGAGCGCGGCAACGCCACCGGCGTCTCTGACAGCGTCATCGACGGCATCGCTGACGCCTTGCAGCTCGACGAGGCCGAGCGGACT
>DATDKX010000573.1:0-19065 GCA_036519615.1 Propionibacteriaceae bacterium
GCCGCTCGGAGTCACCTGGCGGCACCCGTTAATGCGTGACGCCGTCCGCAATCTCCTACTCCCCCTTTGGCACGCGAGCAGCAATTGATCAGAGTCGTCTTGCAGGGCTTCTCAACCATCGACATCGCCAATCATCTGGTGATCTCCGTCCACCTGCGCAAGGGCATCTGAGGAACGTCTTTGCCAAAACCGGAGTGCGAACCAGGCGTGATCTTGTTATCAAGATCTTTTTTGCACGCCATGAGCTCACGAGCAGCGCACAGCTACAAATCGGCCGGTGCGTGGCGGGCCGGCAGCCGCCACCCGCTCCCATCACTGACTCCGACAGACGGACGCTGAGCCAGCACCAAGGTGAGGTAGCTACGGGCCCACGCGGCGTCGGCTTCAGGCAAAAACCTTCGCGACCTGACCTGAGCACGCGCATGCCCGTGCTAGGTCCTCGCTCATTGCCGCGCCGCGGCGCCGCGACTCCCGTTCAGCCAGAGCCTCCCGTACGCGGTCACGGTTCGCTGAACGTGCCGCGAGGCTGTCATTCGTATGCACTATTTTGATGCGACTACCCGTGGCTGAGATCCTGCCGTCTTGCGGCCTCTAGCAGCTGGTCGAATGGTTGGCACGTTGTGCACGGAAAGATCGCCACGGTGGAATCGTCACTGGCGGTAATGATGCTTTCATCTGGAGCGAATTGCACAGAGTTGATCGCGTCAACGTGGCGTCGCAGCACCGCAAGTTTGTGATTTCCCTGCCACTCCCATATATGGACGGCGCCGTCCGCGGCTGCAAGTGCCACAAGCTTTCCATCGAGACTGAAAGCGACATCGGCATCTGTGCTTGGCGGGCCATCTATCGTCTGTTCCAGGGTGCCGTCTGTAGTGCGCCAAAGGCGCACCTTGCGGTCTTCTGAGGCGGTCACCAGATGGGCGCCATCCGCAGATGCATCCAAGGCCTTGACCTGAGGAGCACCGCTCTCGCCGAGTGTGCGCAGCGGCTGCTCGGGTTTGGCGGGGTCGAACACGCGTACGGTCCCATCAGTACTTGCTGCCGCGATAAGCGTGGACTGCGGGAGGTACGCCACACGCGTAACTTGATCGACGGCGGATTTAGATCCCAGCCGGGCAGTTATGCGGCCACTCGCTAGGTCCCAGACGATGACACGATTGCTCTCATCACCGGCTGCAACGCTGCGTCCGTCACCGCTGATGGCGAGTGCGGTGAGAATCCTGTCGCTTGCAAAGAGACGCTGCGGGGGTTTGCCTGACTGCCAGGCCCACACGGATGGGGCGAAATCTCGTAGGCGGGCTGAAACGGCCGTTCGGCCGTCGGGTGTTAACTTCGCGCTGCTAAGCCCACCGGGCAGGAAGGTGTGGGCCAGCTGCGGCCATTGATCGGTGCGACCATCGGCAGAGCGTTTATAGATCCGGAGGTCGCCGCTATCCCCCGCGGTCACCAGCATCAGCTGGCCGTTAATGTCTGTATCGAGCATCCTTTGCGAGCCGGCTGTTAAAACAGTGTGGGGAGCAAGCTGCCACGTCCGCGCAGTCCCATCCCTGCTCGCAGTGGTGAGGCGCCATGGGCTGTTAGGGTCAAACTTAACGTCCGAAATGCCCCAGCCGTGTCCAAGCAGCTCCGCCATGGGCCTGCTGTTGAACCGATGAGCATTCCAAACCAAAGCCTTCCCATCGCTCCCACCGGTGGCTAACCAGTTGCCATCGGCGTCCAGGTCGATGGCATTGATCTCGTCCGGCTGGTCGGAAATCTGCCCTAACGGTTGGCCCTTTTCAGCATCAAAGACCGTGACGTGTTTGTCGACTGCCGCAGCAAACGACTTGCCGTCTTTGCTCACAGCAATCGGCCCAGCCAGCTGGCTCTCGGCATCCATTCGCTGCAACGCGTTGGGTCCCTGCTGCCAGTCCCAGAGCATGACCCGCCAGCTGTTGGGCGACTCGTTGGCGCGGAACACGACCTTGTCCCAGCCTGTAGCGACAAATTGCGCTTTGGAGGCAGAGAACCCTACTGGCGCAGACGTTTGAATTCGGTGGCCGGATGCGGTGTCCCAGACGGTCAGTGCGACCTTGCCCTTCGCGTAGTCCACCGTCAGCACGTTCCGACCGTCTGGGCTGATAACGGCCTCCAAGGTGTGGTCCCCATATTCCTTAATCTTGCGTAGACCTTGTGGATGTGGATCCCAAAGGCTTGCTGTCGAGCCGTCGTAGGTCAAGACGACCGGCTGGCCACTCAGGGTGCCCCACTCGGCCCCACTGACGTGCTGCAGAATACCCAGATCACGCCCCGTGTTGAGGTCGTAGACACCCACCGTCAGATTCACTGCCCTGGTCAGCACCATCTTGCCGTCAGCGCTAGCCGACGCTTCCCGCAGGGCTGGGGGCGATTCGGTTCCGGGCGGCTGGAAGGTGCGGATCAGCTTGCCGGTCGCTGCGTCGAACAACCTCGCCGTCCCATCGCTGCCAGCGATCAGCAAGCTCCGACCGTCGGGTGAGAATTCGTTTGATGTGAAGTACCCATGATCAGCGCGGAGGACCCGTCTTAGATTGTCGGTCTCAACTGCGGTACGAATATCACCTTGCGACTCGGCCTCAAGCGCCTCGGCGTCGGCCTTAGGAACTGCACCTTTCGCGTCGGCTGTGCGCAGCATGTCCCATGCCTGCAACGCGGCCCTTAAGCTGGCAGCTGGATTGGAGTCCAGTTTCGCCTCGTACTGTGCCAGCGCTTCCCGCTGCGCAGTTAAGAGGGCCCCTCGCGCAACATTGCGGCTGCTAAACCACAGGGCGATGCTAACTGTCGTCATGACCAGCAGTAGCGCAAGCGCGGCGGAAAGTAGGGCATACAAGCGGAGTCGCTTACGTGTCTTACGATTCTCCTCTTCTGCTTCGCGCTTGTCCCGAATTAGTTCCTGCTCCCTCGCGATTCGCTGACGCTCGGCGGTGATTCGCTCGCGCTCAGCGACGTATCGGCGGCGCCAATCCTGTACAGCAGGCACCATGACGTCGTGGAATATCTCATATCGTGTGGGTTCAGCCGAGCCGTGCGGTGGCGGCACTGGGCGAAGCACACGGTCTTCGCCCGCGGTCAGTTGCTTTAGCACCTCGGTGACCTGCTCTGGATCACCAGTGAGATCGGCGAGATCTTCAGCAGTATGTGCGATCTTGGTACCTGATCGCGTGACGAGGTATCGGAACATGTCGGCTGCTACGTCACGCTGCTGCTCGGTGAGCTCTAACATCACGGCATCGAGATGCTGGCTTACGATCCGGTTCGCACCGCCGAGGCTTGCTAGGGTCTCGCGACGTAGGGCTAGCGAGCCGAGCCTTGCTTCTTCCTTCCACAACCTCTTCATGACAAGTTGCAGGAAGGGTGTCTCAATCGACTCGACAGAGGCACCCGCGCCGCTCTGCCCGACGTCGCCCACGGATACGGATCCTGTCTGAATTTGTGGGAGGAGTTCGTCGATCAGCTCAGGCTCGATGGTGACATGCTTGTCGGAGGCTACGAGCTCGTTGTAGCGGGTTAAGGGGCCCTCGATGGCTTCCCTCGCAGCTGCCCGGTTCAGATGGTGGAGCCGAAGATTGTTGTCGTAGAGGCCCGGCGCGTGGGCTTTAAGCGGGTCGAGTTTTGCAAGCGCGTCCTCTCGGACCCCTAGCAATACGGAAACGCGCAGCCCGGGCGTGGTAATGATACGGCCGAGTTCCGCGAGAAAGGCCTTCCCTTCTGGACCAGTCTGGTAGAGGGTCTGATCCTCGAATTGGTCCAGGAGAAGGTAGACATCCGCGTCATGCCGCTTAGTTAGATCGTCGACCAGCTTCACAGAAAGCGGGTGCTCTTTTTCGGTCCTGTCATCAGGAGCTGCCTGAACCAGCTTATGTCCGAGCTCCCTCAGGGAGTCGCTATGCCAGGCTGAATAGTAAACGATAATGGCATTTGGAACAGCAAGATAGCTGAACGCGTCTTCTGGCATCCGCCGCAGATGACGCATCACGCCGGCTTGCAGCAGCGAACTCTTGCCAACTCCGCTCGGCCCGTAAAGCACCGTGAGACGGCTGGCCATTAAATTCGCGATGACAAGGTCACGGTCCGAGTCGCGACCGAAGAAGTAATCCCCGTCCGCCTCCACATAAGCGCGAAGGCCTTTATATGGGCCTTCCCGGACGGCATCTAATTCTAGGTTCTCGAGTGGTGAAAGTATTTCGGTCATGGCATTTCGCCATTTCTGTTTTGCACCGAAGTTTCTAAGGCTTGGCCCAGTTCGCAGATATATTGTTCCAGGCGGGCGTCAAGCAGCTCGACGCCGCGGCGAATCCAGGATCGTTCCTCTATCCTGCCGGGGTTTGGCTGGACAGCCCAAGAGTTGTACACCGTCCCCTCGTCACCCCAGAGACGATGCAGAATCACACGCAGATTCCAGTCCTTCAGGCTATATCCAAGAAAGAGCAAATGGCTTTTCTTCATTCGCATGGCGATGTTGATTGGTATGAGCTGTGCGATCTCCGTACGACTGAGGTAGTCGATATAGTTGTTCTCGGTAATAACATAGCTGTCATTGTCCTGCAACTGGCGTACAACCGTGCCGTGGATTTTCGCGATCGCGGGGCGTTCGTCGAATCGCAATTCGGTATAGCTGTTGGGCTGCGCTATAATGTGTGCGACACCATCTGGGGTAGCGTGTCGGAATTTTCCTCGCTCGTCACCATCGGCAATGTAGGTAACCAGGTCGTATTTCTCTCCGGCATCTTTGAATGCCCTTTCCAAGAGATCGTCATAGTTTGTCGTGACATAAAGCGGGAAAAACCCGGTTTTGTCAGACTTATGAGCCCTGATAAGGGAAGGTAAGGAAGCTAGCAAACGATGCACCGGAGTCGGTGCGTAGTCCGCGTCGAAGACACTGCGCAGCTCCTCATATAACGGACCATGTCCTACCATCACGTCGACATACTGTGAGACCCGCAGCAAATCAGTCGGATCGTCGAACGGATAGTCATTCTCGCCAGCAAGGTAGGTCGCGAGCTCCGCGCCGCTGGGCAGGTAACGACCGCGCTGCCACGAGACCGCGTGCGGGCGTCCGTAGAGATTTACTCCTGCGCCAAGGAACGGGACGACTGCGCCCGCCAAGATCTTTCGGGCGACCATCCGGTAGTGTGCCTTTTCGGGCGGTTGAGCCATCCGTCGAGACCTCCTTCGCGGCGGCCCCGAGTCTTCAAGAGTGGCAAACAGCCATAGTCGTGCTGCGATGCCTTACCACTCGGTATGAGCGCATTTGTGCGCTTGAGATACATGTCTGCGCCAGTCTTACGTCAACCGTATCGAAGTGGCCGTAAGAGTGCGAGATGAATTCTGAGCGTCGCCTACTATCCAGCGCGTTGCCCTCGGAAGCTCGCTCGACCGGCCGGGCTCATGAGGACTCGGCCGGCCAGGTACCGGCCCGCATCAAAGCCAACGCGCCTTGTTCGGGGTATTGGGCTAGCCGGTGTTGCCGGGTGACAGGCCTCGAGCGGCAAACGTTGATCTTGACAGTGGAAAGAACGTGTATTTATCGCATTGCTCATAGCTCATAGTCGTGTGAGCGTTTCACAGGAGTTGAGCCGCTCAGTTGGTAGAGTGGTTTGGAAGAACGGACGAGGACGGCGTGCAATGAGCGTGTCTGACCGGATGCCTCGAGATCGACGGAAGACGAGCTGGCTCGCGCTCTGGGCCGGGTTGATCCTTGTCACACTGCTGGCGGGCTGCAGCTCGGGCCAGGCCCTACGGGGCTTTAGCGGGCGGTCGGCAATTGAAATGCAGGGCACCGAGCACTCCACCTTCGACACTATCCACAAGGCTTTGCAGGCGGAGCCTGCCCTGATGCAGGACGGCACCTATGCCGGTTTCGACACTGCCGGATTCAGTGAAAACGTGATCTCCGGCAGCGCGTACGACGCTGCAGGGCAAGCCCTTGAAGGGGTATACATCTATATCCGTGTTGTGCCGGACAATGGCGAGGTTTATCAAACCACAACCGATGCTGACGGGGCGTACTCATACAGCGTGCCGGAGGGCGTGTACTTGATCGTGGCCGAATACAAAGGCGGCACTTACCTCGATCCGACCACGGGCGACGGTTCCGTTACTGTCCCGCCGGGCGGGGTGGTGGACTTCCAGATATCATCCTGACCGCGATGATGCCGGATGCGCCTCACCTCGCGGTCACGTTGCCTTGACCGCATGCACCTTGTACAGCTGCTCCTCGATAGGTCACTGCGCCCGGCCTTTGCCGTGCATTGCCCAGCCGGTGACCAGGTTTTGGGCGATGGCCGAGGCCGAGAAGTCTGTCGAGTTCGTCGGCGGCGGCGAGGTCTTGACCGTGGAGCACCAGACCGTGTTCATGGAAACTGGTTCATCCCCGGCCGACAGGTCGGATTGATGATCTGAGCTGGGTAAGTCCCTCGTTACCGGACGCGGCTGCAGTGGGCGGCAATCGACCGCTTGCGGCTGCAAGCGAGACGCCTCACGGCTCGACGGTATATGCCCGGCGCCCGGCCGGACATCTGGATCCATCACAGATGGCGACCCGTACTGGACCTTATGTGGGGCCGGCGTTCATAAAGTGCCGATCGGTGGTGAGGCGTTTGGAATCGCGCTCGGCATTATCTCCATGACCCGAGCGCGGAGATCATCCTTTAGCTGCTTTTGGCCGCTCCACATGATCGTCGGGATGTCCTTGACGTCGAACGGCAACTCGGTGCCCTTCATGGCAGTAACGACCACCTTCTTGCCCAGCCCATCGGCGTAGCCGAGTTCATAGAACACGTTCGGCCGCAGGTCGGTAAGGTCAACGATCGTGAACGCCGCACGCCGGATGCGGTCAAGGATGTCCGGGAGGATCCGGTCGCCGGCGTTGGCTTGCGTGACCTTCGTGCAGCGGTAACCGAGCTCCTTGACCACCTGCTCGAAGGATTCATAGGCATCCTCCAGCTCCGGTCGCTCGGCGTAAGACATGATGACGAGCACCAATCGCGATATGGCGACCTTCTCCGCGAGGGCGACCAGATCCGTGGCGTGATCCTCCCAATCTGGCTTAACCGCGTTGAGCTGCTCGTATTCCAGCTGCTCGACCAGCCCCTCGTACCGCTCGCCGAACCGGTCGATCTCCTGTTCATAGATCTCCTGGGCGGCCCCCCCGAACGCTGTGAACGGCAACACTGGCTTGTTGGCAATCCGCGCCCAGTTCGCGGCCCGGAGCGTCCCCTCGAAGCCACCCACGAGGATGACGACGTCCGCCTGCTGCAACGTCTCGGGGATGTAGAACGCCGCCTTGGCGATTTCCCAGTCCGCGAGCCGGGACTTGAGGATAGTTCCGAAGTGGTGCACGGGTTGGCTACCCGCGAGGACGTAGGAGACGATCCGCTTGTCCGCGTCCTTGACGCCACGGTCGACCAGCCGCTGGTACGCGGCCTCAACGACGAGCCGGTCGAACTCGGTCCGGCAGCCGTTAAGCAGTACGTGGTCGTGATCCACCACCGCGCGTCCCAACGCTTCGCAGAACCCGCGGATCCGTTGCTCCAGCTGCCGGTCGTCGGCATTGAACCCGCCGGCAAGGAGAATCTTCATGAGCCGCCTCAGCTGTGCTCGGCCTACCCAGAGCGCCAATCATCTCCGATCATCCCGGTCACGGTCCAGTCCCTCCTCGCCGAGGGCCTCGTCCTGCTTTACGGGGGCGAGAGGGTGGACCGTGCGCATAGCGCTAATAAGCAGAGCTCGTCCCAGTCCGCTAATCAGGCCCATCTCGGACGGAGTCCGACGTCGCGGTCACGCCGTGCTTCCTTTGCCGCTCCCTCGGGCAACGCCACCGTTGTTGGGCTTAGCACGCTGCTGAGGGCCACTGCCAGTGCGGTGGGCGCTGGGGTAGGCCGCAAGTCGGTAGCCGTTGTGCCGGTAGCCGTTGTGCCTGCGACCGTTCGTCTCCGCACCAGTTGTCCCGGCGTCGGTTGTCTCGGCGTCGGTTGTCCCGGCGTCCGTTGTGCGGTTGTCAGCGGCGTCCTGGCTCGCAAAGGCGACGTTGAATATTTCCTTTAGCTTGTCGAGTGCGTGCCGTGAGAATAGCCCGGTTAGCGTGGCGAGGGCGGCGATCGCGTAGAGCCCGCCGGTCGTGGGAGCGACCTGGCCGCCGAGGCCTGCCTGGAGGACGAACAGGAAGGCTGTGGCCAGAGAGGCGCCGATAAACGGATTTGCGAGATACCACATTGTCCACGCTGGGTCGAAGTCGCCGGCGGCCACGTGTGCGGTGAGCGACGCGCCAGCGTGCAGAGCTCCGCCCAGTGCCCCGCCGATGAGGGACACCAGCACGAAAACGCCAGGCTTGTTCACGGTGCCGTTCCACCAGAGGTAGGACAGATTGGCCGGCGTGTTCGCATCGACAGCGGTGCCTGCTTCCATCAGTGGCAGGAACGCTCCGAGCAGCAGGACAAGTTCTGCGACGATGAGTAGACCCAGACCGACGGCCCTCCGTCTGGCAGCCTTCTGCCCAACTCGCTTGTGCCTAGCCATACGCCACCCCACTGTCGCCGCGATTACGACTCACCAACGTCTGTCGATCACATCGATAAATCAGACGCCAGCACGATGCCGTCAGATACATCCCGCAAGTGGCTCCCCTGCAATTCCATAACATCGTCGTCATGGTGGGAACGCACCACGAACCGACCGCCGGCAGAACGAACGAATGTGAGCTGAACCGCCATCGCTCCGGCCCTTCAAGCCTTCCGACAACCCGTGTTCGCAAACGGCGACCAAGATTCTTATGGAATCTGTGCTCCATCCTTTAACGGGCTTGGCCTTGAAGGGGAGACGTCGCCCGAGCGTCGCTCGGAGGCTGCGACTGAACGGGTGCACGAATCAACATCAAGCTGCCCGCCGACCTCCCCAGGGGGCCTCTCCCAGCGACCCACCCATTGACTTCCGCCACTCTGAGCCGCGGCCCGTCTGGATCGGTACCGCAACATGGCTCCGTGCTCGGACATGGTCGTCATGAATACCACTCGCAAGTACGCCGGTATGGGCGCGGTAACGCCGCGGGCCTCACTCCTGGACCACGGAACTGCCGCCGCACAGATGAAGGCAATCTGACCTTCTCAGACGTGGCGTGCTTGGGCCGAGGGCAGTCCTGCTCGCCTAGTGCGAGAGCAAATAACCTAGTCAAAGCTACATTACGCTGGTGGAGCTAAGGGGACTCGAACCCCTGACCTTCTCATTGCGAAGGCATCCCGTCCATTTGGCTAGGTGCGAGCCTCGCGTGACTGAAGTGCATGTTGCAGCGGCAGAGGTGCCTTGATGCAACCTGGGGGCACAAATGGGGCACACGCTTAGGGCTCTTTCCTCCCCACGCCAGCGCCGTTCTAGACCGAGCCGGTGCGCGACGTCGTACCGGACCGTCAGGTCGACGACCCCGGCCGACGCGGACACCGTCGGAGCTGCGTACCGGGCGCCATAGAAGGCGGCTCAGAGACACCGGCGTATCGGTGCGCACAGTCAATACTCACCTGAGCAGAGGACGAACGTCCCGACCGCCTGGCAAACCAATGACTCTGGTCGGGCGGGCAACACCGCGGCTAGATGCTGGGTATATGAGGAAGATGCACGCTTGGACGGGTAGCTGCAGGAAAGGCAGGCGGGGCCGTTCGGTGTGGCCGCGGCTGACGGCGCTGATTGCCGTGGTGGCGCTTTTCGCCGCCGCCTGCAGCTCGCCGTCGACGGCGCCGACGCCCGAGGAACGGGACAGCGCCACAGCCTCGACCGGATCTGTGACGACGGTCGTCCCGCCCGATACGGCCGCTGGCGACCAACTCGAGTGGCTCATCGGGGCTTTGGCCCACCTGCCGATCTCCGACGCGGACCTACGCGCCCACTTCAACCCGGGCTACCTGGCCACGGCTACCCCGGCCGCGCTCAACCAGTGGTTCGAAGCGGTCAACGAGTGGCTGCAAGCACAGACCGGCGTCAATCTGGTCTCGATCAAGGTCGATCAACCCAGCATGGTTGTCGCAATCGTTTCTAACGGCGGTGCCGGCCCGCGCGCTCGGGTTGGGCTAACCGTCGACAGCCGGGGCCTGATCGGCGACCTGGCCATCAGCCCGACCATCACCGGGCCGGTCCCAAGTACGTGGGCCGATGTCGATGCCACCTACCGCTCGGTTGCCCCGGAGGTTCGGCTGCTCGTCGCCAACGTAAGCAACGGCTCGTGTCAGCCAGTGCACAGCATCGACCCCAACGACTCGGCGCCATTCGGCTCGGTGTTGAAGCTTTATGTGCTGTATGCGCTGGGCGAGGCCTTGGCCGCGGGCAAGGTCAGCTGGGACCAATCGCTGACCGTCACCGCGAAGCTCAAGAGCGTCCCCTCCGGCGTGCTGCAGAATGAGCCGGACGGCACCCAGATAACGGTGCTGGACGCGGCCACGAAGATGATCACCATCAGCGACAACACGTCCACCGACATGCTGATCAACCTGGTCGGCCGGTCCGCGGTCGAGAAGGCGCTCAGCACCGCGGGGATGTCCAACCCAGCCCTGAACCGGCCGTTCCTGACTACCCGTGAGACGTTCATCCTGACGCTGGAGCAATGGCCGACGCTCGCCAAGCGTTACCTCGCCGCGAGCGAAGCTGGCCGGCGGGCGCTGTTGGCAAACACCGTCGACCGGCTCCCGCTGCCCGACGCGGCGGCGATGAGAGAATTGGGCAACCGAGGCGCTGTGAAGGGCCTGGGATGGTTCGCCTCGGCCAGCGATATCTGCCGTGCCTACGCCTCGCTGGCCGAGCTCAGTCACCGACCGGCCCTGTCCCAGATCGGTCAGGTGCTATCGATCAACGACGACATCCTCGAGCTCGACCCGGCCCAGTGGCACACCACCTGGCGGAAGGGCGTTGTCGGGCCGAAGGCTTTAGGCCTGGCGTACCTGGCGACGAGCCAGACGGGGCAGAGCTATGTCGTCGCCGTATTTGTCGAGAACCGGTCCAAGCTCATCGACGGGAACACCGCTGGTCCGGTCATCTTCTCGGCAACCAAGGGCGCATTCATGCTCGCTGCGCGCCGCTAATGGCCGACATGCCGACGCGTAGGCGGGCCGACGAACGGGGCCAGGATGGGTCTCGCGGTGATCCGCCGAGTTCTCGGTGGGGTCGGTCGTTGTAGGTGGCGATGAAGCGGCCGATCGCGTGGTCAGGGGCCGACAGGTCGAGCGTCGGCGTCGGTGTTCGGCAGCCGGGTGCGAGGTGGCCGGGCAGGGTGGTGAGGAGTTCGGTGTTCACGGCCCTTGTCAATGTCCGAAGTCGGCTGCAAAATGCCCGAACTCCTCTGCACAATGTCCAAAAGCCCCCTGCACAAGAGAGCCCGGGCAACCAGAGGCATCTGGGCACGACGAGGAAATCATCGGCCTTGGGCGAGGACTTTGTGTCCGGCATCGCGGAGCTGGCCGGTGTTGGTGAGACACGCGGGGCCCCCCGCCACGGTGAGAACCCAACCCGCTTAGCGAGCGCAGGTCCCGCCGACCTATGCCCGGTAGATGATCGAGGACTTTCGGCTCTGGACCGCGTCGAGTCGCCGGGAGAGCGTTGAAGCAGATGGCTCTGTTCGTGGACGAGGTCGAGCGCATCGATCATCGCCCTGGAGCGGTATGCCTGAACGGCCACCTGATGGGAGGCGTCCCGATGACCTTAACTCTCAACCCAGGCTCGACCGACCGCATGCTGCGTGGCTTCGCCACTCGAAGGCCGGAGTGGTTCGCGGTCCTCGCCAGCCTTGCCTACATTCTTCCCCTGGTGGCCTTAAGGCTTCTCGCGCCGGAGCAGGCAAGCACAGTGACAGCGAACCCAGTGCTGCTCGGGGATCTCGCGTGGAGGGTCTTAGTCCCGACGGCCTTGCTGACCATGTTGGGCTGGTGGGGCGTCGCCGGCTTCACCAGGCGTTCCACCTGGCGGAGCCTGGTGCCGTTCCTGCCGCTGATCCTGCTCCTCAACTTACTCCCGCTACTGGGGCTGATGTTAGGGGTCGCCAGCTACAGCCTCGGATCCTTCACCGTGGTCGCAGTCAGCATGCTCGCCGTGGGGTTCGGCGATCAAGCCACGTTCCGGGGGGTGGTGCTGCAGACACTGCTGCCGCACGGGACCATGCGTGCCGTGATCATCTCGTCGGTCCTGTACGGCGCGGCATATACCGGCACCATTGCCGCAGGCGTCGACCCCGTACTCGTCGGCGTCCAGGCCCTGAACATGGTCGGAATGGGCGTCGCCTTTGCAGCCGTCGTCGTGGTGACCGGAACAATCTGGCCACTGGTGCTCATCGACGCCGCTTCGCAGATCCCGTTCTACTTCATGGCAGGAGAGCGTTCCCGTCCGGACATCGTCACCATTGTGATCGAACTGGTAATGGGCGCGCTAGCCGCTGCCTACGGCATCTGGCTGCTGCACCGCCACCAGCACCGGCACGCCGACCACTCCGGCGAAGACGGCCAGTTCTCAGCACCCAGGAACCACCGGCAGCCTGAGGTGAAACCAAGGTGAGGTCAAGTTGGGACTGGCTCGGCGGTGACGGTGTAGCCGAGCTGGGTGAGTTCGTTGATCAGGCGTCGGGCGCGGCGTGCGTGGTTGCGCAGTTTGACGACGTGGTCTGCGCGGATGTCGTGGTAGGGCTCGCACCGTTCGGATTCGCGGAGGTGCATCAGCAGGGATGTCCCCTGTGGGCAGACCGGCGCCACGTCGAGGTTCACGAGGAGGTGGACGTAGTGGTTGCCCTGGGAGTCAGGAACATCAGGGCCGGATTCGCGAGGCGCGTCAACGGTCACGCTCCTCCAAGGAAACCAGTGCGTCGTCGCGGTTAACGGGAAGGTGGAAACAGTGGTTACTCGGGACAGCGGGCAACCTGCGGATACGCCACACAGCGCGGATGGAAGAGGACGCCGTACGGTCACCGAACATCGGTTTCGACGAAGCCTGCTGGCGGTGACAGCGGTCGGGTGGGCATCCGTCGGCCTGCTGCTGGGTCTTGTAATCGTGCTGCCCACCCCGGCCGTGGGGTTGTGGCCGAGCCTGGTCCTGATGTACTTCGCCGTCTTCGTCGGAGGGTACAGCCTGCTGCTCGGTCTCTTCGCCGTGCTTGGCCTCGGCATGGCCTTTCTCGCGCGCCGCTCCGGGCTGCGTAGGACCTGGCTCGTGGCGGCGGTGCTCGGGGTGGTGACCGTCGCGCTCTCCCTGGTGCCCGTGGTTCAGGGATGGCGCACCGCCTCGCAAGAGGGCGTCTCGCTCTCGCTCTCGGAATACTTCTCCTTCCCGTCCCTGGACAGTCCCCTCGTGACCGTCACGTACGCGCGGCCGGAGGGAGAGGAGCTCCAGCTCGACATCCGCCACCCGCCGCACGAAGGCGATGAGGCCGGCCAGGAACCGCGACCGGCGGTGGTCACAGTGCACGGCGGCGGTGGGGTCGTCGGCAGCCGCAGCGAGGACGTCCTCTGGAGCGCGTGGCTCGCCGAGGAGGGTTACGTGGTCTTCAGCATCGACTACCGGCTCGGGCAAAGGCCGCTCGGTCAGGATGTCACCGCTGACGTGAAATGCGCGGTCGGCTGGGTCAAGCAGAATGCGGACCGCTACGGGGTGGACCCCGACCGTATCGCCCTCATGGGTCACTCCGCCGGCGGCGTCGGTGCCCTGCTCGCGGCCTACACCGACGGCGATCCGCAGCTGCCGCCGAGCTGCGAGGTCCAAGACACCGGCGTCGAGGCCGTGGCCGCCTTCTACGCAGCCACCGACCAGGCAGGCCTCGACGAGTGGCAGCCGCCGTGGTGGAGGCCGAGCCTCGGCGACGAATACGACCCCGCGGGAGGCACCCCCGCGAGCGAAGAGGAGCCCTTCCTCTTCACCTCGCCGACATCCCACGTCGACCCCGGTGATCCGCCGACGTTCCTGACTCAAGGCGGTGCGGATCAGGTCACTCCGCCGGAGCAGGCCGAGCTGCTGGCGAACCGGCTGGAGGAGGAAGGCGTGCCCCACCGCCTCGTCTGGCTTCCCGGGGCCAGGCATGGGTTCGACGGCGGCTGGGGCGGCTGGGACACCCAAATCGTCCGCCACGAGCTCCGGGAGTTCCTGGAGAACGAACTCGCGGACTAGGACTCGGGGGCACTCACGCGTTGAGGGTGTGGTTGACGACGCGTTTGACGGCGGCGGGTTTCTTTGCCAGCGCTAGCGTTTCTGCCTGTCCGGTCAGGGCCAGGATTTGCCGTGACAGGGCGGCGGGTTTGATGTGTTTGAACGCGGCATTCACAGTGATTGGCGAAGCCAACCCGACCCAGCCCTTGCGTGAACGAGGCGCTGTACCGCAGCCGCCTTGCACTCCATCGGCGAGACCACCACGCGCACGGCGGCGATCACCCGCTACGGCCACGGGACAGCACCTTGCGTCTCGCCTCGCGCAGCTGGCCGGTAGGTGAGACGTGGCGGTAGAGGGTCTGACGGGGATAACGAGTTCTTTGCACAGCTCCCCGACGTTCGTGTCGGTTGTCTCATGGAGACCATGGCGAGGCGGACCTTGGCGGGGGTCATCTTGTCGGGGCGCCCGCCTTTGCGGCCGCGGGCCCGGGCGGCGGCCAGGCCAGCGATGGTGCGTTCGGAGATGAGCTCGCGTTCGAACTCGGCCAGCGCGGCGAAGACGCCGAAGACGAGCTTGCCGGAGGCAGTCGTGGTGTCGATGGCCGCACCGTGCTCGGTGAGGACTTTCAGTCCGACACCCCGTTGGGTCAGGTCGTGCACGATGTTGACCAGGTGGCGCAGGTCCCGGCCGAGCCGGTCGAGCTTCCACACCACCAGGGTGTCCATGGCCCGCAGCGCCTTGAGGCACGCGGCCAGCTGCGCCGGTCATCCTTCTTGCCGGAGGCTCTGTCCTCGTACAGGGCGTCGGGGGCGACGCCGGCGGCGAGCAGGGCGTCGCGTTGCAGGTCGGTGGTCTGGGGACCCGTCGGCTTTCGAGACCCGCATGTACCCGACCAGCACGGCCATTCTCCCTCGGCTGTCACGGATACGACCGTTTGTGACACAAGTCCCCGGGCGAAGCCGCGTGCCAGTAGCCGGTCGGCTTACGGTCGGCAGCGCGCCCGTTCGGCCCATCCCGCTGAGAGACTCATCTCTAATGCCGCGCTTGCCAGATCGACTGCTAAGTCATCACCCGCCCTCTACTCGGCCTTGTCTGCACCGCCTCTAAATCCCGTTACGTCTCAGGCGCCACACTTCCGTCTGCCGTACCCCCTCGAACTCTCAAAGCTTCGAGTCGAACACACCCCATGCACTGCCGGAAGTAACTCGGGTCGACCTGACCGCGTGGGCGGCTCGTACCCCCTTTGGATGGTGTGACGATGAGCATGCACAAGCTCACAGCCGGGTCCGGGTATGACTACCTGACCCGGCAGGTCGCCGCCTTGGATGCGACCGAGAAAGGTCATACCGGGCTGGCGTCGTACTACACCGAACGCGGCGAAACACCCGGGATGTGGATCGGCTCCGGCATGGATGGGATCGACGGCCTGAGCGTCGGGGACCCGGTAACAGGCGAGCAGATGCGAGCACTGTTCGGCTGCGGCCTTCACCCGCTTGCCGAACTGCGACAGCAGCAGCTGGAAGGACCCGACCCCACCCAAGCCGACTACCAGGACGTGGCCAGACTCGGGGCGCCGTTCAAGATCCTTGACAGCGACGTCAGCCCCTTCCGCCTCGAAGTGGCACGACGCTTCGCGGCGATCCAGACGGCGGCCGGGCTGCCCGCCGGCGCTCCGCTGCCGGCTGCTGATCGTGCGCGGGTGCGGACCGAGGTGGCCCGGGAGCGCTTCCTCGCCGAGCATGGCCGGGAGCCGATCGACGCTCGAGAACTGGCGGGACAGATCGCGAAAGACTCGCGGCCGCGCACACAGACGGTGGCTGGTTATGATTTGACGTTCTCCCCGGTGAAGTCAGTTTCGACCTTATGGGCGGTCGCTGATCCGGTTGTGGCAGCCGTCATCGAACGCGCCCACCACGCTGCCGTGCAGGACGCGTTGGCGTTCATCGAGAAGCATGCTCTGTTCACCCGGACTGGGCCGCAAAGCATCCGACAGGTCAACGTGCGAGGTCTCGTGGCCGTCGCGTTCACCCATCGGGACAGCCGTGCCGGTGACCCGGATCTGCACACCCACGTCGCAGTGGCAAACAAGGTGCAGACCCTGGACGGACGCTGGCTCTCCATCGATGGGCGTGTGCTGTTCAAGGCCAACGTTGCCGCCTCGGAGACTTATAACACCGCACTCGAACAGCACCTGCGCGAGACGTTAGGCATACGGTTCGCCGAACGACCCGGAACCGACCCGGCCAGGCGGCCGATCCGGGAGATCGTCGGTGTCAACCCTGCGCTGAACCAGAAGTGGTCTAGCAGGCGGGTGTTGATCAAGGCTCGACAGGGTGAGCTGGCGGCCCGATTTCAGCGTGATCATGGTCGGCCACCGACGCCGGTGGAGGTGCTGCAGCTGGCGCAGCAGGCCACCTTAGAGACCCGCGACGCCAAACACGAACCCCGCAGCCTCGCCGAGCAACGCGCCGCCTGGCATGCCCAAGCCGCCGAAACGCTCGGCGGACCTGACGCGGTGCAGGCCATGATCACCGATGCTCTCAATCCGATCTCGATCACGAGGCCGGAACTGAATGCGGGGTGGGTGGCGGTGACTGCTGAGAAGGTGTTGGCGGCGGTGGAGGAACACCGTTCGACCTGGCAGAGCTGGCATGTCCGCGCCGAGGCGCAACGTCACGTCCGCGCCGTACTGGTTCCGACCGACAAGGTTGATCAATTGGTTGAGCTGCTCGTCGAGGAGGTGCTGCAGACTCGATCGGTGGCCTTGACTCGGGCTGAGGACGGCATCAGCGAGCCGGCGGCGTTGCGTCGGGCCGACGGTTCGAGTGTGTATACGGTGGCGGGATCCAAGCTGTTCACTTCAACCCGGATCCTGGCCGCCGAGCAGCGACTGGTCGCGACCGCAGGCCGCAACGACGGACAGGTCGTGGAGGCCGAAACGGTAGAGCTGGCGCTGCTGGAATCCGCCGCCAACGGCAACGCCTTAGACGCTGGCCAGGCTGCCCTGGTTCGTGCCATGTGCAGGTCCGCGGCGCGGTTGCAGCTCGCGATCGCGCCGGCCGGCGCCGGGAAAACCACCGCCATGTCCACCTTGGCTCGAGCGTGGAACGACAGCGGCGGCCAGGTGCTCGGGCTAGCGCCCTCAGCCGCCGCAGCTGTGCAGCTCCGCGACGCCACCGGTACGCCAGCCGAAACCTTGGCGAAACTCACCTGGTCCATCCACCACAATGAGCTGCCCGACTGGGCCGAACGCATCGACCGATCCACCTTGGTGATCATCGACGAAGCCGGGATGGCCGACACCCTCTCTCTGGACACCGCCGTCGACTTCATTGTGCGGCGGGGCGGCAGTATCCGGCTGGTCGGCGATGATCAACAACTCGCCGCGATCGGCGCCGACGGCGTACTCCGTGACATCCAAGCAAGCCACGGAGCGGTCCGGCTGAGCGAACTGCACCGCTTCACCGACCCGGCCGAAGCCGCCGCCACTCTCGCCCTTCGCGACGGCCGACCCGAAGCGCTCGGCTTCTATTTGGACCGGCGACGCGTCCACGTCGGCGACCCCACCACTTCTCTCGATGCCGTCTTCAACGGCTGCCAGGCCGACCGCGCCGCTGGTCTGGATGCCATCATGTTGGCTCCGACCCGGGAGCTGGTCGGCCGGCTCAACCAACGCGCCCAAGATCACCGCCTCGCTGGTGCGAGTCCGGGGCGGCAGGTCGAGTTGGCCGATGGCAACCGGGCCAGTGTCGGCGATCTGATCATCACCCGTAGGAATGACCGAAGACTTCGCATCAGAGCAACTGACTGGGTCAAAAACGGCGACCGATGGACCATCCTCAACCTGACCGGTACTGGTGCTATGAAGGTGCGGCATGCCCGGAACGGTCGCATCGCCACCCTGCCCGCCGACTACGTCGGAACCTCTGTCGAGCTTGGTTACGCCACCACTGTGCACGCTGCGCAAGGTGTCACAGCCGACACCATGCATGGCGCCGTGACCGGTGGGGAGTCCCGACAACAGCTCTACACCATGCTGACTCGAGGCCGCGCCGACAACCACGTCTACGTCGCAGTGGTCCGGGACGGGGACCCGCACGCGGTGCTCCAGCCCGACAATGTTCACCTTCGGACTGCCACAGATTTGCTCGAGCGGATCCTGGCCCGTGATGCTTCACCGCAATCGGCCAGCACCCTGCTGCGCGAGCAGCAAGATCCCGCAGTCCGCCTCGGCGCAGCCACGGCCCGCTACCTCGACGCCCTCTACGTCGCCGCCGAACACCTCGCCGGGTCCCACGTGGTCGCCAACCTCGAACGGAGCGCCGATCGTCTGCTCAACGGCTTGACTGGGGAGCCGGCGTGGCCGACGCTGCGTGGCCATCTACTGCTGCTGGCGGCTGCCGGCCTGCCGGTCGCTGAGCTGTACATCGATGCCGTAACCCGGGACCTGACGGGCGCCCATGATCAGGCTGCCGTCATCGACTCGCGGCTTCAGGACGTCAGCGAGGTCGCCGGCGAGGGGCCGTTGTCGTGGCTGCCGGGCATTCCCCACAGGCTTGCCGCCGACCCGAACTGGGGACCATATCTGCGGGCCCGGTCACAGCTTGTTGCTGAGCTCGCCGAGCAGGTCCGCCTCAAAGCCGAAGCAGAGACGCCGCCCTGGGCGGCTTTGAGTCACGCTCCAGTGCCGACGGAGCTAATCGGCGAGATACAGCTATGGCGGGCCGCCACCCAGGTCGAGCCGAGCGACCTGCGGCCCACCGGGCCACCCCAACTCGGCTACGCCGCCCGAGCCCTCCAACAGCAACTCGACAAGCGGCTCGCCGCCGCGGCGGACACCCAGGCAGACCGGCAATGGCGGCAACTGCTTGCCACAGAAGTCCCGAGCGTTAACGCAGACCCATTCCTTCCTGAGCTGGCAGAAAGGTTGAGCTACCTCACCCGGA
>DATDKX010000574.1:0-2427 GCA_036519615.1 Propionibacteriaceae bacterium
ACGTATTGAAGCCCCAGCGGCAGGTTAACCGCGACCTCCCCCCGCCTCCACACGGACAAGGACAGTCTCGTTCGACGCGCGGCTCCGTGACACCGCGAGGTCGACGGGATGGCGCAGTTACACCGTCAAAAAACCGTTCTCCATGCACGGTGCTGGAAACCGTGCTAGAACAGCTCCGTCTCAGCCGCCACGTCACCGGTGACGGCTACCCCAGGAAGGGAGACTCGATGGCAGGCGAGCGCCGTGACGTTCATGCGGCTGATCTCCCCGGCTTCTCACAGACACCGCTGACCCGTCGAACGGTGATTGCTGGCGCGGGGGCGGCTATCGCCGCGGTCGGAGGTCGCGCGCTGTTCGGTCCGCTGGGCACGGCGGTCGCCGATGAGCTGACGGTTGCGCCGGATAAGCCGTGGAAGCACGCGATCGGTGATCCGCGTGGCAGTGACATCGCGTCGACCGCAGGAAAGCAGACCGAGGCCCGTTTTGGGTTTATGTTCAAGGACCCGCCGGGGTACGGGCCGCCCGACGAATTGCTGCAGCAGCTCGCGGCGCAGATGGGTGAACCGGCTGGGGCGGCGTTGGAGAATCCGGACATTCTGTCCGGTGAGGTGTTCCTCGGGCAGTTTATCGATCACGACATGACTTTTGACCGGACTCCCATGCCCGAGCAGGAGGTCGATCCCAAGGGGCTGGTCAACTTCGATAGCCCGTTCTTCGATCTGGCGTCGGTGTATGGACGCGGGCCGGATCTCGATCCGCAGTTCTACGAGGCGGACGGCATGCATATGCGCATCGTGCGTACCGCCGAGGGTGTGGAGGACTTGCCGCGCCTGGATGACGGCACGGCCCTGATCGGCGATCCGCGCAACGACGAGAACCTGATTCTTACGCAGCTGCACCTGTTGTTCCTGAAGTTCCATAATCGATGCCTGGATACTCGGCTGGCGAGGACCCTGGCCGAGGCGCAGCGGCTGACTCGTTGGCATTTCCAGTGGGTGATCGTCAACGACTTCCTCAAGGCCGTTGTGGGAGCCGAGCTGGTATCGCAGGTCTTGCAGGGCTCGCCACCAAAGCCAAAGATCGACTTCTACAAGCCGGTCGATGCGGACCGTCCGATGATGCCGATCGAGTATGCGGTGGCCGCTTTTCGGTTCGGACACAGCATGGTCCGAGGCCGCTATACGCTCAACGCCGCCGGCGGCGTACCGTTGTTCGACCAGGACTTGCCAGACCTGCGCGGAAATCGCCCGCTGCCAGCCGCCTTCGAGATCGAGTGGTGGCGGTTCTTTCCCGTGCCCGGCGCCCCCACCAGTCCGCGCAACCAGGCCCGGCTGATCGACACGAAGCTGGCCATCCCACTGCTCAACCTGCCGCCGACGGTGGTGAAAGACCCGATGGTGTCGCTCGCGCAACGTAACCTGATCCGCGGCAAGCGGCTCGGCCTGCCGGCCGGGCAGGACGTCGCAAAGATGATGAAGATGAAGCCGCTGTCCAACACCGAGCTGGGCCTGCCAGACCCCGGCAATCCCGGCTGGGCGGGCAAGGCACCGCTGTGGTTCTACATCCTGCGCGAGGCGGAGATCCGGGGAGGTCGCCGGCTCGGCCCGTTGGGCGCCAAGCTCGTCGCCGAAGTCATCGTCGGCATCCTCAGCTGTGACAAGTCTTCCTACATCTACGACAAGACCCCGTTCCAGCCGGCACCACCAATCGCCCCGAGCGGCAAATTCACTATGGGGGAGTTCGCAGCCTTCGCCCAGGGCGCCTAGACCGCCGTGCCCGAGGAGCCGCGCTGAACCCTGGTTATGCCACGGCCTGCTCGGCCACCTGCAAGCGCGGATTGAAACCCAGACGACGCCGCGATTGGCTCGGCCTCTCGAACCGGGTCTGATTTGCTGGCAGCATGCGAGGCTCATCCGTTTCTGGGCGAACTAGCCACACCTTGGAGGCGGCGCATGGCTCGATGAACTTGCGGGACCTGTATCACAGTGTCAGATCACGCGTCGCAGGACCTCAGACCAACAGCTTTTGTTTGTCTAACCATTCTCCTGGCAGCTTGCTTTTGATGGCATCGGCATAGGCGCGGTAGCCGTCGGCATTCGGGTGAAAAGCCTCTGGATCCGGGAGGTTGTTAATGAAGAGGTTATGAATGTAAGGGTCCGTGCTGCCAATGCCGTGTCCAGCACCTCTGCGGTCACATCAACTGTTTCAGGCCAGCGACGCGGAGCTGATCCAACTCGATCAGGTTGTACGGGAGTCGATCGCGATCAACGAGCGCCAGCTAAGGACGAAACCGCCGCCAATCCCATGGATGCAGGCACTACCTTGATCGTCGGACGAGGTCCCGCTACCTGTACCGACTGATCAAGAGGCCGCGCTGCAAGAACGGAGCAGCCCGGGCCCACGCTCTCCCACGGCGAGACGTACGAA